>CAMNPM010000011.1 GCA_946548065.1 uncultured Prevotella sp. | reverse complement strand
ACCAATAAGTAATGTATCTGTTGTACAATTCTTTATTCTCATACTTTCCATGGTATCCCACACGGGAAGACAAGAAGCAAGAAAAAACAAACAGAATGTCATTGATAAGAATTTTTTCATTGTTTTTCTACTAATTATTATGTGCAAAATTACTAAAAATATCTTAGTTACATATAATATTACCAAACTTTAAGGTAAATATCTAGCTACATTTATACGAAGTCTATTAATCCAACTAATATTTACAGCAGGATACCCATATTTCAATCCAATCCAACTTGTTCCAAAATAACTCTTTGATAGATAGTTTGCCCAGGTTTCTGTCCAAAAATGGTCATGCGAATATGATGGATAATAATATCTGTTTCATATTTCTTGGTTTAAGTAAAAGTTATCTACGTCTTTTATTCTACTAAATGATTGGACTAGAAGTGGATATTTAGTAATCGAAGAAATTGTTTGCCAGAGCAAGAACTATCTCTAGCTTTCTCCGCTTTTTTATCTCCTTTTTGTCATTCAGAACTCCAATTTTCCATAGGAATCCATATTGGAAGGGTTTCCAACAGCATATATGGTGTATATGTTTGAATGTCATCAACAACCAACATGTACCTCTTATTTTTTAAATCACCAACAGCATGAGCGTCAAGTAGCATAGATGACCATTTTTGAGTCAATTCATTTATGTTTCTAATAAATGCTGTACCTTTAAAGAAGAAACACCTGAACAATTTTTTACTATTGGGAGAAGCATAAAAGGGAGATAACTTCAATGCACAATTTTTTATAAAATCAATCTTTCCTAAATGCACCAACTCCAAGCCACATTGTTGATAAAGATATGTTTCGGATTGTTTTGGATATATATAAACCGTATCAGAGCATATTTCAGGAAATCTGTCCCATAATGGTTCTTTTTGATTCCTTTTAAATAGCTCACGTCCTGCTATTTCGGATATTATTAGGTGATTCTTATGACTAACATCTATTGTTGTAGAATATGTCTCCTCTCTGGTAAATCGTTTATATTGATTCACATAATAGTCTGTAATTTCTTTTTTATCGTATATTTCATAGTAATAGCCACAAACAGGAACTCTATTATCTTCTACATCTTGTGCAAAAAGTACCTGTTGTACCAATATAGTAAATAATACAAATACAATTCTCATAGTTTCACTCATTTTTTCTTCCATAATCTTCCATCTGCTCCATTCTCTTTTGGAGAATCATGAATCATGGGGTCGGTTCTCTCTTCGAGAGTGTGGCGTTGCAATCTATTGATCATTTTTCAGTTTTTGAATAACTCCAAATGAAATTTCCAACTTTTATATATTCCATGCCTATGATTAACACTAATCCAATAAGGTATTTCTTCTTTTAGAAAAATTGAGTCCGACCAATAGTCACCATTATTAGGTCTTATTTTGTCTACCCATATCCGGTGGACAGGTTTAATGTGGAAGTCCTTCGATTTTATGTCTACAATCTCCATGTTCATTTCTACAGCATATAATGTATCTTTGAAAGGAAATAATCGTAAATTTGACATCTCTGCAGATTCAGGACAATATTTAACATAATTGTCCCCATAAGACCATCTCGAATCACTGAGGAATACTGTAACAGTGTCATGCTGGTATCTGTTTTTGTTTTCTACTATGACATACATGTCCCATTTGCCTACGTAATAGACGTTCCTATTAATATAGAATGATGCTATTGTAAAAGCAATTAACCCCCAAACGATATAGCGTTTCCTCATACTAAGATATAAACAATTTATTTTTAATTAGAGTCCCCTGATCTGCGATTCTTTTAAGGAAATTTTATGTGATAATTATTCGCCTTTGGAATATACCTTTCTATCAAGGTTATTCCATTTTTTTCAATTTTGAAAGTCCAACAAGGAGGAAAGCCATCAATTACTGGTGGAACATCTGACAATAAAAGTGAAAAATGATTCTCTTTCAATTTTTTAATTTGATTATTATTCTCACCACAGATAATGAAATAATTATTTTTAATTATAGTATATCCAAGAATATCTTTTTCAGTTATTTCGTATTTACAGATATTTTTCCTGCTCTTTGCAATCACAGAAAAATACAAGCAATTATCGATAGTATAAAAAGCTAATAAGAAGGTATCGTTAGGCGCAGAAAGATTGTACACATCCTTCATGTCTTTTAGATTTCGCTTTATCTCCTTAACGATTTTCTTATTATCTATTTTCAGCCTATTTAAATATAGAATAGTATCGTCTTCATTTGAGTATATAGGAATACAATAAATAAAGGAAACAAAAATAAATAGTAATTTTTTCATATGCAATAGAAGCTTTGTTAATTATTAGTGAATCACCTGCAAAATTACAAGAAAAAGCAGAGACTGGAAACAAAAATCGACTTTAAGAATTAACCAGAAATTAACTAGGTAAAACCAACTGAAATACAGACGATTACCACAGGAAATTGCCCTAAAATAAACCAATTTGGTTCAACTGATTTTGATTAGTTCCTTGGATAATTCCTTTGAACTACCTCTTTTCCCGAAAAGATTGGCAAGCACTGCCGTGCTGACTTTTGAGATATAGGGAGGTGTTACGCTGAGTGCGTTTGCTATTTCGCCAGCTTTGAAGTGCAAACGAAGCAGCAGGCATACACGATATTCGATAGAATCCCGTTTCAAGTTTGAGTTCAAAAAGTCTGTGTAGCCAGGTAAATATTCCTCTGTCAGTTGATAGGTGAGAGTCCAGTCGCGTTCCTGAAGCAGTTGTCCTTTGTAGACGGAAGCCTTTATCCTTTGATAATTAGGTGAAAGCTGTAAATCGTTTTCTGCCTTTACGGCACCGAAATATACTAATCTGGCATATTTGCCCAATTTTTGTTCTAACTGTGTTATCCTCAACTCTTTCTCTTTGATAGATTGTTCATTGGCAGAATTGTTTAGCCGGAGCTCTGCCAGTTCTTCTCTGACAGTGTTTAGCTCTGATGCTGTCCTTCTATGATTGTCAATGACTTGTCTGCGTGCTATATATAGCCAGGACGCTGTAAGTGTAATTGTCAATAGCACTATAAGGCTTAGTAGTAGCTGTCTGCTAGCTTGAGTTGCCTTCTCATGTTCTCGAATTGCAGCAGCTTGGTGCCGTGAATAGTCAAACATAGCTTGCATCCTAGCAATCGTATTCGTTGCCATATTCCGATATGCCGAATCATTCATGGCATAGGAATGAGCATAGTATTTTATGGCAGAATCATTCATGTGCCGTTGTAAGTAGAGTTTTGCAAGTCCATATGCTCCAGAATTCTTACTGTAGTAGTCCATTCCATCATTTAGTACTTTTCTGAACCAGTATTCTGCCGAATCTAGCTGAGACTCCTTTAAATACAACAAACCTTTATAATAATAGTATATTTCTCTTCCTGCATCAATATTGCCATTTGCATCAAAAAGGCCAGAGTTGGATTCATATATTTCAATATAGTTTCTGGCTTTCTTATATTCACCTTTTGCTAAGAGCTCACGTAAATTACCTCCCAAGGCAATAGCAGCATGGGAATAATAGCCATGCTCGGAATACTGTTTAGAAACATCTTCTATTATAGCTATTGAAGAGTCACTTAGTCCAAGTTCTTTGTATGCATAGCTTTCTTGCTCATAACTCATTAGTGCGGCAAGGGTGTCCCTTCCTAACCATGCATATTTCACTGATTGCTTGCCAAGTTCAAGCTGTTGCCGATAGAGTCCTTGGTGGTAGAATATCTCTGCCATCTGCCCATACACCCTGGCCAGCTGGGCGTAGTTGCAGTCGGCTGAGGTGGTGTCGGCACACTCTACGGCATCGTGATAGCACTCCAAGGCCATGGGGGCCTCGCCGTGTTCGTAGTAGGCGCGGCCCAGCAGGTAGTGGGCCAGCAGACGGTCGTTGGGTGTGCCGTGGTCATCGAAGAAGCGGACATAGGGCGCTACATCCTGTACGGTGAAGGGCTGGTCGTTGCGGTTGCGCGAGTTGATGCTGTCGAGGCCTGAGCGCATCTGCGCCCGTTCGCCCTCTGTGGTGCATCCCATCATAGCCACCACCAATAGCATGATATATGCAAGCTGCTGTTTCATCATCAATAAATAGGTACAAACTTATGTACTATCGCGGTCGCTGAGGAAGCGGATAACAGCGTTGCGGATGCTGGTGAGTCCGAAGTCGGCAGGGTTCACCTGGCTGATGGGTATCCATAAGGCCTCAGCAGCATCGTCGGCAGCGGTGACTGGTATAGAGCTTCCTTCCACTGGCACCAGAAAGTCCATGTCGAGTGTGTGGACACCCATGCCGCTATACATATATATATTGGGGGAGGAGAAAAGATACTGGATGTCCTTCACCTCCAGGCCCGTTTCTTCCTTGATTTCCCTGCGCATGCCTTCCTCCACCGTCTCACCCATGTCAACGAATCCGCCAGGAAGGTCGAGCGTACCCTTGGCAGGCTCTTTGCCGCGCCTCACCACCAGCATCTCGTCGCGGTCGTTCACGATAAAGGCGGCGGTGGCGGAGCAGGGGTTGGCATAATACGTGAAGCCGCAGTCCTGACACTTCTTGCTCTTGAAGTTGTTGACCAGGAAATGCTCACTGCCACATACAGGGCAATATCTGAATATCTCTAATGGATGACCCATCTCACCTCTCATCTCTCAACTCTCACCTTACTGCTCCCAGTTGTCTGTACGGAAGGGGAAGAGTGGCAGTCCGCCCTGATTGGCCAGGTTGCCGAGCTGCCAGTTGCGGAAGCAGTAACGCACGGCAACGGGATTCTTCACCTGGGGGCTCGTTATCGTGATGCACTCGTCCCAGTAGCCGCCGCCGGGCTGCCAGAAATGAGCCGCCGTGGCAGGATGGAACACGCGGTCGCTGCCTGCCACCTCGAAACCTTGTATGTCCTCAAACCGACTAATCCCGCCATACTCGTTGTTGAGGTGTATCATCACCGTGTCGCCCTTCACCTGCATATCCTTGAACGAAGGGCTCTCGCAGATGACGCTCTCCATACCGTAGGTCTTGTTCAGGGCCAGGTAGGCCAAGCGTTGCCCTACCTTCTGTTTCTGTGCAGGATGTATCTGAGTTCCTTCATACGGGTAAACGGCATCGTTGGTACACACCAGCCCACTATTGGGGATGATCTGCGAGGCGCGGAACTGTTGTTCCTGCAGCATGGCGTTCCATGTGCCTTGCTTGTTGCCGCTGTCATAGGGTGCTATCTGCACGAAGTAGAATGGGATGTTGCCCAGCTTGAACTGTGCCCGCCATTGCTCCACCAGCAGCTTCAGACGCTCTGAGTACTGATTGCCAGGGTCGCCCACGTTCGAGCAGCCCTGATAGAAGAGGATGCCCTTCACCGTATAGTTCAGGATGGGGTTGAACGTACCGTTGCCCCATACCAGCGCACGATGATAGTCCCATTCCTTCTTGAAGTTCACGATGCCCATCGTGTCGGTAGGTTCTTTGGTATATTTCTCCAGATTCTCCTTTGTCAGCCAGCTCTCTACACGCGAGCCGCCCTTGTTGGCCTCAATCAGTCCCACGGGGATGTCGAGGGCTTTGTTCACCAGCTTGGCAAAGAAATATCCCGTTGCCGAGAACTCGCTGACGGTCTGTGGCGAGCACTCGCGCCACCTGGTGTCGGCATCTTCCTGGGGAGTCATGCGCATGATGCTTGGAATCTTGGCTGAGCGCACCTGACAGCGGCCGGCAGCGTTGAGCACCTCTTGATTGTAGTTGAGCACAGGGCAGTTGCCAAACCCCTTGACGGGCATCTCCATGTTCGACTGTCCGGCACATACCCACACCTCTCCGGCCAACACGTTCTGAATGGTCACAGCTCCGTCACCATCGTCGAAGGTGATGGTCAGCGGCTCGTAGCTGGCTTTGGGCGAGCGCACGGTCAGCAGCCAGCGGCCATCCTTGTCAACCTTGGCCACGCTGCGCTGGTCGGACCACGACGTGGTGGCAACAACCTTGCTGCCAGCCTTGGCCCATCCCCACAGACGAACGTCGGTCTGCTGCTGGATAATCATGTTGTCGCTTACCAGATGGGGCAACTTCACCTTTGCTTGAGCACTCATTGCAAACAACGACAATACTGTCAAAAGAATCTTTTTACGCATCGTATTAAAGTTTTTAGCTGTTTCTTGCTGCAAAGGTAAACAAAAATTTGTAACTTTGCAGCATTAAACCCAAGAATTATGAAAAAATTACTGCTTTTACTGTTGATGTTCCTCCCGTTCATTACTTGTTGTGCCCAAAAAGGCGAAGAGATAAACCTATGGCCAGAAGGCCCTCGTACCAGCAATGGCGACCCTGCCGACATGGCGAAGGTCACCGTCTTCCTGCCCGATGCCGGCAAGGCCACCGGCCGCGCTATTGTCTGCTGTCCTGGCGGTGGCTACCAGCACCTGGCCATGCAGCATGAGGGACTCGACTGGGCACCGTTCTTCAACGGACAGGGCATTGCGCTCATCGTACTGAAATACCGCATGCCCCACGGCCACTACCGCGTACCTGCCGAGGATGCAGAAGAGGCCATCCGACTGGTACGCCGCAACGCGCAGGCCTGGCACATCAACCCACAGGACATAGGCATCATGGGCTTCTCGGCCGGCGGACATCTGGCTTCTACTGTGGCCACCCATGCCTCGGGCGATGCTGCTCCCAACTTCCAGATACTCTTCTACCCCGTCATCTCGATGGAGCAAGGTACCACGCATCAAGGTTCGCGCAACAACCTGCTGGGCAAGGCTCCCAAGCGCAAGCTGATGAACGAATACTGCAACGAGCAGCACATTGGCAAGCATACGCCACGATGCTTCCTCGCTCTGGCACACGACGACCGGGTGGTGCTGCCCGTCAACAGCCTCAACTATTACGAACAGCTCTACACCCATGGTGTCCCAGCCTCGATGCACATCTACCCTACGGGCGGTCATGGCTTTGGCATACGGCAGTCGTTTGCCTACCACTTCGAGATGATGCTCGACCTGAAGGCCTGGCTGAAGAGTTTCTAAATCATTAGGTCTGCATCCGAACAGCAGTGGAGTGCAGACCTAATGAATGTTCTTCTTATTTTCTCTTCCAAGTTTGCGTCTCATACAGGAAGCCGATGTATCCGCGCACCTTCAGCTTGTCTCCTTCCAGCCAGATGGCGCACTTGTAGTCCTTACCGTTCTTGGGGTTGTAGATGCGTCCGCCCTCCCATTTGTCTTCCTTCTTGGTCAGGCCTGTGAGGATGTTGACTCCCATGAGCTTTCTGCTGCGCAGTTTCTCGTTCTTGTTGTGCACGTCTTTGGTGTCAGGTCCTTTAGCCAGCCAGACTATCTTGCCGTTCACCTTGCCGTTCTGCTCATAGATTTCCACTTGTGCGTCGCCTGCCTCGGTGACCCACTTCCCTTTGATGTCCTGCGAATAGCCTGCTACTGCAAGCAACAGAAGTACAATACCAAAAAATACTCTTTTCATTTTGTTATTATAATTTAAATGTGAATAGTATCCATTTGTCCTTATCTGGTATACCCTGGTTGTTTTATGCCTGCAAAGGTAATTCAACTTTCTGAAGTATTCATGTCTCAGGCGTTAATATATGCTAAAAGACAAAAGGAATTGATGGTGATGCTTTTTTCTTTCTTACCTTTGCATCTATTATTATTTATTCACTTTAATATAGTATATGAAACAGTTACTTATATTACTATGCATGCTGGCAACGGCATATACACAGGCCCAAGAGCATCACGACTGGGAGGACAACCACGTGCTGCAGATTGGCCGTGAGCCAGCACGGGCTTACTTCATCCCCTATGGTGAACAGAAGGGCGACCGGCAGCTGTCGCTGAACGGTGAGTGGCGCTTTAGCTGGACACAGACACCGACCCAGCGCGTGAAGGACTTCTATCGCACCGACTTCGATGACAGTCGCTGGATCGTGTTTCCCGTACCAGCCAACTGGGAGGTGAACAGCGGTGACTACCACTTCGGCACGCCCATCTACGTCTCTGCCGGATACCCATTTAAGATTGACCCGCCACGCGTGACAAGTCAGCCCAAGCGCGAGTGGACCACCTATGAGGAGCGCAACCCCACAGGACAGTACAGACGCACCTTCAGCCTACCCGCCAGTTGGCAGGACGGCCAGACCTTCCTGCGCTTCGAGGGGGTGATGTCGGCCTTCTATGTATGGGTGAACGGTCAGCGCGTAGGCTACAGTCAGGGCTCGATGGAAGCATCGGAGTTCAACGTCACTCCCTACGTGAAGAGCGGAGAAAACCAGATAGCTGTCGAGGTGTATAAGTACAGCGACGGCTCCTATCTGGAGGACCAGGACTTTTGGCGCTTTGGTGGTATCCACCGCGACGTGCTGCTTTACCATACGCCCGATGTACGTCTGAGGGATGTAGCCGTCAGAACGCTCCCCGTGTCTCCCTCAGGGTGGAGCGGAGAATGGCTGCTGACCATCAACCCGCAGTTCTCGGTATATAGTGGCGCTACGGGCGAGGGTTACAGCCTCATTGCCACACTGCTGGACGGAGACAACAGGGTGGGCACAGACACTGTAGCAGCCGATGTGGTGCTTGACCTGGCCCATAAGGCAGCGCGCATGAACGAGTGGTTCTCGCAGCGCGGCTACCGCAAGTTCGACCGCATGGCCATCAAGGTAGACCACCCGCTTCTGTGGACTGCCCAGCATCCTCACCTCTATACCCTCAACCTGCGCCTCGTGGATGCCAGCGGGAGGACTGTGGAACAGGTGACCCAGCAGGTGGGCTTCCGCGCCATCAACATCAAGGGCGGACAGCTGCTCATCAACGGAAAGGCTGTCAAGCTGCGTGGTGTCAACCGCCACGAGCACGATCCATATAGGGCACGCGTGATGACGGAGGAGCTGATGCTGCGCGACCTGCAGCTGATGAAGCAGGCCAACATCAATGCCGTCCGTCTGGCCCACTACCCCAACTGTCCTCGCTGGTATGAGCTGTGCGACTCGGTGGGCATCTATGTGATGGATGAGGCCAACTGCGAGACCCACGGACTGCGCGGCACACTGGCCTCAACGCCCGACTGGCACAATGCCTTCATGGACCGTGCAGTGCGAATGGCAGAGCGCGACAAGAACCATCCATCCATCATCTTCTGGAGTCTGGGCAACGAGAGCGGCTATGGAGCCAACCACGCAGCGATGTCGGCATGGCTTCACGAGTTTGACCCCACGCGCCCTGTTCACTATGAGGGTGCACAGGGGATAGGTAGTGTGCAGTCGGATAGGCAGCGAACGGCGACCGACCCCCAGACCGTGGATGTCATCTCGCGCTTCTATCCCAGGGTGATGGACGATTACCTCAACCCCGGCATCCCTGACGGTGCCGACCAGGAACGGGCAGAGAATGCCCGCTGGGAGCGACTTGTCGAGATTGCTCAGCGACCTGACGACCGCTGTTCGTGGGAGGGTTCCGACGGAGGTCCGCGACCTGTGATGACCTCAGAGTATGCCCACTCGATGGGCAATGCACTTGGCAACTTCAGGGAATATTGGGATGAAATCAATGCCAACCCCCGTCTGCTGGGTGGCTTCATCTGGGACTGGGCTGACCAGGGGATTATCCAACCTGGCGGTCAGGTGCTCTATGGCGGTGACTTTGGCGACAAGCCCAACCTCAACGCCTTCTGCATGAACGGTGTGGTGATGAGCGACCGCCAGCTGACACCCAAGTACTTTGAGGTGCAGCAGGTGTATGGCGAGGCAGCCCGACTGGCAGGCGAGCAATATGTGGCCGTAGACCACCGTCAGGCCATCGGTGTGCAGAGTGGTGGCACGAAGCGTCCGCAGGGCGTAAAGAAGACGGCACGACTGTCCGAACGGCTGGCTGCTGTGGTGGACGGCATCCGTCCACAATGCTTCCGCGCCCCAACAGACAACGACAAGAGCTTTGGCAACTGGCTCGCCAAAGACTGGAAACGCTGCGGACTGGCCACCTACACCCTTCCGATGACGATGGAGCAGGACGGCAACGAACTGACCTTCACCTTTGAGATTCCTGACACGCTGCCCCCGTTGCCGCGCATAGGCATCGTCATCGAACTGCCTCGCGAGTATGACCAGCTGGCGTGGTACGGACGAGGACCCTGGGACAACTATCCCGACCGCAAGCAGTCATGCCCCGTTGCATTCTGGCAGTCTACCGTCGCTCAGCAGTATGTACACTATCCGCGTCCGCAAGACTCAGGCAACCACGAAGACTGCACCTATGTGGAACTGAAAACCAAGAAGGGGAAGAAGCTCCGCATCGAGGCCGTAGACAATGCGTTCTCCTTCTCGGCACTGCCTTACGCGGCTCAGTATATCGCTTCCAAGACCCACGACCATGAGCTGGAGGATCAGGGCAAAACCTATCTCAGCATCGACTGTGCCGTCATGGGACTGGGCAACAGCAGCTGCGGCCCAGGAGTGCTGAAGCGCTATAGCATTGACCACAAGCAGAAGCACCAGCTGAAGATACGGATTGCTGATTTTTAGTAAATAAGATGGTAGTTGCCGCCAGCAAGCTGCTTGACGAGTCCTTTCATCTCCAGCTGGAAGAGGAGGGCGGTAAGTTGTCCGATAGGCAGATTCGTCTTGATGCTGATGACATTAAGTTGCAGGTCGTTGGTCTGTTGAAGCAGGCTGACGACCTGCTGCTCTTCTGTGGTGAGGTTGGGAAACAGCTCCCGCTCTATTGCCTCTGGCTTCTGCTGCTGCGTCTGCCATCCTATGGACTCGACAAAGTCTTGTGCCGAGGTGATGAGGGCTGCCGTGTTGTTGCGAATCATCAGGTTGCAGCCTGCGGAGTAAGGCATGCTGACGGCTCCCGGAAAGGCAAAGACGTCGCGTCCGTACTCCTGGGCAATGCGACAGGTGATGAGTCCGCCACCCTTATAGGCACTCTCCACCAGGATGGTGGCATCCGAAAGACCAGCAATGATGCGGTTGCGCTGACGGAAATTGTTGGCTACGGGCTGTGTCTGCGTCATGTATTCTGTTAGCAGTCCGCCCTGACGGAGCATCTCTACCGCTGTGGAGCGGTGGGCAGTAGGATAAATCTGGTCGAGTCCGTGGGCCAGCACTCCTACTGTTTCGTAGCCCTGCAGCAACGCTTGGCGATGGGCGCAGATGTCGATACCGTAAGCCAATCCGCTGACCACCAGAACCTTAGGACAAAGCTGTCGCAGGTCGCGCAGGAAGTGAGTTACGAGGTCCTGTCCGTAGCTGGTGCAGTGACGTGTGCCTACCATATTGAGGATGTAACTCTGGTTCAGGCTGGCAGAGCCTTTGTAGAACAGGATGATGGGTGCATCAGTACACGAGCGCAGGCGCTGCGGATAGTCGTCGTCGTTGAAGGTCAGTGCGCGGATGTCATTCTTGGTGATAAAGTCCATTTCGGCAGCTGCCCGGCGCAGGGCATCGTCCCAGTGCTGCATCGCTTCGCGCAGACGGGGTGAGGCATCGGCCAATATATCACCTATCGCAAGCCGATTGTCATAGACCGCCTGACTGCTGCCCATCGCCTGATAAAGGCGCAGTGCAATGCTTGCATTGAAACCCGTCATGCGCGTCAGCGCTATGCTATAATATATCTCTTCACCGCTCATATTGCCGACAAAGATAGTGCAAATTGAGCGAAATGCAAAGAAAAATCGCAGAAATCACGATTTCACTTGCAAAATCAGCAAAAATTGTTTCAGAATAAGCAAAAAGTGCTATATGAAGGTATCTTAATTCTTGCATGTGTCTGAAAAGTTTTGTAATTTTGCAGCATGATTTAATATAGATTGAAGATACATGAATCTTAACCAGCTGAAACAAATAATGATATTATATATGAAGAATATAGCTTTCATCGTGGTGCTGCTGGCAGCGAGTATAACCCTCGCAGCCCAGGACAGGCCTGCAGCCCAGCAACAGCGCCCCTCGGCACAAGAGCAAATGATACGGCGTCTTTATGAGGCACAGGCCAGTGGCAGCGATTCAACGTTCTACGAGGCTCATCAGACGCTTATGGCTCACCTGAAGAAACGTCAGGACTGGGCAACGTATTACCGCACGTGGATGAACCGTGTAATATACGAGGTGAACCATAAGCGGTTTCATCGTGCCTATGCCGAAATCCACCGTCTTACCGAAGATATGAAGAATCGTCATCAGGAACAGTATCTTTATATGTCCAACATGGGGCTGGGCATTTTCTTCAACAACTGCAACCAGCCTGAGGTGGGTGAGAAATACTTCAGGCGAGCGCTTAGGAACATTGATGCCGAGAAAGATTCCGTGGCATTGTTCAACGCTTATCTCTCGCTGGCCCAGTCACTTAGTTTCAGCCGTCCCGCTGAGGCTATGGCCTGCCTCGACAGCCTGCCCCAGCAGATGCTGAGAAATCCGATCTACGAGAGCGGTGTACTGGGGTATCGGTGCATCATTGCCAACAAGATGGGCGACCGAGAATCCTTCTACCGCTATTTCACACGTTATGACAGCATCCGTCACCACCAGCCCGGGCAGTTTAATGCTGCCAACCTCGAACAGGTGATGGTGTGCCACAACCTTTTGCAGAAAAACTATCAGCAGGCACTCGCTTGGTGCGACTCCATCAAAGTGCCACTGACAGCTACGGAGCTGCGCATCAACGTCTTTGAGGAGATGGGCGACTGGCATCAGGCCTTGCAAGCTTCTAAGTTAAAGGACAGCCTTATGCTTGTTGACGAGCGCGAGTCGTTAGAGCAACACTTGATGGATATGACTCACGACATCGACATGTTTCAGTACGAACAGGAAAAGGCTGAGAAGAGGCGCATGCAGTTGGTCATCGTTGGCCTGATGGCACTGGCTATCATTGGCCTGCTTGCAGGTATGCTTGTCTATCGCCACAAGAAGAACAGGCGTCTGAAGGAGCAGTTCCTACAGTTGCAGGAGGCGCGTCGTCGCACAGAGGCCGGACAGGCCATCCGTCGGGCCTTTGTCAGCACGATACAGGATAAGTTGAAGTCGCCTATTAGTGTGTTGAGGGGCTATGCACGCGTTTTCAACAACCCGAATTTCCTGCTTAAGCCCGAGGAGCGTCCCAAACGGTACAGTGACATCCTCAATGCCGCACGAACCATAGAGTCGCTGATGGATCCTATGCTCGACTCCTACGCCCAGGGGGAGGCAGGTATTACCGACGAAGAGAAGCAAATCTGCATCAATGCGCTACGCTCTCCGCTATTTACCCTGATTAATACAGCAGAGCTGATAATCGACTCAAACGGACAGATACCACACGAAGAATATATGCAGCTGCGCACTGGTGTGTGCCGTGATGCCTACCATGTGGCCACCTCTACGAATCAGTTAGTTCTGTTTAGTCTCTATGGCGATGATGTGCCTACACCAAAACAGGACAGGATGGGGTTGAATGAAATGGTACGGTCGATCCTGAACAGCTACGACCTGCACCCTTCTGCGATAGACAAGAACCGCACGTTGGATATGGAGTTCAGCACCACAGTGCCTGAAGACGCGACGGTCGTTGTCAGCCCGATGTTGCATGAGTTGTTAGACTGTCTGCTCGACAATGCCGATAAGTATGCTACCGGTGGCAAGGTGCTGATGAGCTGCTATGCAGATACTGACGAAACCTATTCTATTGCCGTCAGCAACGAAGGCCCTGTTATTTCTGCTGATGATGCTGAGCGTATTTTTGACCCCTTTGTCCGTCTGTCAGCCGATGAGCACAGTCTTGGCATCGGTCTCTCTCTGGCTCGCCGTCTTGCAGTATCTATGGGATATAGCCTCGTCCTCGACTCAGAATATACCCAAGGTACTCGTTTTGTGGTGTCAGGCATCTAATCCTGCTACATAGGACAGAAAACAAAAAGTCAGCGGGGTTGCAGGTAGGGGGCGAAGGCGCGGTCGTACTCATCGCATTGTCCCAGGTGTCCGTCGACGAGACAGACCAGCATGATTTTTCCCTTGAAGCAGATAGCCTCGTCGGAAGCACGATAGATGTCCTGATGGAAGATATACTTGAAGCTGTCCTTCTCCAGCCACAGGCGCGAGATGAACTCGTCGTCGCAGCGCAGAGGGGCTTTGTACTGCAGTTCCATACGTGCCACAACGGCATCAATACCCCGTGAGTGCATCTCTGCAAAGCTCAGGCCGCATTGCTTGAGGAACAGGTGGCGGGTATGTTCCGTATAATGCAGATAGTTGGCATTGTTCACAATGCCTTCAATGTCACACTCATAGTCGCGCACTTCCATGCGGCATTCAAAAACGTATTTTCTCATTCTGATATTCTTTTTAGTGGGGGGTTGTGGGTGATGTGGGCGTTAGTGGGGTTTTGGGGGGTGATTGGGGATAGGAGGCTGCTGGCGCTTCAGGTACTCATATCCGATGCGGCAGCGCAGACAGTCTTTCTTGTCGCAGTATTCCTTCTTCAGCTGGATGAGGGCTTGCGAGTCGCCTGCTGTCTTGACCTCCAGTCCGCACTCCTGCCACATGCGGATGATGTGGTTCTGCTCGGCCTTCAGCTGTTCGAGGAAGTCGAAAGCCCTGTCGCACAACTCCTCGCGGACCGTATGCCGTCCGTAGGCAAAGAGCATGGGGATGCAGGTGTTGATGATGAGCAAGTTGATGCTGAAGGGCGACAGGTGCTTGGCGTTGCGAATACTCTCAGAACCGAAGGTGTAGTGGGTCTCCCAGTAGGGAGTCACCTGGGTCTGCAACCGCTGGCTGAGGCTCACCATATCGGTACAGTCGATAAGCTGCGAGAGACCGGCCTTGCGCTGATAATAGAGGTTGGCCAGCTGTGCGATGCGGATGTGTGGGAAGTTCTGGGGTCGCAGTCGCAGGAATCGCCAGCGCTTGTAGTCCATAGGCTGCAGCGAGAACTTATGTGCCAGATACAGGTATTCGTTGCGCAGTCGGGCGAAGTAGCCCTCGTTCAGCGCGTCTTTCTGATAGCGCTCAGGGATGGCCTCCAGCTGCAGCAGTCCTGCCTGTCCCAGGAAGATGGCCTCAATCTGGAAGAGGTCGTCGCGATGCTTGCCCACAGCCTGCAGGGGAATATGTCGGGCCCACTCCTCGAAGGCGTCGCCATTGATGCCGAAGCCGTAGTTACGGGCCAGCGTCGTGAAGTAGGCATCCTCCCACGAGCCGTTGGCCTGCTGGGCGCGCTGCTGGATGGCAATGGTCTTTTGTTCCAGCCGCTCGGTCTGCAGGGCTGCCATCCAGGAATGGACGGTGAGCCGCGTCAGACTGGGGATAATCTTATAGCAGGGGGGATAGGAGTCGGTGCGCAGTAGTTCCTCGTAGTTCTCCTGAACCGTAGTGGGAACGGCCATCACCACTTGTGGGACGAAATCGCCCCGTGAGGTCTGCACCTCACGGTCGGCATCGCCCACTACATGCAACACTACGTTGTCGTAGTTGGCATCGTGGTCGTGACCATGCTGGTACCAATGCGACGAGCGGTCGTGAATCTCGACGTTGCCCACCCACAGCGTGCCGCCAATCTTCACTTTCGCGTTGAAGAAGTCAGGACCGGCATTGCGGTTGTGCAGGCCTGGGTCGAGCACCTCAACCTGACGGCCGTCGGTGGTCTCCAACCCTGTTGCAGGCCACATCTTGTGCTTCCAGCAGTAATGCAAAAGTTGCTCCATGCCTGCAAAGGTAGAAAATAATTATCAATTATCAATTGCGAATTATCATTTTTTTCGTACCTTTGCCCGTAGAAACTAAAAAATGCAAGGTTATGAGCAAGCACAAGAGTGGAAAACGGTTGAATAAGAAGATGCTGGCCGAGCTGCTGCAGACGCTGTTCCAGCAGAATCCTAATGAGACGTTCTCGTTCAAGGACATCTTCAAGAAGCTGAAACTGTCGACTCATCCGGCCAAGATGCTGGCAGTAGAAACGATGGACGAGATGGCTTGGGACGACTATCTGACCAAGACATCGGACAATTCCTACCGTCTGAACCTGAAGAACCAGGTGCAGGAGGGTACGTTTATCCGCAAGGCCAACGGCAAGAACTCGTTCCAGCCCGACGATGGCGGCAAGCCTATCTTCGTCAGCGAGCGCAACTCGCTGTTTGCCATGAACGGCGACCGTGTGCGTGTGGCGATGATGGCTCGCAGGGAGCGGCACATCAAGGAGGCGATGGTGGTTGAGATCCTGTCGCACAAGGTAGACCAGGCCGTGGGTAAGCTGAAGGTGGAGAAAGACTTTGCCTTCCTCGTCACCGAGGGCAACATCTTCGTACACGACATCCTGATACCCAAGAAGAAGCTGAAGGGCGGCAAGGACGGTGAGAAAGCGGTGGTGCGCATCACCCAATGGCCGTCGAAGGACTCGAAGAATATAGTAGGCGAGGTGATAGACGTGCTGGGCAAGGAGGGCGACAACAATGTGGAGATGCATGCCATCCTGGCCCAATACGGGCTGCCCTACAAGTATCCGAAGCATGTGGAGGAGGCTGCCGAGAAGATAGACCCGGGCATCACGCCAGAGGAAATAGCCCGCCGCGAGGACTTCCGCGACGTGTTCACCTGCACCATCGACCCCAAGGATGCGAAAGACTTTGATGACGCATTGAGCATCCGCCCAATCGTGAATGGTAAATCGCAAAATAGTAAATTATATGAGGTGGGCGTGCATATTGCCGATGTGAGCCACTATGTGAAAGAAGGCTCCGTGATAGATAAGGAGGCGGTGAAGCGGGCCACCAGTGTCTATCTGGTAGACCGCACCATCCCGATGCTGCCCGAAAGGCTCTGCAACTTCATCTGCTCCCTGCGGCCCGATGAGGAGAAGCTGTGCTACAGTGTCATCTTCACTTTAGACAACGAGGCCAATGTGAAGGACTACCATATTGCGCATACCGTCATCAAGAGTAATAGAAGGTACGCGTACGAGGAGGTGCAGTCCATTCTGGAAATGAGTAATGAGAAAGGAGAAATGAGTAATGATCCCTACGCTGCCGAGCTGCGCACACTGGACCGGCTGGCCAAGCACCTGCGCGAACGGAGATTCAAGGGCGGTGCAGTGAAGTTCGACCGCGAGGAGCTGCACTTCGACATCGACGAGACGGGCAAACCCGTGCGCGCCTATTTCAAGAAGTCGAACGATGCCACCCAGCTTATCGAGGAGTTCATGCTGCTGGCCAACCGTACGGTAGCCGAGAGCATCGGCAAGGTGAAGAAAGGCACCAAAGCCAAGACGCTGCCCTATCGTGTACACGACCAGCCCGACCCCACCAAGCTGGAGACCCTGCGCGAGTTTGTGGTCAAGTTTGGCTATAAGCTGAAGACGGCAGGTACGAAGGGGGCCATCTCCAAGTCGCTCAATGCGCTGATGGATGGTTGTCAGGGCAAGCGCGAGCAGAAGCTGATAGAGACCGTTGCCCTGCGCGCCATGATGAAAGCCAAGTACTCGACCCACAACATCGGACACTACGGGTTGGCATTCGACTACTACACCCACTTCACCTCGCCCATCCGGCGATACCCAGACACGATGGTCCACCGACTGCTGACCAAGTATCAGGACGGGGCCCGCTCAGCCAATCAGGAGAAGTATGAGGAGCTGTGCGAACATTGCTCGGATATGGAGCAGGTGGCCCAGCAGGCTGAACGCGACTCCATCAAATACAAGATGGTGGAATTCATGGCCGACAAGGTAGGCGAGGAGTACGATGCCCATATCTCCGGCATACAGTCGTATGGCATCTACTGCGAGATAGACGACAACCATTGTGAGGGTATGGTACCCATGCGCGACCTGGATGACGACTACTACGACTTCGACGAGAAGAACTACTGTCTCGTTGGTCGTCGCCACCATCATAAGTACCAGTTGGGCGACCCCATACGCATCAAGGTAGCGCGTGCCAATCTGGAGAAGCGACAGCTCGACTTCGCCCTGGCGGAATGAGAGACGAGAATGAAAGATGAGAGATGAAAAATTATACACAAGAACTGATATGAAAAGACAACGTATTGTAACCTTCGGAGAGTTGCTGCTCCGATTTTCCAAGCCCGGTCATCTGCGACTGACGCAGGGTGACATGTTCACCAGCAAGTATGGTGGCAGCGAGGCTAATGTGGCTGTATCGCTGGCTGCACAGAATGAAGATGTAGCTTATATCACACGTCTGCCCGACACGCCAGTAGGACACGCCGGAGCACAGAACCTGGCACAGCTGGGTGTCGACGTAAGTCAGGTGATATGGGGCGGACAGCGCATCGGCACCTACTACTTCGAACCTGCTGCCGGCATGCGGGCTGCCAAGGTGGTGTACGACCGCCAAGGCTCTGCCTACTATGAGCTGGAACCAGGCATGATACCTTGGCGCGAGATACTCAAGGGTGCTGACATCTTCCAGGTGTCGGGCATCACGGCAGCCATCTCGCAACAGGCAGCCGATGCCACCTTCGAGGCCCTCGACATTGCCGAGGAGATGGGCATCACCATCAGCTTCGACATCAACTACCGTAAGAACCTGTGGCGCTATGGAGCCAATCCGCGCAAGACGCTCCAGCGCATGCTGTCGCGATGCGATATGATGTTTGGCGATGCCATTGAGTTCGAGTGGATTTCTGAGCATCCGCAGCCCCCGTTTACGGCTACCGACTCGAACTTCAAGATGCAGATTCCGGAATATCGCGAGTGGTTCGACGAACTGCATGCCCAGTACCCTCGCTGCAAGCAGTGGCTGATGGGTATGCGCAACATCGTCACCTCGCAGCACCATACGCTGACGGCACTGCTATGGACGGACGGCAAGCTGCTGGAGGCTCCTATCGTGGATATTCCCGATGTGGTAGACCCCGTGGGTGTGGGCGATGCCTTCATGGGAGGCTTCCTGCATGCCATCAATCTCTTTCCCAGCAATCGCCAGCTACAGCTGGAATACTCGCTGGCTGCGGCATCGCTGAAGAACACCATCCCTGGTGACTTTAACCTCTCTACCGAAGAAGAAATCTTAGACGTGCTGCAGCATCGATATAACGCCTCAACGCTCTATAAGACCATCGAATAGCTTGTAGATAAGGCAATAAAAAACTCTCTTCTGCGTTTCTTCAAGAAAAAGAAGGAAACGTATGAAGAGATTTTTTATGTCTGCGATGCTGGCGGCTATCGCCATTGGTGTCTTTGCACAACAGGAAATAGGCAAATGGACGGTGACGCCTAAAGTAGGTGTCAACCTGTCGAAGCTGTCTGGTCAGGAAGTCATCTACGAGGGGGGCAACAGCCAGGCAACGTACAAGGCAAAGTACAGGTTCGGACTGACTGCTGGTGCTGAGGCTGAGTATCAGGCTTGGCAGCAGGTAGCAGTATCAGCGGGCGTGTTCTATTCGAATGAGGGTTATACCTATGGCAAGTTGCCTGAGGTGGGCGAACAGTCGGAGACGCTGCATTTTATCAGTGTGCCTATCCTGCTGAACTTCTATATCGAGCCCAACCTGCTGCCGGGACTGGCGCTGAAGGCGGGGGTGCAACTGGGCTATCTGATGTCTGCCAAGCTACATGACGGCAATGCAACGAATACGACTACCAGCAACTATAAGCGTGTGAATGTCTCTATTCCTGCCGGCATAAGCTATACTTACAAGGCGTTCACGGCCGACTTTCGCTACAATATTGGTGCAGCAAACCTGTGCAACGTTGACGAGATTGAGCGGAGTTGGCGGACGGGGTCGTTCTGGCTAACCTTTGGCTACCAGTTTGCCCTCTAACCACGAATTGGTTTCGTGCCAGATGGTTTTAGGGTTCAAGAAATCGTATTGAATGGGGACGCTAAAACAGGCCTCCCCAGGGATAGCTGCCAGGCTTGAGCGTCACCAGTGTGCCATTATGGGCCCGCATCTGAACCACTCCGGGGGCTATCTGCCGTACTATATCAAACGCTGTCCACCCCAGCGACTGTAGCGTAGCCCATGCGGTTGCCCCTCCCTCGATGACCAGATGGGCAGGGCGGCGATAGTCAATCAGCTGCTTGGCCATCCGAGCCATCATGGTGCGCAGGTGGACGGCCACCTCCTTGCCCGTGCGATGGGTGTGGGGAATGGTGAGGATGAGACTGTGCTGCTGGCGATAGGCTTCCGTATTCCATGAAGACAGATTGCAGGAACCGTCGTAGATTTCCCGAGGCATAGGGGCGATGGCGATGCCCAGATCGAGAGGCTTGCTTTGCGTGGAGCCGCAGAGAACAAGGGTGCTCTCGTCCAGTCCGCCTGGCCCGGACTCCCAGTCCGCCCGGCTCGGACTACCAGTCCGCCCAGCTCGGACTACCGCCCCACTCGTCTTCATGTATTCAGAGAACAGGTCTGCCGCACCAGCAAAGAGCGTCTTCCCGTCATCGTATTGCCGGACCATGCTGAACAAGTCGTCCGTGCTCTCGGCATCGGGCATGATGATGCTCTTTGAAGCTGCATCAGGAAACCGTTTCTGCAGTTTGGAGGTGGTGGCAGGAAACTCGGGGTCGAACGAGAAGTCTGTTTCGTGGATAGGTACCAGCTCTCTCCCCTCTCCTCTTTCCTTTATTATATAATAGGTACCGTTGCGGATGATGCGTCCTTTCGACGGGTTGGCAGGCAGATAGACAGCCCGCCGGTAACCCGTAGCCTGCATGAGTGCCTCCAGTTCTGCTACTACATGTCCGCGCAGGGCGGAGTCGGTCTTCTTGAAGACAGCAGCGGTCAGCGGCATGATGGTATCAGCAATCCTCAGGGTCTCAGCGACAGCTTGAGACTCAGTCATGGAGCGGGTATCGGTTGCAATGACGGTGGTGCCGCTGGTGGCTTCGTGGCAACGCCAGTTGTCACAGGAGCAGGAGAGACGCACGGGCTGGCCGAGACTGTGGGCTATGCCCGCAATCTCAGCAGCACCAGTGATATCATCAGCAATGACTATCATGCCAGCCATTTCTTATTTCTTGTTTTTCCTATAGATCGCCATGCGTGTGGCATAGTCGATGGAAAGCGTCATCGCCGAGTCGGAGGCAATGCCCTTGCCGGCTACGTCGAAGGCTGTTCCGTGGTCTACCGATACGCGGATAATAGGCAGGCCAAGGGTGATGTTGACACCTGAGGCCGACTCCATCTTGCCCGTCTCCTTGTTCCAGTTGAAGGCACAGACCTTCAAGGGGATGTGGCCCTGGTCGTGATACATGGCTACGACACCATCGAACTGTCCGCACTTGGCTTTGGCGAAGACGCTGTCGGGAGGTACTGGGCCATCGACATTGAAGCCGCGCTGCTGCAGTTCCTCGATGGCAGGGATGATTTCCTGTGCCTCTTCCCAGCCGAACATGCCATTCTCGCTGGAGTGAGGGTTCAGGCCCGCCACTCCGATATGCGGTTTCTCGATGCCGAACTGCCGACAAGCATCGTCAATCAGTTCCACGCACTCGATGACACGAGCTTTCTTCACCAGGTCGCAGGCCTTCCTCAAAGGCACATGGGTAGAGACATGGATGACGCGGATGTTCTCGTCGGCCAGCATCATGGCATATTTCTTGGTGTTGGTAAACGTGGCATAGATCTCGGTATGTCCGTCAAAGTGGTGGCCTGCCAGGT
Source organism: uncultured Prevotella sp. (assembly GCA_946548065.1). Taxonomy (GTDB): domain Bacteria; phylum Bacteroidota; class Bacteroidia; order Bacteroidales; family Bacteroidaceae; genus Prevotella. The sequence goes on along the minus strand of CAMNPM010000011.1, from coordinate 34,019 downwards.
TGAGTGCCTCCTTGTTTAATGGAGCGGTGACGGTACCGTCGACCTCATCGGCCATTGCCAGTTCGATGGCTTTCTTGATATACTGGAAGGCAGCATTGCCACATTGTGCCTGCACCTTGCCAAACTCGAAGGTGGCAAGGTCGACACATTGCAGGTCAAAGACGTCGATGGTGCCATATTCAAACTTGGCATCCTTGACGCTTTGCACGGCATTTACCTTCAGGTTGTAACCTAACAGGCTTACTGCCTGTTGCATGATGGCAGCGTCGCCCGTGACGATGGGCTGGCACTTCTCGTAGGTCTCTTTTCTGTTCAGGGCGCGGACCGTAATCTCAGGACCAATGCCTGCAGGGTCGCCCATGGTGATGGCTAATATGGGTTTCATTGGGGCTTTTTTTTTAATTTTTTCGTTATTTCGATGTTTCGATATTTCGTTATTTCGATATTTCGATGCTTCGATGCTTCGATATTTCGGTGCCTCGATGCTTCGATATTTCGGTGCCTCGATGCTTCGATATTCCGATGCTTCGATATCCCGCCTTAATAAAGCGAATTGTAAATATCCCGGGCGTCTTGCTCTGTAACTTCGCGGGGATTGTTCTTCAGCAGGCGCTGTACTTCCATAGCAGCACGAGCCATGCCGTCGACGGCTGTCTGGGGAATGCCCAGGTCGGACAGCTTCTGGGGGATGCCTACTGCTTCGGCCAGCTGATAGATGAAGTCGACACCACGCTGGGCGGTCTCCTGATCGTCCTTGCCTGGCTGACAGCCCATAGCAACGGCCACCTCGGCATATCGCCTGATGGCTGCGGGCATGTTGAACTTCATCACGCTGGGCAGCAGGATGGCATTCGACAGTCCGTGGGGGATGTGGTACTCGCCTCCCAGGGGATAGCTCAGAGCATGTACGGCGGCGGTATTGACAGGCCCCAGGCACAGTCCGCCATAGAGTGAACCGAAAGCCAGCGCCTCGCGGGCCTCCACATCCTGACCATTCTTGACAGCCCGCTCCAAGTTGGCTGCGATGAGGCGGATGCCCTGGAGGGCGTAGATGTCGACCGAGGGATGTGCAAACTTATTGGTATAAGCCTCGATACAATGGGTCAGTGCGTCCATACCCGTATCGGCAGTTACCTTAGCCGGAACGGTCCATGTAAGCTTGGGGTCGACGTAAGCGACATCTGCCAGCAGGAAGGGCGATACGACACCTTTCTTCAGGTGGTCGCGCTCATCGAGCAGAATGGCGTTGGGTGAAACCTCAGAACCCGTGCCGGCAGTAGTGGGCAGACAGGCCAGCCAAAGCCCCTTCGACTTGATGAATCCCGTGCCGAAGCAGTCTTCCACCTGCTGGTCGCTGTTGATGAATGCAGCCACCAGCTTGCTGACGTCGAGCACAGAGCCGCCGCCTACGCCTACAATGCTGTCAGCACCAAACTGACGGGCTTTCTCCAGAATGTTGTTGAAGTCGTTGACCGTTGGCTCTGCCACGATGTCCTGATAGACCTCGGTAGCCACGCCTGCTGCCTGAAGTTCCTTCAATGTCTCATCCAGCAAAGGACGAATGGGAGGAGCTGTCAGGACGAACAGCTTCTTATAGCCTGACTTCTTGTAGTCTTCTACTAATGTCTGAATGCAGCCCGTGCCGAATACTATCTTCTGTGGCTGCAGGAGTGTAATTTGTTTCATTTCACTATCTATTATACCTTGTTAATTATATATCTGTTCCTGATCACTAAATCCAGTCAAGCGCAACCCCTGGTTAACTCACGCGCTACTTTGAGATAGCTCACGCGAAGCTTCGAGCCAACTCATACGCAACATTGAGTTAACTCACGCGCAAGAGCATCTGAGACTACTTTTTCCGGTCTTCCAGATAGCCCCAGATAGTAAGCTCCTTATCGGCCAGCGGAGTCTTGAAGAAGAAGCTGGCCAGATAGCCCACGATGAGGACGATGAGGTGGCTGTAAACCCCTAACATGTATTTATGATGCGTGAAGTTCCAGTCGCCCAGGTCGAGCAATGTCTCCTTGACTCCCGTACCATGAATATCTACCTTCGTAGAGGTCAGCACGGCATAGGCGGTGAAGATGACGGCTGCGGCAATGCCGATATACAGTCCCTGCTTGTTGGCGCGGCGACTGAAGAGGCCCAGCACGAAGATACCCACGATGCCTGCCGAGAAGATGGCATAGAGCGAGAATAGCGCACCCAGCACACCCTCGCCACCCCACGAGATATAGAGTGCCGCAACACCGATGGCCCCAATGCCGGACACCACTACCATCCACTTGCCGAAGCGGAGCTGTTGCTGGTCGGTGGCCTGCTTGCGGAAGCGCATATAATAGTCCTGCACAGCAATAGCCGACAGACAGTTCAGGTCGCTGTCGAGCGACGAGATGGCAGCCGCAGCCAGAGCGGCAATGATAAGTCCGCGGATGCCTACAGGCAGCTCGTGGGCAATGAAGTAGGGGAACACCTCGTCGGCCTTGATGCCATCAGGCAGCAAGGGAGCACCCTGGGCGTGATAGTAGGCAAACAAGGCTGTGCCGATGAACATAAACAGGGCCCAGATGGGAACGGACATCAATACACCGATGTAGGCCGCCTTCTTGGCTTCCTTATCGTTCTTGGCAGCCAGGTAGCGCTGCACGATGGTCTGGTCGGTACCATACTTCTGCAGAGCATAGAAGATACCGTTGAGCACCATCACGATGAACGTGAGCTGCGTGAGGTCCCAGTCGTAGGGGCCGAAGGATATCTTGTCGAACTCTGAGGCGATGCGGAAGGTCTCTGCGGGTCCACCCTCGATGCCGAACATCAGGATGAGGATACAGATGATGCCGCCACCGATGAGCAGGAATCCCTGAGCCACATCCATCCACACGATGGCCTCCATCCCACCGAAGAGGGTCAGGATGATGATGGCGATGCCTAATATCAATACGATGGCATAGATGTCAATATTGAGGAAGGTGGCCAGCGCCATCGAGACGAGAAAGAATACCGTTCCGGCCTTGGAGAAGTGTCCCAGGGTAAAGGCAAACGATGAATAGAGACGGGCAAAGAGCCCGAAGCGGCGCTCAAAATACTCGTATGTCGACAGGCGAATCACCTTGCGGAACAGCGGTACGATGATGCCGATGAGGGCTACCAGCACGATGGGCACCATCAGTCCCTGCACCAGTAGTATCCAGTTGCTGGCATAGGCAGCACCAGGATAGGCCAGGAACGTTACGCTCGAGATGAGTGTGGCAAAAATCGAGATGCCTACTGCCCAGGCGGGAATCTTTCCGCCTCCGGCAAAATACTGCGACGTATCCTTCTGTTTGTGGGCAAAGTAGACACCTGTCCCCATAGCTGCCAGAATGGACAGCGCCACAATGATATAGTCAATCCAGCTCATGGTGTTACTTCAGTTTGTCCTTGATAGCTTGTTCTTCGTCAGCACTGAGGCGGGTCAGGGGCATGAGCATCCAGGGCTCGCAGAGGCCCTTGGTCTGCATCATTACCTTGAGAGCTGTGAGGCTCTGTCCTAAGGTGCGGTCTTTCTGGTAGATCTTGGCTATCTCGTTGGTCTCGTCCTGCAGGCGGTTGGCTGTTGTCCAGTCGCCCTGCATGGCAGCATCGAACAGCTGCTGGAACATGTCAGGCACGTAGTTGCCCGTTGATGGCACGATGCCATTGCCACCTAACTCCAGCGAGTGGGCACTTTGTGCTGCCCAGCCGCAGAAGTATGCAAAGTCGTCGCGGCCACGGGCTATCTCGATACATTGAGCCATGCGCTCCAGGTCGCGCTCTGAGTCCTTCAGGCCCACGATGTTGGGGTGGTCGGCCAGGCGCCTGATGATGTCAACGGGGATAGACATGTGTGTCGTGGCCAGGATGTTGTAGAGCATGAGCGGACCTGTGATGCAGTCGGCCAGCGTCCGGTAGTATTCGTACATCTGCTCCTCGGTCAGGGCATAGTAGGTAGGAAGGGTGGCTACAATGACATCGGCACCCAGAGCGGTGTAGACCTCGGCCTGATGCACCTGCTCGCTGAAGCAGTTGCCCGTCAATCCGGCATAAATCAGGATGCGGCCAGCGGCAGCCTTTACTGCTGTTTCCACAAACAGCTGTCCGTCCTGCTGGCTCACACTATTGCCCTCGCCGGTAGTACCCATCAGAAGTGGAGAAACCTTGTTGACGGCAAAAAACTCAATGATTCTCTTTACGGCCTCTGTGTCCAACTGGCCGTCTTGAGTGACTGGCGTTACCATAGGCACCACCACACCACGATACTTACTATTGTTCATACGCTTTAAAACTTTTATGTATTCCTTTATATATTAGAGACGTATCAGCAAACGAATAGTCATCAGTCGTGGGATGTTAACGTTTTTTTGCAAATATTTCTCCCAAAGAATGGTACATCGTTTCGTATTATTTCGTATCTTTGCACTCGATTCAGGTTGATCGAAATGGGAAACTTTTCACTAGGAGAAAATTAAAAAGTTGACCAAAACGGAAAACTTTTGAAGTTTTAGAGCCGACAAACTTGTCTGTTTGGTCAGGCGAAATAGAAAGATATAACAAAGACTTTAGCCATGTTTGCGAATCCTTTAAATAGGCATCTCTCAGGCCTTTAGAATAAGCATAACTGTCAATAATAATATTAAGATATACAATGGAAATTAAGAATTTTACCATTACTAAACGTGACGGATCGAAAGATCGCTTTTCGTTAGACAAAATCATGAACGCCATTGTCAAGGCGTTCGAGAGTGTGAACGAACCTACTGACCTGGGAACAATTTCGAAAATCCTGAGTCATCTTAACATGCATGATGACATCAAGGTGGAAGACATTCAGAACCAGGTGGAAGAGGCCCTGATGCGTGAAGGTTTCTACAAGGTAGCCAAGTCGTTCATCCTCTACCGTCAGGAGCACACCGAGGATCGTGAGACGCTAGAGAAGATGATGTTCCTCTCTGAGTACATGGAGTCTGTGAATGCTGCCACGGGTTCGAAGTACGATGCCAATGCCAATGTGGAACACAAGAATATCGCTACGCTGATAGGCGAGCTGCCCAAATCAAACTTCATCCGACTGAACCGTCGCCTGCTGACCGACCGCATCAAGAAGATGTATGGCAAGCAGCTGGCCGATGAGTATATTGACAAGCTGACCCACCACTTTATATATAAGAACGACGAGACGAGCCTGGCCAACTATTGTGCCAGCATCACTATGTACCCCTGGCTTATCGGAGGTACGGTGGCCATTGGTGGCAACTCGACGGCTCCCACCAACCTGAAGTCGTTTGCCGGTGGATTTGTCAACATGGTGTTTATGGTCAGTTCGATGCTGAGCGGTGCCTGTGCCACACCAGAGTTCCTGATGTACATGAACTACTTCATCGGCAAGGAATATGGCAAGGACTACTGGCAGCATGCTGACCAGCAGGCCGACCTCTCGCTGAAGAAACGCTCTATAGACAAGGTCATCACCGACTACTTCGAACAGATTGTCTACACCTTGAACCAGCCTACCGGTGCACGCAACTACCAGGCTGTGTTCTGGAATGTGGCCTACTACGACCGCTACTACTTCGAGAGCATCTTTGGCGAGTTCTACTTTCCCGACGGCAGCCAGCCCGACTGGGACGGTCTCTCATGGCTCCAGAAGCGTTTCATGAAGTGGTTCAACCAGGAGCGCACCAAGACGCTGCTGACCTTCCCCGTAGAGACTATGGCCCTGTTGGTCGACGAGAATGGTGAGTGCAAGGATAAGGAATGGGGCGACTTTACGGCTGAGATGTATGCCGAGGGACATTCGTTCTTCACCTATATGAGCGACAATGCCGACTCGCTCAGCTCATGCTGCCGTCTGCGCAATGAGATTACCGACAACGGCTTCAGCTATACGCTGGGAGCTGGTGGCGTGTCGACGGGTTCCAAGTCGGTGCTTACCATCAACTTAAACCGTTGCATCCAGTATGCTGTCAACCACAAGATAGACTATCTGGATTTTCTTGGCGAGATTATTGACCTGTGCCACAAGGTGCAGACGGCCTATAACGAGAACCTGAAGGAGCTGCAGGCTCATGGCATGCTGCCTTTGTTCGATGCCGGGTATATCAACATCTCGCGCCAGTACCTGACCATCGGTATCAACGGACTCGTAGAGGCTGCCGAGTTCATGGGCTTGAAGATTACGCCTAACGATGACTATAAGAAGTTCGTACAGGGCATACTGGGCCTTATTGAAAGCTACAATAAGAAGTATCGCACCAAGGAACTGATGTTCAACTGCGAGATGATTCCAGCCGAAAATGTAGGTGTAAAGCATGCCAAGTGGGATCGCGAGGACGGCTACTTCGTACCGCGCGACTGCTATAACAGCTATTTCTATGTCGTGGAGGACGACTCGCTAAGTGTCATCGACAAGTTCAAGCTGCATGGGCGGCCGTATATTGAGCACCTGACGGGAGGTTCTGCACTCCACATGAACCTGGACGAGCATCTGTCGAAGCAGCAGTATCTGCATCTTTTGAAGGTGGCCGCTCAGGAGGGTTGCAATTACTTCACGTTTAACATCCCCAATACGGTTTGCAACGAGTGCGGACATATAGACAAGCGTTATCTGCACGAATGTCCCAAGTGTCACTCAAAGAATGTAGACTACATGACCCGTATTATTGGTTATCTGAAGCGTGTGTCTAACTTCTCGCAGCCGCGCCAGGAAGAGGCAGCACGTCGCTTCTATGCCCATGCAGAACAGAACGTATAAGCCATGCTGAAGTACGTCAACACAGGAATAGTATTCCAGGAGATACCCGATGAGGTGACGCTGGCCATCAACATTTCTAATTGCCCTTGCCAATGCCCGGGATGTCATAGTAAGTATCTTTGGGAAAATATAGGCATGCCGTTGAATACAGATGCCATTGACGATTTTGTGTCGCAGTATGGTACCGATATCACCTGTATTGCCTTCATGGGTGGCGACTGCGACCCCAAGGGTGTTAATCTGCTGGCTCAGTATATACACGAATACCATCCCCAATTCCATGTAGCATGGTACAGTGGGCGCATCCGCATTCCGTCGATGGTCAACAAGCAAGACTTCGACTTCATCAAGGTGGGGCCCTATATCAAGCATCTGGGAGGCTTGAAGTCTGCTACTACCAACCAGCGTCTTTACCGCCGGTTGATGGATGGGACGTTTGAGGATATCACCTACCGCTTCTGGCGACAGAAGGATATGGCGATATAGTTTTAACTACTTTTTTTCAATGTAAATACAAAGCGCAGGCCGTGAGGGTCGGCGCTTTGTACTGTGATGGTACCCCCGTGCAGTATGACGGCGTTCTTGACGATAGACAATCCAAGACCAGTACCGCCAAGTGAGCGGCTTCGTCCTTTGTCGATGCGATAGAACCGCTCAAAGATGCGGGACCGGTGTTCCGGAGCGATGCCAGGGCCATTGTCTTCAAATATAAACTCCCATTTGCCAGGCTTCTCTGTGGCTGTCATCTCGACGACGGCTCCTTCGCCCGCGTAGTTGGTGGCATTATCCACAAGATTACGGAACAGACTATAGATTAGCGAGGCGTTTCCTTCGATGATAATATCGCCGGGCAGGCAGTTCCGAAGTGTTTGGTGTCGCTTTTCGAATATGTGGGCTGTTTCTTTCACTATATCTGACACGATATGCGACACTTCAGTCCGCTCTTTGACCAGCTGGTCGGGAGCATAGTCTATACGGTTCAGCAGCGAGATGTCTTGTAGCAATGAGGTCAGACGCTGAGCCTGGCTATAGGTGCGTTCTATGAATTGGCGCTGTAGGTTTGGATTGAGGTCTGGGTGTTCCAGTATCGTCTCAGCATATCCCAAAATGCTGGCTACCGGTGTCTTCAGCTCATGGGCTATGTTGTTGGTCAGTTGTCGGCGCATGGCATTCTCTTTAGCAGCCTGTTCGCGGCTGATGCGCTGGTCCATTCTCTGGGCATACCGAAGAAGCAGCCATCCGAGCAGGAGCATGATGACTATGGAGAATGCCAGAAGATGCCAGTCTGACGGTTCTTCAAACGGAGAGAATTGGCTACGGTCGTAGTCTTCAAAAAGAACGAAGAAGGCTGCATACATCAAGAATATAGCCATCACGCTGAAATACATCTTCTTTCCTTCGGTCATGTCGAGTTGGGTGATAGGGTTGATAGTTGTTTTTGTAGAAAAAAGGCTTTTAGAGGGATGACGCATTACATTTCAAAGCAATAGCCATACCCCTGTCGTGTAGCGATGTAGGCGGCATAGCGGCCTATTTTCTTGCGCAGGCGAGTGATGTTGACGTCTACTGTTCTGTCGGTAACGACAACATTCTTTGGCCATACGCGTTCGATGAGTTGCTGGCGGCTGAAGACATGTCCTTTTTGGCTTAGCAGCAGTGCCAGGAGCTCAAATTCTGTTCGTGTTAGTGATATGTTCTTGTCATCTATCTGAATGCTTTTGTCGTCCAGGTTGATGGTCAGGCTTTCGCAGGACAGTATGCCGTGCTCCTCCCTTGTAGCAGTACGGTTCAGCACAGCCTTGATACGTGCTTGTACCTCACGGATGGAGAAGGGCTTGGCAATATAGTCGTCGGCTCCCAGGCTGAAGCCCTCCAGCACGTCGTTTTCTGTATCTTTGGCTGTGAGGAAGATGATAGGGACTTGATGTTGTAGCTGGTTGGCTAGTTCGAATCCTGACATCCCATCCATCATAACATCCAACAGTAGCAGGTCGTAAGGCTTCTCGTTCGCTATCTTTTCCAAGGCCTCTTCTGCTGAGTTGGCGATGTCGGTATCATAGCCTGCTGACCTCAGGTTAAAACTGAGGATTTCGCAGAGATCGCGTTCGTCATCAACTATCAAAATCCTTTTCATGGCTGCAAAGATACTAACTTTTTTTTTAATTACCAAGCCTGGCCTGAACAACATTCACAATATAGTCGCCTAACTTCTCGCATTCGCTGATGAACTCGATGTACTGGGTTCCCACCAAATAGCCGTATTCACGCTTACTGTTGTCTGCGATAAGGTCTGCCTTCAGCTGGTTGCGCAAGTCGTTAATCTGGTTCTCCAGATAGAAGGTCTGCTTGGCATTCTTGTTCTCACGATGTCCTTGCATCACATGGTTCATCTGATTCAATGCAGATTCTACGAGCATCATCATCTTCATGATGTTCGCCAGCTGGCTTTCGGTGAAATGTTTTCCCGACTCTTGTTGGCGGTTTAGGATGCGTGCCAGGTTATAGCAGGCATCTCCGATACTCTCAAGCTCGTCTATCTGACGCATCATCTTGCTGATTTTCAGTTTTGTGTCGTCTGAGAGATGGGCATTGCTCACTTCCTCCAGATAGTTGGCTATGGCCATTTCCATCTGGTCGGAGAAATCTTCTTCATTGGCTATCTGGCTGAACTGTTTTTGGAATTCCTTGTCGCTGTTTTCGTGTAGCAGTTGGCCTACCAAGCCAAACATTTCCTGCATGCGCTTGGCGAAGCATGCCGTTTCGCGCTGAGCTTGCAGTACGGCGATTTCCGGTGTCTTGATCAGCTGGGTCTCTATGTATTGCAGGCGGAAAGGCTCCTGCTTCTCCTCTATGTCGGGCAGCAGCTTCATGCAAAGTTTCTCTATCTGTGCAATGAATCCTATGAGTAATAGCGTGTTGGTGATGTTGAAACAGGTGTGGAATGCTGCCAAGACCACAGGTAGCGAGGCTCCATGGGCTATTCTTAGCACTAAGTTGACAAAGGGATAGAAGAGACAGAGTACCCACACTACACCTATTACATTAAATATCAGGTGTGCCAGAGCGGCTCGTCGGGCCTGTCTATTGGCTCCCAATGCTACTAAGTTGGCTGTGGCTGTGGTACCGATGTTCTCGCCCATCACCAGGGCGATGCCCAGATAGATGGGCAGCACTCCGGTGGAGCAGAGCATGATGGTGATGGCCATCACGGCTGCCGACGATTGTACGATGCAGGTGATGACCGTTCCTATCGTCAGGAAGGCCAATATGGTGAAGTAGCTTTGTGTGTCGAAGGAGGCGAAGAAGCTGACCACATCGTCGTTGTGTGCCAGGTCCATCTCGCGCCCGGCAGCACTAAGCATGACGAGCGATAGGAACATGAAGGCTGTACCGAACAAGAAGTCGCCTACATAGCGGTGACGCTGACGGTAGATAAGCACCATGCCGAAGAAGAAGGCAGGAAATACCAGATTCGTCAGGTCGACATCATAGCCGAGCGAGATGATCCATGCCGTCAGTGTCGTACCGATGTTGGCACCCATGATGACAGAGATGGCCTGTGCCAGGGTAAGCAGACCGGCATTGACAAACGAGACGGTCATCACCGTCGTGGCTGAAGATGATTGTACGGCTGCCGTCACGCCTATGCCCGTCAGCATACCCGTCCACCGATTGGTGGTCATTCGTCCCAGAATATGACGCAGCTGTGGTCCTGCCATCTTCTGTAGAGCCTCACTCATCTGCTTCATACCATAGATCAGCAAGCCCAATGCACCCAGAATCTTCAGCAGCGCCATCATGTAGTTAGGGGTCGTATCCATTTTAACCTGTTGTTGTTGGTTTACTCAAATATTGTTGGTGCAAAGGTACGCACTTTTCATATTTGAACCAGCAAAAACAGGTTAAACAATGGTTACGATGCAATTACAATTTTGTGTCAATACGTATAGCCTATACGTAGGCAGGACAGTTTTTTAGGCACCTGTTATGGTTTATCTGCCCAGTCTTGCCTCGACAACATTGACAACATAGTCGCCCAGCTTCTCGCACTCAGCCACAAGGTCGGTATACATTGTCCCAATGGCATAGTCGTACTCATGGTCGTTTATAGCCTGGATGTTGTCGCTCTTCAGACGGTTGCGCAGGGCGTTGATCTCGTTCTCGATACGGAACGTCTCATTGATGTTCTGCTCTTCGCGACGTCCGCTGAGGGCACGGTTCATTTGCGTGAGTGAGTCATCCGTAAGCTGCATCATGCCATGAAGCTCCTCGTACTGGTGCTTCGTAAATTCCTTCTGCGACTGCAGGTGGCGGTTCAGCGTACGGGCCAGATTGAAACAGGCATCGCCTATTGACTCCAGCTCACTAATCTGACGCATCATCTGGCGTATCTTCCACTTCGTCTCGTCCGACAGATGGGCATCGCCAACCTGCTCCAGGTAGCGGGCTATCTCAATCTCCATATTGTCGGAGATGCCTTCGTACTTCTCAATGCGCGAATAGAGCTTGGTGAACTTGTCGCCGTCCTTTTCCTCCAAGAGGTCGCGCACCATGCCGAACATGCGTTGCATACGGTTGCCGAAGACGCCAATCTCCTTTTGTGCCTGCAGCACGGCAATTTCCGGAGTCTTGATGATACCGCTCTGGATGTAGTGCAGGCGAGACTCCTCTTCTTCCTCTGTCACCTTCTGCTTGATGACCTTGCATACCAACTTTTCAATCTGTGGGATGAACCATATCAGGATACCCGTGTTGGCGAGGTTGAAACAGGTGTGGAATGCTGCCAGTACAAAGCTCAGCTTGGCAGCATTGGCCAGGAAGGCGGCATTGCCTGCAGCCTCCTTGGTCATCGTGACATCGTAGCCTACCAGTCCGCATACCATATCGACAAAGGGACGGAACACGATGAGTATCCAGCAGACACCAAAGAGATTAAAGAACATGTGTGCAAATGCAGCCCGGCGAGCCTGGGTACCGGCCGAGAGTGCCACAATGTTAGAAGTTACTGTAGTACCGATATTCTCACCCATTACCAAGGCTATACCTTGATAGATAGGCAGCACACCGCTGGAGCAGAGTATCATGGTGATGGCCATCACAGCGGCAGACGACTGAACGCACATGGTCAGTATGCCACCGATGAGCAGGAACAGTAGTGTGGTACTGAACGACTCAGGGTCGAACGACGAGAAGAAAGCCAGCACCGCCTGATTCTCGCCCAGGTGCATGTCGATACCCGTCTGGCGAAGCGTTCCCAGTCCGAGGAACATGAAGGCAATACCGAACAGGAAGTCGCCTACTACGCGATTGCTTTTACGGTAGATGAGGATAATGGCAATAAAAAATGCCGGATAGACAAAGTCGGTAATGTTGAACGAGAATCCAGCCGACATGATCCAGGCTGTCAGAGTGGTACCGATATTGGCACCCATGATGACCGAGATGGCCTGCGCCAAGGTCAGCAGTCCTGCCGAGACAAACGACACGGTCATGACCGTGGTAGCGGTTGACGATTGTACGGCAGCTGTCACGCCCATTCCCGTCAGCATACCGGTAAAGCGGTTGGTGGTCATAGCACCTAAGACGTGACGCAGCTGAGGACCAGCCATCTTCTGCAGGGCATCACTCATAGTCTTCATACCATACATCAAAAGAGCCAGCGAGCCTAACAAGCGAAAGGCCAGCAAGAGGTAGTTTTGAGAGTCGTCCATAACTGAAATATTATAGGATTGTTATTATTTTGTGCGTATATAGGTCCTGTAGCCATAACAGATGATGACCAGGAAGCAGATGAGCGGCAGTACAAACGAGAGGTTGACGGCGGGCATGCCGAACAGTTCGTGCTGGTCGATGATGCTGGCCTGCAGCGGGGGCAGTACGCTACCTCCCAGGATGGCCATGATCAGTCCGGCTGCTCCGAACTTGGCATCGTCGCCCAGTCCCTGAAGGGCAATGCCGTAGATGGTGGGGAACATGAGCGACATGCAGGCCGAGATGGCCACGAGGCAGTAGAGTCCCCAGCGGCCGTCGATGAAGATGACTCCCAGGGTAAGCAGAGCTCCTACTATGGCCAGTATGCCCAGCAGCGCACCAGCGTTGATGTATTTTAGGAAGTAGGTGCAGATGAATCGGGAGGAGACAAAGATGACCATCGCTATGATATTGTAGCGTTGCGACAACACCTCGGCAGCCTGCTCCGTCATTCCTTCGTTCATCAGTACGCGCGTACCATATTGTATTATGAACGTCCAGCACATGATTTGCACACCCACATAGAAGAACTGTGCAATAACCCCCTCGCGGTAGTAGTCGATGCGACAGATACGCTTCAGCGTGGCCAGCGGATGCACATCGTGGTTCTTGTCGGCGTTGTGCGGCATCTTGGTAAACCAGATGACGGCAAACATCACGATGATGACGGCCCCGATGGCCAGGTAGGGAGTAATCAGCACGGAGAGATCGCTCTGCTTCATCGCCTCAAACTGGGCATCGTCCAGCACGGCCCGCTCGTCGGTAGAGGCGGGATGCAGCTTGGCCTGAATGAAGTTCATGGCCACATACATGCCGCACAACGACCCCATGGGGTTGAAGCATTGCGCCATGTTCAGCCTGCGCGTGGCAGTCTCCTCGCTACCCATCGACAGGATATAGGGGTTGCAGCTGGTTTCCAGAAACGACAGTCCGCAGGTCAGGATAAAGTAAGCCACCAGGAAGGGATAGTACATGCCCGTCCACGAGGCCGGCAGGAACATCAAGGCACCCGTAGCATAGAGTCCGAGGCCCATCAGAACGCCCGCCTTATAGGAGTATTTGCGGATAAACATAGCAGCCGGGAACGCCATAGCGAAATAGCCTCCATAGAAGGCCACCTGCACCAGGGCGCCGTCGGTGACGCTCATACGGAAAATCTTCGAGAAAGCCTTCACCATCGGGTTGGTGATGTCGTTGGCAAATCCCCAGAGGGCAAAGCATGAGGTGATGAGGATGAACGGAACGAGATAGTTTATACCGTCCTTCGAGAGAATGGGCTGATTGTTTTTCTCCATAAATACCTTTCTAAGTAGCGTTTCAAGTCATAAGCCTTGCAAAGGTAAGCATTTTTTTTCTTTTTGCAATAAAGATGACAAGGTTTTTTAGAAAATGACACACGATTTCTTAAAGTATGTTACCCGTGGGGACATAGCCGGCCTCTGTACGTCTTCTTTGAAGATGATACGCCACGGTGCGTAAACAGACAAAAAAACATAATGTACTCAAAAAAATATTTTATGAAAAGACTTATTCTTTTGGCATCAGTACTGGGACTGACTTTGTCGGTTCATGCCCAGTATCCAGACTTGACTAGCGAAGCCAAGAACTACATCGAGAATCAGAAAAAGCAATGGCAGGCTCATAGTGACTCTGCCTGGGCCGTAGCCTTCCCCATCGTTATCGAGGAGGCCAAGGCCGGCCGCCCCTACGTGCCTTGGGCCAGCATGCCCTACGACCTTCGACAGGCAAAGATACCGGCCTTCCCCGGTGCCGAGGGCGGCGGCATGTACACCTTTGGCGGCCGCGGCGGCAAGGTGTTGACGGTCACTACGCTGGCCGACGACGGCCCCGGCTCGTTCCGCTGGGCTTGTGAACAGGGAGGCGCCCGTATCGTGGTGTTCAACGTGTCGGGCATCATCCGTCTGAAGTCGCCCATCTATGTCCGCGCTCCTTATATCACGATTGCCGGACAGACTGCTCCCGGCGATGGCGTCATCATCGCGGGCGAGTCGTTCCAGGTCGATACCCACGACGTCATCGTGCGCCACATGCGCTTCCGTCGTGGCGAGACGCAGGTGACCTACCGCGAGGATTCCTTCGGCGGCAATCCTGTGGGCAACATCATGATTGACCATTGCTCGTGCGAGTGGGGACTGGACGAGAATATCTCGTTCTATCGCCACATGTTCGACCTCAACGACGGCAAGGCCAAGCGTAAGACGCCTACTGTCAACGTGACCATCCAGAACACCATTTCCGCTAAGGCTCTCGATACGTGGAACCATGCCTTCGGCTCTACCATCGGAGGCGAGAACACTACCTTCATGCGCAACCTGTGGGCCGATAATACGGGTCGCAACCCGAGTGTGGGCTGGGCTGGCGTGTTCAACTTCATTAATAATGTAGTCTACAACTGGGTACATCGTACTGCCGACGGAGGTGAGTTCCGCTCGATGTTCAACTTCATCAACAACTACTACAAGCCCGGTCCCCTCACTCCAAAGGATGAGAATGTAGGCCATCGCATCATCAAGGCCGAGAGCCGCTCAGAGGGACTCTTCCCCTTCAAGCAGTTCGGTCGCGTCTATGCACATGGCAACATCATGGAGGGCTATCCCGAGATTACCAAGGACAACTGGAAGGGTGGTGTGCAGACTGCCGACAAGGATGGCGAGATGGACGATACCGAGCTGACCCTGATGCGCTCCAATGAACCCTTCACCATGCCTTTCCTGACCGTCATGGATACGCGCAACGCCTACCAATGGGTACTCAACAACGTGGGCGCCACCATCCCCTGCCGCGATGTCATAGACCAGCGCATCTGCGAGGAGGTGCGTACCGGCAAGGCGTACTATGTCGAGGACTACGAGAAGAAGGTGAAGGACAATCCTTATGGCGACATGTGGGGACTGCATAAGAAGTCGAAGAACGAAGAGGGCTTCTTCAAGTACCGCCGCCTGCCTAAGGACAGCTACAAGCTGGGTATCATTACCGACCCCCGTCAGATGGGCGGCTATCCTGAATACCGCTCTTGGAAGCCCTGGAAGGACAACGACGGCGACGGAATGCCCAATTTCTGGGAGGTGGAGAACGGCTTAGACCCCAACGACCCCTCCGATGCCAACAAGGACTGCACGGGCGATGGCTATACCAATATCGAGAAGTACATCAACGACATTCCCACCAACGTGAAGGTTGACTGGACAGACCTGAAAAACAACCACGACACGCTGGTGAAGCGCATCAACTAAACACGCAACGCGTTATGAGAAAAGTTCTGTTTGTAGCGTTATTATCGCTACTCACCCTGACAGCCAATGCCCAAGAGGTGGTGCTGAATGCCGATGGGCGCGACTCTGCCTATGTGGAGACCATCAAGGGGCGCGCGCAGAAGATAGTCGACGGTCTGCAGCTTACCGACAGCCAGCAGGCTCTTGCCGTACGCAACATCATTGCCAACCGCTACTTCCAGCTGAACGACATCCATGCGAAATACGACAAGTCGCAACAGGATGCCCTGCAGGCCGAACTCTACCGGCATCACTTCGAACTGGCTTCTGCCCTTGCCCTCTACCTCAACGACGAGCAGATAGAGGCTGTGAAGGACGGCATGACCTTCGGACGGCTGAAGCGCGACTACCAGGCTACTCAGGACATGATACCTTCCCTGACGGACTTCGAGAAGCGCCAGGTGCTCATCTGGCTTCAGGAGGCTCGCGAGTATGCCTTGGATGCCGCCGACTCTAAGGGAAAGCACTTCTGGTTCGACAAGTATCGCGGCCGCACCAACAACTGGCTGTCAGCCCGCGGCTACGACCTCAAGAAGGAGCGTGACAACTGGATGAAGCGAATCGAAGAAGCTAAGAAGAAATGATGAGACAGCTATTAGTCCTCTTAGGACTTATCACTACTATAATTCCATCGGTATCCCAGGAGGTGCCGATGGATTATTCCTATTGTGGCTACCATCGCTCCGAAAAGCCCATTCCATCGGCCCTCGTGGTGGTGTATGTGCAGGCTCAGCCTGGCGACAACAGTCCCATGCTGCAGGCTGCCATCGATGCCGTGAGCCAGCAGAAGGCCAACCCCCAGACAGGGTTGCGTGGTGCCGTGCTCCTGGCCGAGGGGGTCTATGAGCTTAGCGAGCCTCTCCGCATCCGTACCAGCGGCGTGGTGCTGCGAGGTAGCGGACGCGACAAGACCGTACTGCGCAAGACGGGATACGACCGGGGTGCCTTGGTGTATATCGAGGGTACGCACGATGTGGCAGAGCTGGCTTCCTTCGATGTGGCCGACGTGAAGGCCGGAAGCATCACCTGTACCGTTATGGGGGCAACCGGCAAGGATGCACCCGGCAAGGGGGCGTCGCAACAGCTCAAGGCGGGGGCGCGTATTGCCGTTTGCCGTCCTTCTACGCAAGAGTGGATTGAGTCTTTAGGCTGCTCGTCGTTTGGCGGAGGCAAGCGCATGGGGTATTGGGCTTGGCATGTGGGCGACATCGACCTGCGATGGAATCGTACGATTCTGTCGGTCGATGGCTCTTCGCTGACGCTCGATGCGCCTGTCACCTGCAGCATAGAGTCGCGCTGGGGAGGAGCCAAGGCCGTAGTCTACGAACAGCCGGGACTGATTGCCGAATGTGGCGTGGAGAACCTGACCCTTGAGAGCGACTACGACCGCTCGTTGCCCATGGACGAGAGTCATTGCTGGGACGGAGTGTATGTGGCCGATGCCGAGAACTGCTGGGTCAGGATGGTCAACTTCCGCCACCTGGCCGGTTCGGCGGTGGTCGTACAGAAGTCGGCCTGGCAGATTACCGTCGAGGACTGTAAGTCGCTCCAACCCATATCCGAGATTGGCGGCCTGCGCCGTCGCACGTTCCTGACTATGGGCGAGAAGGTGCTCTTCCAACGTTGCTATTCCGAGCATGGCATCAACGACTTTGCCGTTGGTCATACTGCTGCTGGCCCCAATGCCTTCGTGCAATGCGACAGCTACGAGTCGCTGGGACCCAGCGGAGCCATCGCGTCGTGGGCGCCGGGCATCTTGTTCGACATTGTCAACATCGACGGTAATGATATTGTGTTCAAGAACTGGGAACTGGAGAAGTTCGGGGCTGGCTGGGCTACTGCCAACAGCACCATGTGGCAGTCTACCGCCGCAGGACTGTTCTGCTATTCGCCCGACTCGCTCAACCGCAACTATTCGCGCGGCTGCTGGGGACAAGTGATGGGCAATGGCGAATATAGCGAGATGAACGAGCATGTCCGTCCCTACTCGCTCTTCGCTGCCCAGCTGGAGCAACGCCTGCATCGCGATGTCAAGGCGCAATGCCGCATCCTGGAGCGCGACCTGAATGCCAGCAGCTCGCCCACCATCGACGAGGCCATACAAATGGCTCGCGAGGCGATGAAACCGCGCGTTTCGCTCGCCATGTGGATTGACTCGGCTGTGTTCCAGGCCGACATCCTTCGGGGCAGACTGAAGCCTTTTGAGTATCGTCCGCTCGTCAGTCGTGACTTCCGCTCGCACAACTATGCCGTAGTCAACGGCTGGCTGACGAAGAACGATGCCGTCCTAGTGGGCGGCAAGCATCAGACTCCCTGGTGGAACGGTCGCACTACCGATGCCTCGATGGCTAAGGCCAAGTATGCGTTGACGCGCTTCGTACCGGGGCAGGAGTGCCGGGGCGGTACCGACCGCATAGACTCCGTCGTGGCCGAGATGCAACGGTCGCATACCCTCCTGTTCAGTCAGAACTATGGCCTCTGGACCGACCGCCGTCGCGACGACCATGAGCGCATCCGCCGCAAGAACGGCGATGCCTGGGCGCCCTTCTACGAACAGCCCTTTGCCCGTACGGGGGTATCGACTACCGCTCATCCATCGCTTCTCACCTCTCAGCTGGCTTGGGACGGCATGTCGAAGTACGACCTGACGCAGCTCAACAAGTGGTACTTCTGGCGACTGCAGCAATTTGCAAAAAAGACCGAATCCATCGGCCTTCTGCTCAAAAACCAGCACTACTTCCAGCACAACATCCTGGAGGCTGGTGCGCATTGGGTAGACTGTCCCTGGCGCACGGCCAACAACGTGAATGGCACACCATTCCTGGAGCCGGTCAACTTCACAGGCGACAAGCGAATCTTCACGGCCACCTTATTCTATGACATCGAGAATCCCGTGCTGCGGCAGCTGCATCGCCAGTACATCCGTCAGTCGCTCGATGCCTTCAAGGGCCAGCCCAATGTCATCCACTCCATCGGAGAGGAGTTTACAGGTCCGCTGCATTTCGTGCAGTTCTGGCTCGACGTCGTTGCCGAGTGGGAACAGGAGAACGGACAGGTGCTCGTAGACCTGGCTGTCAACAAGGATGTGCAGGATGCCATCCTCAACGACCCCGTACGCTCAAAGATAGTCGATATCATCGACATCGAGCAATGGTTCTACCACAACAAGGGCGAATATGCTCCCCCGGGTGGCGTGAACATGGCCCAGCGGCAGTATATGCGCAAAATCCGCACAGGTGGTGCTCGCTTCGAGGATGTCTATCGGGCGGTCAGCGAGTATCGCAGCCACTATCCCGGCAAGGCGGTGGTCTATTCTGCCCAGAAGCATCCCGAGATGTGCTGGGCCTCGCTGATGGCCGGAGGCTCCTGTGCTGCCATACCGGTGGTCGATCAGGCCTTCCTCCACGAGCTTGCGCGGATGGCTCCCGTGGCTCCGACGGCTGAGGGTGTCTACATGCTGAAGGGTGAGCGCGGATGGCTGGTCTATTCCGAAACTGCCCACAACCGGCTGGAGATTGGTAAAAACAGGTACATGCTGCATTCCGTTGACGCTAAGTCGGGCAAAATCAGCTACTTGAAAGATGTTTCCGGCGAGGTAGACCTTCCCGACAAGGGGGTATACTGGATACTAAGAAAGTAAGTTATTTGACGCAGAAAATGGGAAAATATCAGTTTTTCCCATTTTTTTATTGTTTTTTTTTACTGATGTTTTGTTATTTTCGTTATCTTTGCAATCGAAAACAAACTACTAATAATAATTTACTATCACTTTATGGCAGCTAATAACCTAAGAGTTCGCACCCAGCGACTGGTTTCTGAGTTCTGTGCAGGCAACGATCATGCTTTTGCCGAGTTATACGACATGTATGTCAACATGCTCTTCAACTACGGGCTGAAGTTCACAACCGACAAGGAACTGCTGAAGGACTGCATCCACGACATCTTTGTGAAGGTTTACAGCAAGCGCAACGAGAAGAATGCCATCAACAACCTGGGTTCCTATCTGCTCATCTCGTTGAAGAACCGCCTGCTCGACGAGTTCCGTCATCAGACGTTCTCGACGTCTAACGAGGTTGAGGAGTACGAATACCGCCGTGCAGCCGAGGATGTAGAGCGCGACTATCTGTCGCAGGAAGCCGAATGGATGCGGTCGGCTCGCGTGGCCCATCTGATGCAGAAGCTGACCCGCCGCCAGCGTCAGGCCATCACCTTGTATTATCTGGAGGAACGGAAGTATGAGGAGATCTGCGGCATCATGAAGATGAACTACCACTCCGTTCGCAATCTGATGCATCGCAGCATGTCGCGACTGCGCGAGGCAGCCATGTAACATCTGTCATTAAACTGATGACAAATCCGCATGTGTATCGTCATTAAGATAGTAATTGACGATGCACGTGAAAAGAGAAGTATACACCAAAGTAGAGCAGTTTCTGCGCGATGATGACTTCATCCGCTACGTGATGGACTGTCTGCCGGATAAGGACTCCTACTGGGCCTCTTATCTCACAGCCACTCCGCAGGTTCGTGCTGCCTACCTGAAAGCCTACGACATCCTGCTGCATCTTGACGACTGCGACCTGCTGACTCCCGAGCAGACCCAGCGGCTGAAGCAGCGCATCTTCAACTCCCTGCGTACCGTAGTCAACTAATCCTTGAAGTCGAGGCTTAGCTGACCGTCGCCCAGCATGTTGAAGGTTTTGCGATGAAATGGGGTAGTTCCGAACGTTTTGATGGCCTCGCGATGTTTCCGGGTGGGATAGCCCTTGTTCTGCTGCCAGTCGTACTGCGGGTATTCCTCGGCCAGGCGGTCCATGTAGTCGTCGCGATAGGTCTTGGCGAGGATGGAGGCGGCGGCTATGCTCAGGTATTTGCCGTCGCCCTTCACGATGGTGGTGTGGGGGATGTCGACGGGCGAGGTGCCGACCACAGGGCGGTAGGGCTTGAATCGGTTGCCGTCTACGATGATGGCCTCCGGGCGCACCTTCAGCTGGTCGAGCGCTCTGTGCATCGCCAGTATCGAGGCATTCAGGATGTTTATTTGGTCGATTTCATCGGGTGTGACCACACCTACCGCCCAGTCCAGGGCATCGCGCTCGATGATGTCGCGCAGCTGCCTGCGGCGACGGTCGGTCAGCTGTTTCGAGTCGTTCAGCTCCTCGTTCTGGTAGTCCTCCGCGAAGATGACCGCTGCGGCATACACGCTGCCTGCCAGACAGCCCCGCCCAGCCTCATCGCAGCCTGCCTCAATCTTACCCGTATAATAGTGACTTTCAAGCATCTTTCTCGTCATTCATTTCTTATTGCGACTGCAAAGGTACGAATTTTATCCGAGAATCGTCACTTTGGGGACAGATAAATGATGAATGATTCGAGATTTTCTAGTTTTCCATGGCGTTCGTTAAGTTACCCACGGGCATCTGTTACGGGATTACTCAAAGAGTAGCAGCAGATTAGAGATTGCAATGCCACACTCTCGAAGAGATCTTTCGCCTCATGCGCAAAGAATCCTTACATCGTCCAACGTC
Source organism: uncultured Prevotella sp. (assembly GCA_946548065.1). Classification (GTDB taxonomy): domain Bacteria; phylum Bacteroidota; class Bacteroidia; order Bacteroidales; family Bacteroidaceae; genus Prevotella. Next base: position 12,675 of record CAMNPM010000011.1, on the reverse strand, counting down.
CATCCTCAGTCCAGTTAACTCACTTCATTGCTTGAGTTAACTCGATTCGTCGAATGAGTTAACTCGCAAGTACTTTTGAGTTAACTCACGTTTTCCAGCCCCTTTCCACGCTGTCATCTCCCGTCCTGAATAATCTTTACATCTTCTTAAATCATCCTCGTCGCCTGTCTCATGGTGGGGATGATGAGAGAGTTTATGTAAATCAGGGGAGAGTTCTCTCTTCGAGAGTGTGCGTTGCAGTCTTCTGTGCGGTGTAGTGATGGGAATCTTTTATGCGCAATGCGTTGATAACTCAAATCTGATTATGCTTACGAAGAAATCTGATGATTCCAAAATCGTTATTGATGCCCCTTGAAAGAATTCAAGGAGAATCTTGAGGACTTCATAGCTGATATTAGGTCAGTCTTATATTCGGCTCATGTCTAACCGACGACAACAGTGGCTCCGACACGCCCACCCCTAGTGGCAGCGACGGAGGTGAGGGTGGCTCCGACACGCCTACGCCTACCCCCGGCGGCGGCGACGGAGGTGAGGGATGACCCCTGGATGAGCGATTAGTCGTGCAGGATGAGTGCCGACTGCGGACTGACGATGGCCTGAGTACCCGAGAGGATGCCCAGGCTATTTTCGTTGATTACCCCGTCGCGGCACACCACGTCGTAGCGACCCTTGGGAATGCTGACCGTCTGCTGCTGGCGCGAGGCGTTGAGGATGACGATGATGTTGCGCCAGTCGTCGCGACCGGCATAGTCCTTCAGTCGGAAGGCCACCACCTGCCTTGGCGCGTCGAGGAACACCAGATGACGGCGCACCAGGTCGGCAGAGCCCAGCCGGAAGGCGGGATGATGCTGCCGCAGGGCTATCAGCCGTCGGTAGTACTCAAACACCTGCGGATAGCGCGTCAGGTTGTCCCAGTCGAGACGGTTGATGCTGTCGGGCGACTCGAACGAGTTGTGCACACCCTTCTTGTCGCGCAGCAGCTCCTCGCCGCTCAGCATGAAGGGTACGCCCTGCGAGGTGAAGACCGCCGTCTGTGCCAGCAGGTCGAGCCGCACCAGCTCGTCGGTCGTGATGCCCGGGATGCTCGTCTTGAGACGGTCTACCAGGCACATGTCGTCGTGGCACGACACATAGCTCACCATCTGCGTAGGCTCCACGGCCCAGGGGCGGGTGGAGTAGTTGACGCGCGACATATCTACCTGCGGATGGCTGATGGCCCCGGCGATGCCGTACTTCAGACTCTCCTCGCAGTCGGGAGCCCCACCGAGCCATCCTGCCTTCGTGTCGTCGCTGAACGGTCCGCGCAGGGCGTCGCGTATCTCGTCGGAGAATGCCCCGATGGCGGGCATCAGCGGGATGTTGGCCTTCACGCCCAGCCGCTCGCCAGACAGCGCACAACTGCCAGCACTCCACCCCTCGCCGTAGATGTAGATAGAGGGGTCTATCTCGTCCACAGCCTGGCGTATCTGGTTCATCGTCTCCGTGTCGTGCACACCCATCAGGTCGAAGCGGAAACCGTCGATGTGGTATTCGTTGATCCAGTGGCGCACACTCTCTATCATGAACGCCCGCATCATGGGCTGCTCGCTGGCCGTCTCGTTGCCACACCCCGAACCGTTGCTGTAGGCCCCGTCGGACGTCTTGCGGTAGTAGTAGTCGGGATAGGTGCGCTGGAAGTTGGAGTGGTCGATGTCGTAGGTATGGTTGTACACCACGTCCAGGATGACGCGGATGCCCGCCTCGTGCAGGGCCTTCACCATCTGCTTGAACTCGCGGATGCGCACCTCCGGACGGTAGGGGTCGGTAGAATAGCCTCCGTCGGGTACGTTATAGTTCACTGGGTCGTAGCCCCAGTTGTACTGCGGCTGACCGAGGCGCGTCTCGTCCACCGACCCGAAGTCGTACGACGGCAGGATGTGTACCGCATTCACGCCCAGCGTCTTCAGGTGACTGATGGCCCACGGCTCGGTCAGGGCCAGGAACTTGCCCGGATGGCGGGCATCCCGTCGCGCTATCGAGAAGTCGCGGTGGTGCATCTCATAGATTACCAGGTCGGCGGGCGATTTCGTCACGGGCCGACGGTCGTTGCTCCATCCCTCCGGGTCGGTATCGGCGAGCGTGATGACAGCCCCTCGCTGGCCGTTCACTCCCACAGCCTTGGCAAAGACACCCGGCGTCTCGCCGCGACCCATGTCGAAAGTATAGAAGCACCCCTTCAGGTCGCCCGTCACCTCAGCCCGCCAGCGGCCGTCGCTATACGCCATGCGAACGGTCTTGAGGGCCTTGCCGCCCTGGCCGTCCTTATACAGGCGCAGCTTCACGCCCTTGGCCTGCTCGGGCGCAAAGAGGGCGAAGGTGGTCTTCGCAGGGGTGTACTGCACTTCATTAAACTGCTGTGCCATCATCGTGGTCGTTGTCAGTACTGTTGCCAGTAACGTCATTAAGCCTTTCTTCATCGTTGTTATCTTTTAGTTGAGTAATATATCCCCACAGCTGGCGGTAGAAGGGGTGGCGCGTCAGGGTGGCGCGGTTGCCCAGGATGATGACCTTCATGCGCGCCCGCGTGATGGCCACGTTCATGCGCCGCAGGTCGCGCAGGAAGCCTATCTGCCCCTCGTCGTTCGAGCGCACCAGCGAGATGACAATCACGTCGCGCTCCTGACCCTGGAAACCGTCTACCGTATTCACGCTCACCAGGCGGCGGAAGGGCTTGAAGAAGGCACTCTTCTGCAGCAGCCGCCTCAGGTATTGCACCTGCGCCCGGTAGGGCGAGATGACGCCCACGTCGATGCGCTCGTCCAGCAGACGCTGCTTGCTGATGCGCTCGAAGTACTGCTGCAGCACGTGCATCGTCAGCAGACCCTCGGCCTTGTTGATGCGACCGTAGCTCTCCCCCACAAACTCCTCCTTGAACGTCAGCTCCTCGTCGTCCGACAGCTCTGCCAGCTCCGACGTATCTATCCATTCCATCGGCGTGTCCAGGTCGAGGATGCCCCGGAAGCGCACCTCGGGAGCACTCTCCACCTGGCCGTCGTAGAAGTAGTTGCTTGAAAAGCGCATGATGTCCTCGTTCATGCGGTATTGTATCTTCAGCAAGGTCACCGCCTCGGGATGGGTCTCAACGATGCGCTCCATGAGCGTCGTACCCAGCCCCGCCTTCAGGGCGGCAATGCTCTTCACCGTCGGCGGCAGCTGGCAATGGTCGCCCGCCAGCACCACGCGACCAACGCGACGCATGGGAATCCAGCAGGCTGCCTCCAGGGCCTGTGCAGCCTCGTCGATGAACAAGGTGCTGTACTTCTGGCCGTCGAGCAGGCGGTTGGCCGCGCCCACCAGCGTACAGGCTATCACCCTCGCCTCGCAAAACAGCTCGCCGTTGATGCGTATCTCCAGCTCCGTGGCACGGCTCCGCAGGCTCTCCAGCTTCTGGTGGTAGTGCTCGTCACCACGCTTGCGACGGCTCCGCAGCTCGCGGATGGCCTTGCGCAACGCCCATAGCTGCGGATAGTCGGGATGGGCCTCGAAGCGACGCTCGTAGGTGAACGACAGCATCTTGTCGTTCACACGTGTGGGATTGCCGATGCGCAGCACGTTGATGCCACGGTCTACCAGCTTCTCCGATATCCAGTCTACCGCCATGTTGCTCTGCGCACATACCAGCACCTGGCTCTCGCGCATCAGCGTCTCGCGGATGGCCTCCACCAGCGTCGTCGTCTTGCCCGTGCCGGGAGGACCGTGGACAATGGCCACGTCCTTGGCCCGCAGCACCTGGTTGACGGCCTCCTCCTGCGTAGCGTTCAGATAGGGGAAGTGCATGGGCTGGAAGGTCAGCGTCTCGGCTTTCTGGCTCTTGCTGTAGAAGAGGTCGCGCAGATAGCCCAGGCGACCCTTGCCACGGATGGCGCGGTCGAGGGCCTCGGTCATCAGGCGGTAGCTCGTCTCGTCGAACGACAGCTGTACGCCCAGGTTGTCGGCACTCTGCAGGTCGATGAGCGGCGCCTTGTCGGGTACGGTCACCACCATGCGGTCGCCGTCAACATAGCTCACCACGCCCGTGAAGTTGAAGTAGCGCACAGCCAACCCTTTCTTCGTCGTATCGCCGTCGGCCACGAAGAACATCACGGGCCGCCCGAACTCGAAGTTATGCTCGATGTCGCTGTCGCTGGTACGCATCACCTCCACCGCCAGCTGGTTCAGCGAGTTGTAGTAGCTCTTCTGGTATCGCACGGGCCACCACGCATCGCCTCGCTTCACCTTGCGGCCCATGCCGATGCTCTCGGTCTGCTGGCGGTAGGCTTCCTTCTCGGCCTGATACTCCAGCTGTAGCAGCAGACGCTGCTGTTGTAATGCCTGTATCGACTGTTGGCTGATGTTCATTTACTTTTCGGTGGTCAGGTTGATGGTTGCTGCGGTCAGTCCGTTGCTGGTGCATTGCAGCCGGAGCGCACCCGCCTGCTTGGTGCTCTGGACTATCACTTGCGCCAGCCCGTTGAAGGCGGGCAGGCTGAACATGCGGCAGTCGGGCTCCGCAGGATGGTCGGCTCCCAGGTACGAGGGGTCGCCGTTGCCCACACCCAGGATGCGCCCCTCGCCCTCCAGGCTGAGGGTGAGCGGCGGGCAGGCATCAGGCACCACGCGGCCTTTCCAATCGTGCACCTCGATGGTCACTACCGCCACGTCCCTGCCGTCGGCACAAAGCTGCTGGCGGTCGGTTCGCAGCACCAGCCGCCGGGCAGGCTGCGTGGTCTCCAGGGTCTTCGTCAGCAGGCGACGCCCGTTCTTATAGCCCTTGGCCACCACGCGGCCGGGCTGGTAGACGGCCCGCCACTTCAGGTGTCCGTTGCGGGGCATCGCCTGGCGGCTCAGCCGCTTGCCGTTGACCGTCAGCTCCACCTCGTCGCAGTTGCTATATACCCATACGTCTATCGTGTCGCCCTCATGGCCTTGCAGGTTCCAATGGGGGAAGATGTGCAGCACGGGCTCGTCCGTCCACCACGACCTCAGATACCACGCCTCGTCCTTCGGGAATCCGCAGTAGTCCAGGATGCCGAACTCAGAGTCGTGGGCGGGATATTCCAGCGGGTTAGGCTCGCCCCGATAGTCGAAGCCCGTCCAGTAGAACAGTCCTGAGGCCCACGGACGGTCGGCATAGAATTGCCAGCCGCGCTCTATCACGTTCTCCACGCCTGGCTTGGTGCCCAGGTTGATGCTGGGCATGCGCCCCGGATGGCTGGGGTCGGCAAAGTAGATGCCGCGCGTACCGCAGCCGGTGGTCTCCTCCGTACCCACTATCTTCCACGTGGGATTGTTCTTCTTACGGTTGTCCACATCGTTCTGCACGATATAGTTGAAGCCCACCACGTCGAGCCCCTTGATCATCTCTCCGCCGCCCGCATTGGCTATGGTTGAGGGGCGTGTGGGGTCCAGCCGTCGGGTATATTCCCGCATGGCAGCAGCCAGGCGTGTGCCTTGTATGGTGTTCTCGATGCCCCACTCCTCGTTGCCGTCGCTCCAGAGGATGATACTGGGATGGTTGCGGTCGCGACGGATCATGAGCTCCAGCAGCCGCAGGTGTTCCTGGTTGATGCCCGTCAGGCGATTCTCGTCTATCACCAGCATGCCCTCGCGGTCGCAGATGTCGAGCAGAGCGGGGGTCATGGGGTTGTGCGAGGCGCGGTAGGCGTTGCATCCCAGAGCCTTCAGCTGTCGTATGCGCCAGGCCTGCAGGGAGTCGGGAATGGCGGTTCCCACTCCGGCATGGTCTTGGTGCATGTTCACGCCTTTGAGCTTCAGGGGCTGGCCGTTGAGCAAGAACCCTCGCTCGGCATCGAAGGCGATGGCGCGCAGGCCGATGGTGGTCTCATAGCGGTCGGTCACCTGGCCGTCGACCGTCACCTGTGTCTCCACCTTATAAAGATAGGGGTCGGTGGTACTCCAGAGGTGTGGACGGTTCAGGCTCAGCAGCTGTTCCGTCGCCTGGGTGGCCTTGCTCGGCAGCTCGTGCGACTGGTAGGCGCCGCAGGCTGCCACCTCGCGGCCCTCGGCATTCAGCAGCCGGTGGCTTACGGCATAGTGCTGCGTGGTGAGCGAGCTGTTGGTCACCTCGGTAGAGATATGTATCACCGCCTTGTCGAAAGGCTCCTGCAGGTCGGCCCGGACAAAGGTGCCGAAGGGTGCCACGCTGACGGCTGCCGACTTCAGAAGCCAGGCGTCGCGATAGATGCCGGCACCCTCGTAGAACCAGCCCTCTTCCAGCGACGCGTCGGCCCGCACACAGATCAGGTTGTCGCCACCATAGTTCACATACTCCGTCACGTCGTACACCTGCGTGGCATAGCCGCTGGGCTCGCTGCCCAGATAGAAGCCGTTGAACCACACACGGGCATCGCGGAAGATGCCGTCGAACTGCAGCGAGATGCGCTTACCCAGATCTTCTGCCGGTATCTCGATGGTCTTGCGATACCATCCCACGCTGGTCTCAGGATAACGATAGCCTACGGTCTTGTAGCCGTGCGAATGGCTGGCCTCGCGGGCATAGGGCAGCTGCGCCACCCAGTCGTGAGGCACACGAACCTCCTGCCACGTGGAGTCGTTGAACTTCGTGGAGTACGGACCCTCGTTGTGTATCGAATTGGCCTTCGTCAGATAGTTGAAGTACTCCGTGCCACACCCGAAGTCCTGCTGCGGACTGCCGGCATGGCCAAAGGCAAACCGCCAGCCCTCGTCGAGCAGAATCTTCTCGCGCACGTTCTGGGCAGACATCGTGACACTAGCCAGCAACAGCGATGCCAACAGCAATGGTCGTATATTCATAATCATTTGCGTTTTTAGTTTATCCTTGCAAAAGTACGTATTTTTTTCGAAACAACCATCGATAATCAAGAAAAACAGCAAATAGATTTTGGAGTTTTGTTTTTTTGTGTCATAGTGGCGGCATTGCTGCTGGTGCTCATGATGACAGGAATGCTGTTTAAGCTGACTGGATTTATCATTTACATTTTTCGGCCACATACATTCCGACAAGAATCAGTATGGTGCCAAGGATGAAATAGATAGTGATTTGCTCTGCGAGAATCAGCCAGGCAAAAATAATGGTGGTGACGGGGTTGAGATAGACGTAGTTGGTGGCCACTACTGCTCCCAGCTTCTTCAGCACCCAGTTCCACGCCACGAAACAGAGCATGGAGGCTACACATCCCAGAAACAGGTAGAAATAAACGTTCCTCCCCAAGTGGCAACCACCAAGAATGCCACCACGTGATGTACCAATCGACGGTTTGTTGTTAGCATAATTTACTTTTTGCGCTGCAAAGGTACGAAAAATCGAGCAAGAAAGACGTATATTTCGATAGAAAAGTGTATCTTTGCAGACAAATGGGTAGAAAATGAAATTGACTGAGCAAATTAGTATTTTGCCATTGGCTATTCTGGCAGGTATCTGCATCTCTATAGGATGCGTGGTCAACCTGCGGGTTGGCGGAGTGGCTGGTGCCGTATTGTTTGCCTTCGGGCTGACTACTGTAGTATACTACGGACTGAAGCTTTATACAGGTACAGCAGGATTCATACGCAGGACTGGCGACTGGACAATGCTGACGATGGTGCTCGTGGGAAACATCATCGGCTGTCTGTTCACATCGTGGTTGATAGGCTATGCCCAGCCCGACTGTATTGAGCCAGCGGCGAAGATACTGGAGGGCAGACTGGCTAAGGGGCCATTGGCTTGCTTCCTTCTGGCTATTGGTTGTGGATTCATCATGACTACTGCTGTTGAGTTTGCGCGAAAAGGCAAGATGCTGACGTTGCTCTTAGGGGTACCCGTCTTCATCCTATGCGGCTTTACACACTCCATAGCCGATGCCTTCTACTTCTTGCTGTCGCCTGCTGAACTACTTCTGCAGACGGAGGTGCTCATCGTTTATCTGGCTGAGGTGCTGGGCAATTTCGTGGGCTGCAACCTCTACCGTTGGATGCTCTTCTGTACGCCAAAATCAGAATAACAGGAAAAACCAAAAATAATACGAATCATGAACATTGGAGAAAACCGCATTATTGCCGCTGCCCTCATTGCGCTGGGCATCGTATGCCTTGGATGGAGCATCAAGGCTGGTATTGACAACTTTGCCAACAAAGACCGCAAAGTGAATGTGAAAGGACTCGCCGAGCGCGAGGTGGAAGCAGACAAGGTGACGTGGCCCATCGTATCGAAAGAACTGGGCAACGACCTGCCTGAGTTGTACAACAAGATAGGTGTGACGCAAGGCAAGATCAAGGCCTTCCTGCTGAGAAACGGCATCAAGGAGACTGAGTTGACGGTCAACGCCCCGCAGGTGGTAGACCTGAATGCCCGTGAATATGGCGAGCGTAACCAGCCCTATAGATATATTGTCACCTCAGTCATTACCGTCACCTCGCAGAACGTGAAGCAGGTGCGCAGCATCATCGCCAAGCAGGGCGACCTGCTGAAGGAGGGCGTGGCCATCGTTGACGGCGGCTATGACAATCCCGTCAAGTACGAATACATCTCGTTCAAGGAGATGAAGCCCAAGATGATGCAGGAGGCCATAGAGAACGCCGAGAAGACTGCCCAGCAGTTTGCAGAAAACAGCCACTCGCAGCTGAACAAGATAGTGAGCGCCGACCAAGGACAGTTCTCCATAGAAAACCGCGACGAGAACACACCTTACATCAAGAAGGTGCGCGTGGTGACTACTGTCACCTACTCGCTGAAAGACTGAACAGCCAATTAGGAATAGATGAGACAACTGATATTACTCATTACCGTCGCAGCATCGTTGCTGTCGGCAAGCGCACAGAGCTATCCGCCCAAGGACACTCCACAACTGGAGTTCGTCCTGCAGCTGCGCGTTACCATAGACGGAGCATATACCGTTGGCGAGACGGAACACGGCAAAAGAATTGTCATCCCCATAACGGGAGGCACGTTTGAAGGTCCGCTACTGAAAGGAACCATCCTACCAGGCGGGGCCGATTATCAAAGAGCTACCGCTGACGGTACGCGTACTGAGTTGGAGGCTATCTACAGCATCCGAACAGACGACGGAATCTATATCCACGTAAGGAACAAAGGCCTCGTATATGATGGCAAGGATACTGAGGGACAACCCTATTATTACTTCAAGGCTGCTCCACAGTTTGAAGCTCCTAAAGACAGCCGTTATGCCTGGCTGAACAATGCCCTCTTTGTTTGTCAGCCGGAATGGGTGAAGGACTTCAAAGGCATCGTGCTCAACGTTTGGAAGGTGAAATAAAACGATTTAAAGAAAAGCTAACATCTATTGCACGGCACGGATACAACGGCCGCTGAACCGATTGCCGGAGAGATTGCCGTAATGCACCGAAATGTCGGAGAAGTCAAACTCCAGGCACCAAGCCTTGCTGGGACTGGTGGTATAGAGCGACGAGGTCCAGTAGATGCCGTAGATACCTCGAAACTGGACATTCTCATAGAAGCGAAAGCCGGTAATGGGCAAAAAGATTGACTTGCCCGTACGCTTGCCTGTGACTTTGTAGCCGTTCACGCCATCCTTCGTCGTCCATTCCCAGGAGCAATTATCTGGATTGATCAGCTCTTCATACTCTTCCTTCGTCGGCATGCGCCATTTTCCACCCCAGTTGGCACGAGCAGCATCGTCGGAAGGTGTCAGCTGGAACATTCTGTCGTTGTTCGAATACTTGCTTGGCAGCTGGCCGTAGCCCTTGCTCCAAGTATAGGTGTTCCAGGAGTAGTAGGACTTTGGCTGGGTCTCACCCCATGCAAAATAGGTGCCATAGCCCGTAGAACGCTTTGCACCCACGTTCATGTTTGCCCACTTCACACTAAGCCCCAAGTCGACTGCTTCTACACCCTCAGGAGCCTTCGACGGCTCCTCGCCGCCGTCACCCTTTGCATAGACTGCCAAGCCAAGCGACACGACAGCCAGAATCAATAAAAACACCTTCTTCATAATACAATATCTTTTAATTGGCAGGCAAAGATACGAAGAAAAACAGAAAATACCACACTTTTTCGGGGGAAACTTATCCTCCACGTGCATCATCGAAAAATTCTGCTTCTAATTCTATCCATAAAAACGGAATTATTATCTATATTTTGCACATTGGAAACAGAAACATAAGAACTACCTATGGCATCATTGCTGTCAGGTCGGGCTAGCCCTCCCACTCGCGGATGGTGGGACGCGTCTTTAGTTCTCCATAATTGAGAATGCGCATCTCAGTAGCCAAACATACCTCACGGGCATAATCGTTGAGCTGATGGAAACCGGCATAGTCAGAACTGCCGTCAACATGCCAGGGAACAAGTATCAGCAAATGACCTGCAGCACAGGCATAGAAACGGCGCTGAGAGGGTTTCCAATATTCCCCGATGGGCTCTTTCTGCAGTAAAATCAATGGCAAACAGCCATCAAGGGCATCGCTGACCACCTTTTGTTCACCCTTCGAGATACCTGGCGTAACGAGTACCGTGCCCTCCTCAGCCACACGCAGCAGTCGGGCATGCTCTTGATGAAAAGCCTCTGTAAGCTCCGTAGGCTGTCCTGTAGCCTTATCCCTGCGATGAAAGAACACCTGCTCCTTGATGGGATATTTTAACAGGAACAGGTTGCCAAAGGCAGCATACTCACGGCCCGCTATCCACAGATGCAACTGGCGTTCCATCAGACGTGGGCATTCCTGCCTTATACGGGCCCGCAGTGGGTTTTCGTCCATATAGCGCTTGATATTCTCCAGCATGCCCGGTCGGTTGATGATGCGGTCGTGGTAGCCCTGTTCGTAAAGCACAGGCCGATTACCCGAGGGAGAAGCCTCGGGCACAGCAGCAACTTCCGCTGCTGTAGTGCTTGGCGTTTCTCCGCCAAGCCGCCCCACCTGCTCGTCCTGCCACCGCCACCAAGCACGTGAGCACCCCGTCTTAAAACCACGTACCACATGGCCCAGATGCTTACCTTGCGGCAGCGGAGCATTCACCCTCACCAACATATGGATATGATCCGGCATAATAGCCACTCGCCATACCTCCACCATCGGATAAAAGCGATGTATCTTCGGCACTTCTTCCTCCAGCACCCGCCGTCCCAATTCCGATAGCGTCACATGCGGAGCCTCGCTGCTTCCAGGCCGTCCTTTTGCACTGCCCACAATAGTCCCAAAGAGCCGCTGACGGCCCTCTATCACCATCGTCAGCATATACAGACCCGGCTCATGATAGTCGTGCCAATACGACCGCCTATGCTGATGGTGGATGGTCTCGCGCCGGAACCGCCCACCGTTGTTATTATCCGTTTCTCCCTTGTCTGTCATACATCCGTTAATAAAATACGACGCAAAAGTAGCAATTATTTCTAATAAAAGCAAGCCACTACAAACAAAAAAGAAACCTCAGCAGATGAAAACACTTTGCTCTCTATCTACTGAGGTCTTGATTGTTAGCGGGTCAAGTGCTTAACCCTATACCCCCTTCCTATTGTTTGATAAAATCACCTTTTAATGTACCAAATTTACCTGTTGTGTCGCCAACCAATGATATCGTTTTTCCGTCACTACTGAGAGTGTAAATAGAGGAATATACAACACTGCCATTAGGGGAACTCATTGTCAATACGTTATCCTTAACAAACCATTTTCCCCCACCCCAATAATTCCAATTAGGGCCGCTATCCTTGATATCCCATTCTGCATATGCTGCTTCGCCATTGGCATCCAATTTGAAGCCATAATACCATGATGTTGCACTCCCCTGATGAAATTGAGTCCAAATACCTACCAAGGCACTTGGATTATCAACATTCCCTTGGTTTCCTCCTTGATTATCATTTCCACCACCTTGGTTATCATTGCCGCCTCCCTCACTTATTTCACGAAAATAAGTACGACTTATATCTTCTGTCTTAATAACAACTTCGGAACCATCGGTCTTCTCAATAACCATTTCATATTTTCTTTGTCCGAATAACACTATATGGTACATACTGACCATTACTAATAATACTATAATCCTTTTCATGATTCTTAATTACTATTTATTAATGACTTTAATTTGATTTTCCGGTGTGGTGATAATATAAACTCCTTTGGGAAATAATCCAATATTAACGTCTAGGATACCTGAACCATCCGATGTAAACTTATGTATCATCTTACCATCAATAGAGTGCACAAAAACTGTCGTTCCTTCAACTATTCCCTTGAACATAACATGTCCATCATGATATTCAGGAGTATCGGCCATCTCAAGAATCCCTGTGTTGACATTGCCCACAACATAACTGTCAATATCGTCAAGAGGAAGCATAATACTGGTGAAATCATTGGTTACTACCATATTTTCACCAGAAAAAGTAATGATAGGATTTGTAGATAAATCTAAAATCGTTTCATTGCCGCTTTTCTGTTTAATGGTAATGCTTTCGGCACTCATAATCACAGAAACGGATAGAAATAAAAGAAATAATATTTTTCTCATTATATTAAAAAAAGGCGCAACTATTCGATGCTTATTAGGAATCTGGTTACCGCCAAGCGACCAAGCACGAAAACAAGAACGAACAGTCCACGCCTATCAAGCGTGAACTTTCATCTGCTTGTTCTTTTCGTGCGAATGTTGGCGGTTTCAAGTTGGAGAGAGACAAGAGCTGAAAGCTCAATATCTAT
>CAMNPM010000010.1 GCA_946548065.1 uncultured Prevotella sp. | reverse complement strand
CACGCGTCACATCGTCACGCGTCACGTTTTGAGCACAGGGGACTGGTACTTGTCTCATAGTAAAAAAAGAAGCGTTCTTTGACATTGTGGCACAGAATTCTTGAAAAAAATTTGGAACTTTCATTCATTTATCGTAATTTTGCAGCAATAAAATAGCAGAAGTAATGATGAACGACGAAGACAGACTAGTAAGAATCCTGCAACTAAGCCACAGCCAGATATTGGCAGGCAATAGCTATTCGCAGGAGGAAGCTGAACATTTCTTAGACCAAAGGCTTTATGAATTTAGAGACAAGATGGTCGGCACCGGCGTTGCAGAGTCTTGCTGAGGTTCTGCAATACACGCTGGAGGAGCACGGAGAAGGGCAATATAACAAATTGCGCAGACTGGTTATGGACGCCGTGCGCCGTATTGCCCAGTCACCCTTCTCTGCTGTCGTAGAACCTATATCGGAAAAAGTCGGTTTTGAGCTTCGCGGATATAAAGTCATACCCCGTATAAAAATCATTTACTCAATAGTTGACGGCACCATCTACATAGAATACATCAAAAACACTTGGCTGTCTGAAGAAACCATGCTCAAACGTATGGGCTATTGTTGGGAATAAGTTTCACCCATTCCTTTTCATATTTCTGTGCCATCTTGTCCTTAGAACATCAAGGATGAAAATAAAGTAACAGAAATATGAACGAAGCGCCGCTGCGGGTCTCGACATCCCGCAAAGCCTTTTGTACAGGCTCTTTGAGCCGACTGGGGGGCATTTTCTGATAAAGTCAGGAGAACCTTTCTGAGCCCGTTTTTCCATCATTTTTTTGTGATTTTCGGTGTTTTTTGCTCGATTTTCGCCCTTTCAGGGGTGCGAAAAAGAGCTCTCCAATCTGTGATTTCCCCGACAGCGTCGGGAAAATCTTTAGCAATTTCCCCGACAGCGAAAAATGGCAAAAACGTGACGCGTGACGCGTGACGCGTGACGTTAAGGTGATTTTCTATCCAATATTTTGTCAATTCCAAAAAAAAGTTGTATTTTTGCACAACTATTATACTAAGACAATGAAGCCCTATGTAGGAAGATCATGCAGGAATCGGTTACGAATAAACCGCCGTGAATTACAGGCGAAGTGAACATATAGTGCTCTAACTGGCAAGAAAAACAGCAAAAACGCGCCAAATACTTGCATAAGTCGCAGAATTTTCGTACCTTTGCATCTGAATTTAAAACGACATAGAAGAATGATGAAAATATTGCTGTTAGGCAGTGGCGGGCGCGAGCACGCACTGGCCTGGAAGATTGCCCAGAGTGGTAAGTGCGAGAAGCTGTATATAGCCCCCGGCAACGCAGGAACCGGCAACTGCGGCGAGAATGTTGAGATGAAGTCCGACGACTTCGAGGCCATCAAGCAGTTCTGCGTGGAGAAGAGCATCGACATGGTGGTGGTAGGCCCTGAAGACCCGCTAGTGAAGGGCATCTACGATGACCTGGCTAACGACGCCCGCACAAAGGACATACCCGTGATTGGCCCGACAAAAGCTGGAGCCGTGTTGGAGGGTTCGAAAGACTTTGCCAAGGCTTTCATGCAGCGCCACCAGATTCCTACGGCGCGCTATGCGACCTTCGACGGCGAGCATCTGGAGGAAGGTCTGGCCTTCCTGGATACGCTGGAAGCTCCCTATGTGCTGAAGGCCGACGGTCTGTGTGCAGGCAAAGGAGTACTGATACTGCCCACCCTCGACGAAGCCAAGCGCGAGCTGAAGGAGATGCTGGGCGGCATGTTCGGCAACGCTTCGAGCCGTGTGGTGATAGAGGAGTTTCTGAGCGGTATAGAATGCAGCGTCTTTGTGCTGACCGATGGCGATCACTACAAGATACTGCCCGAGGCCAAGGACTATAAGCGGATAGGCGAGCACGACACAGGTCTGAATACGGGCGGCATGGGTTCGATATCGCCCGTGCCATTTGCCACGAAGGAGTGGATGCAGAAGGTGGAAGACCGCATCATCCGTCCCACCGTTGAGGGCTTGAAGTCCGAGGGCATCCTGTACAAGGGCTTTATCTTCTTCGGGCTGATCAACGTGAAAGGCGAGCCGATGGTAATAGAATACAACTGCCGCATGGGCGACCCGGAGACGGAGAGCGTGATGCTGCGCCTGAAGTCGGACATCGTCGACCTGTTCGAAGGAGTTGCTGAGGGCAATCTGGACAAACGCGCCATCGAGTTTGACGAGCGTGCTGCAGTCTGTGTCATGCTGGTCAGCGGAGGCTATCCTCGGGAGTACAAGAAAGGCTACCCCATCACGGGCATCGAGCAGGTGGAGGGTTCCGTAGTGTTCCACGCAGGCACTAAAATGGCTCCGTTTCCCGACGGAGGGGAAAACAGGGAGCAGTTGGTGACCAACGGCGGGCGCGTGATTGCCGTCTCGTCTTACGGCAAGGACAAGTCCGAGGCACTAAGGAAATCGTATGAGGAGGCACAGAAGATTCAGTTTCAGGACAAGTATTTCCGTCGTGACATAGGTGCCGACCTATAATGGCAAAGCAACTACAAAATAAGATAGCCGGTAGCAAGTTGGCGCTGCCCGTGATGTTAGGCTATGCCACCATTGTCTGGCTGCTGAGCGGAATGCGGGGGGGGCAGTGGCGGATACAGGCAACATGCTTTGTCGTGAGTGTGCTTCTGATGGTGCTGCTCAACAATGTACATGCCCTGATACGCATCTACTCGCGCATGGTGAGTTGCTCGTTCATCGCGCTGTCGTGCTGTGCCAGTTTTCTGTTCCCGTCTATGTACGGAGCATTCCTGCAGCCATTCTTCATAGGTGGCGTACTGCTGCTGTTCCTGGCCTATCAGGACAAAGAGTCGGCTGGGTACACCTACTATGCCTTCGTCTGTTTCGGCATCGCCACCATGACGTGGCCCCCGCTGCTATACGCCATCCCCCTTTTGTGGTTGCTGATGGCCCTGGAACTGTTGTGCCTGTCGTGGCGCACATGGGGTGCGTCGTTGCTGGGATTGTTGACACCCTACTGGTTCCTAGGCTTCTGGCTTCTGTACACAGAGAATGCCCAACCCATCGCTGACTTCGCTGAAAGGCTGACCGACATCCAACTGCCTTTCGCGCTCCACCTCCTGACGGGCATTCAGACCCTAGTTTTCGCCTATGTGGTCATGCTTACGATAGTAGGCATCGTACACTACATCCGCAAGCGACACGACGACAAGATTCGCATCCGACAGCTCTTTGGCTTCCTCATCTGGTTCGACCTGGCCTTGATACTATTCCTTGTGGTACAACCACAGCACTACGACGCGCTGCTGCGGCTGATCATCGTCTGCACAGCACCACTGCTGGGCCACTTCGTGGCACTGACAAAGACCAGGATGACCAACGTGGCATTTTGCTGCCTAGTAGCCATAACACTTATCATTACCGCCTACAGCATATGGACGCTCTAATTGGGTTACTAGTGAGCTACGGCTACTGGGGCATGCTACTGACGGCCTTTGTGGCGGGTTCGTTCTTTCCATTCTCCAGCGAGGCTGTGATGACGGGACTGCTGGCGGCCGGACTAGACCCTACGCTACTGGTGGCGTATGGCACCATAGGCAACGTCGCAGGAGGCATGTTCAACTACTTTGTAGGCCGGATGGGCAAGCTGGAGTGGATAGAGAAATACCTGCACGTTAAGCCAAAGGATCTTGACCGCGCCACGCGTTTCATGGCCGGGCGCGGTGCATGGATGGGATTCTTCGCCTTTGTCCCCGTGCTGGGCTCGGCCATCACCATCGCTTTAGGACTCATGCGCGCCAATGTCAGCATCTCGCTCGTCAGCATGACTATAGGCAAATTTCTGCGCTATGCCATGTTGATAGGCGGGGCCAGTCTTATCCTATAGCCTTAAAAAGTTATAAAAAAACATGCGCAGATACAAATTCTTCACCGTTCATTCTTCATTCTTCGTTTAAAACCGTACCTTTGCAGATTGGAAACAAAAATCACACTCAAAAGATACAGATGAAACAATTCAGACTTGTAGACAACATCATGGGCTGGCTGGCTTTTGCTATTGCCGCCGTGGTGTATTGTTCGACCATCGAGCCTACAGCCTCGTTCTGGGACTGTCCGGAGTTTATCTCTACTGGTTACAAATTGGAAATCGGCCACCCACCCGGTGCACCTTTCTTCATGCTGACAGCCAATCTGTTCTCGCAGTTTGCCTCTGACCCCAGCCAAGTGGCCTATATGGTGAACACGATGAGCGCCCTGCTCTCGGCAGCCACTATTCTGTTCCTGTTCTGGACCATCACACATCTGGTGCGCAGACTGCTCATCAAGGACTGGAGCGAGCTGACAGCCGCCAAGCTGACAGCCATCGAGGCATCAGGACTGGTGGGCGCACTCATCTATACATTCAGCGACACTTTCTGGTACTCAGCCGTTGAGGGTGAGGTGTATGCTTACTCGTCGGCCTTCACCGCTGTGGTGTTCTGGCTCATTCTGAAATGGGAAGACCATGCCGACGAGCCCCATGCCGACCGATGGTTAGTGCTCATCATGTATATGACTGGGCTCTCGATAGGCGTTCACCTGCTGAACCTGCTTTGTCTGCCCGCCATCGTACTGGTGTACTACTATCGCAAGTTCCCCACCGACGACCCCAAGCGCGACCTGAGGGGCAGCCTGACAGCCCTCGGCATATCAGTGGCCATCTTGGCTGCGGTGCTCTATGGCGTGGTGCCTGGTATCGTCAAGGTAGGAGGATGGTTTGAACTGCTGTTTGTCAACACGTTGGGCTGTCCGTTCAACACAGGCGAGATTATCTATATTTTCCTGCTCATTGCCATCACCGTATGGGCTATCTACGAGACTTACAACGATCAGGCACCCAAGCGTCAGAACATTGCCTTCCTTCTGGCATTGGCCATGCTGGGAATACCCTTCTACGGCCATGGTGTATGGGCAGTACTGATAGGCTGCGTGGTGCTGGCAGTGCTGTGGTTCGTGCTGAGCTTTAAGCGCGACAAGAAGCCGCTGGTCTCCGCCCGCGTCAAGAACACCTCACTGCTCTGCATGCTTATGCTGATGATAGGCTACTCGTCGTATGCCCTCATCGTTATCCGTTCGGCAGCCAACCCACCTATGGACCAGAACTCGCCCGAGGACATCTTCACGCTGGG
Organism: uncultured Prevotella sp.; assembly: GCA_946548065.1. GTDB lineage: Bacteria > Bacteroidota > Bacteroidia > Bacteroidales > Bacteroidaceae > Prevotella. The sequence goes on along the minus strand of CAMNPM010000010.1, from coordinate 51,965 downwards.
CGAATACCTGGGGCGCGAACAGTACGGACAGCGTCCCCTATTCTACGGACAGGCCTACACCTCACAGGTGGCTTTAGAACAAGACGGAGGCTACTGCCGACCTGTGATGACAACTGGCGACCCTGTGTGGCAGCGCAAAGAGAAAGCCTCACCAGACGAGAAAGACCAGTACTTCGTAGTGCGCACCAAAGACGAATACAAATATGCTCAAAACATGCTGTTCCCCCGCATGTACAGCTCAGCCCACCGCGATGCCTATGAGTCGTGGATGGGCGGTGTGAGCGGCAGCGAGGTGCAGTACGACCGCTGCGGTGAGATGGTGACCGTCAAAGTTCCCTCACAGCTGGAGAACCTGCGTTTCTTCATCAGCTATCAGTGCAACTTCATGTACTGGCGCTACTTCATGTGGAACTTTGCAGGCAGGCAGAACGACCTGCAAGGCAATGGCGAACTGGAGCACGGCAACTGGCTCTCAGGGTTCGACTGGTTCGACAACTGGCGTCTGGGCGACCAGGAGCTCTTGCCCGATGATCTGAAGAACAACAAGGGACACAACGTGTTCTACTGCCTGCCTCTGCTATTGGGCCTCATCGGACTCTTCTGGCAGTCTTTAGCCAAGCATCACGGCAATGCCAAAGACCAGACGGGCATCCGACAGTTCTGGGTAGTATTCTTCCTTTTCTTCATGACAGGTCTGGCCATCGTGGTCTACCTAAACCAGACACCCATGCAGCCACGTGAGCGCGACTACGCCTATGCGGGTTCCTTCTATGCCTTCGCCATCTGGTGCGGCATTGGAGTGGCAGCCATCATAAGCATGCTGAGCGAAAAGCTAAAAGTGAAAAGTGAAAAATTTGCAACTACCCTAGCTTGCGTGGTAAGCCTAGCCGCCCTGCTGGTACCCGTACAAATGGCATCGCAGACATGGGACGACCACGACCGCTCCGGACGCTACACCTGTCGCGACTTCGGCCAGAACTACCTGATGTCGCTGCAAGACGAAGGCAACCCCATCATCTACACCAATGGCGACAACGACACCTTCCCCCTGTGGTACAACCAAGACGTAGAGGGTGTGCGCACAGATGCCCGTGTGTGCAACCTGAGCTACCTGCAGACCGACTGGTACATTGACCAGATGTGCCGTCCGGCCTACGACTCGCCCTCGGTACCTATCTCATGGGAGCGCATTGAGTATTGTGCAGGCACCAACGAGTACATCACCGTAGAACCCGACATGAAGGAAGCCATACTGGAGCACTATCGCGAGAATCCCGAGGAAGCTCGCCAGCAGTTTGGTGACGACCCCTTCGAGCTGAAGAACGTGCTCAAATACTGGGTACGCTCGAAGGACAAGGACCTGCACATGATTCCCACCGACACGCTCTACATGACCATCGACAAGGATGCCGTGCGCAAGAGTGGCATGATGATGGCATCAGATTCGATACCCGACCGCATGGTCATCTCGCTCAAGGGCAAGCATGCACTCTATAAGGGTGACCTGATGATTCTGGAGATGCTGGCAGAATGCAACTGGACACGCCCCATCTACGTGGCAGTATCAGTAGGAGACGACAACTACATCAATCTTGGCAACAATACGATCACCGAAGGTCTGGTGTATCGCATCACCCCCTTCACCACCAGCGATGGCGGCAAGCCCATTGACGGAGTGAAGAGCTTTGACACCCGTCGTACCTATGATAACGTGATGAAGCGTTTTAAGTTTGGCGGCATTGACAAGCCAGGCATCTATCTCGACGAGACCGTCATGCGCATGTGCTACACCCACCGCCGCATCATGGCCAAGCTGGCTGTAGAACTGGTGAACGAGGACGACAACAAAAAAGCTGAAGAGGTGTTGCGCTTTACCGCCAAGCAGATACCATCCTACAATGTAGCCCACAACTACAGCTCTGGCTCTATGGATATGGCACGCGCCTGGGCTATCGTGGGCAACAACAAGGAGGCTCTCAAGATTATGAATGACCTCTGGAAGACCTCAACACAGTATATGCGCTGGTATTGCGCCCTCGAGGGCTTCCGCTTCGACTCTGCACAGAACGACTGTGCCATCCAACTCTATATTATGCAGCAGCTTGTGGCCCTTGCCGATACCTTCGACAGCCAGTGGGCCGACAAGCACATGAAGGAGCTGAGCCAGTTGGCAGCACTATTCGAGCAGAAAGGTGGAAACTTGGGGTTCTAACAGTGAGTTGTGAGAGTTGAAGGAATAGGCCAATGTTTATTGAGCAACCAGCAAAATGGCTCCGATGGCTTTATCCTAAAGCCTTGTGGCGTATGGATCGTCATGAAAGATCAGTCTATCTGACCTTTGATGACGGTCCGATACCCGAGGCTACTCCCTTTATCCTGGATATGCTGAAGCACTACGGCATCAAGGCCACCTTCTTCATGGTTGGCGACAATGCCCGCAAATACCCTGAGCTGCACCAGCGCGTGGTAGACGAAGGCCATCGCATAGGCAATCACACCCACAACCATATAGGAGGATTCAGCTACACCATCCGCGAATACAGCTACAATGTAGAGAAAGCCAATGCCTATCTGCATACCGACCTGGTGCGTCCGCCTCACGGATGGATGCGGATAGGACAGTATGCATGGCTCTCGCGAAAATTCAAAATTGTGATGTGGGACCTTGTCACCCGCGACTATTCAAAATGGATGACTGCTGAAGACGTGCTCAACAACGTGAAGCGATATGCCCGCAATGGCAGCATCATCACTTTCCACGACTCGCTGAAAAGCATTGACAAGCTACAGACAGCCCTCCCCCAAAGCATTGAGTGGCTACTGGAAGAGGGCTATTCGTTTAGAACCTTTGAATAAAAGCAGTATCAGGAATGGCCAAAGCAGGCTGCGTCAGAAAGTCCATTTGGCTGCCAAGGTAGGAATAACGTAGAACTTCTGGTTGGTGCCGTCGTTATTGAACACGAAGTTATTACTGATTTCCACCTCAGTACCCACGCTGACATTAATGCCCTTCATGCCCTTAAGAGCACCGAAGTTGAACCAGAACTGAGGTTCGGAGAGCGTAATGAGCTTGCCGCGCACATCTTTGTCATACCATACATCGAGAAAACCCGAGAAGGTACAGAGACCATTGGCAAAGGTGTCGCCCCAGACGGCGGTGAGCTGAAAGCCATTGAATGCTCCACGCCCATAACCCTTAAAATAATACTTATACATAGCCTGGAGCGAGAAAGTCTTCGTGAAGTCCTTCGATACCCAGTTCCAGGCACCACCGCTCAAGAAAGCATGCTGGAAACGGTTGCCGATGCCCGTATGCTCAATAGTAGTAGCACCACCGTTATACTCCAGATGCAGCGCCCACCTCTTGTTGGACGTCAGGTTGAACTCGCGTGATATTTCCCAATAGGCACCAGCGGCACCATCGCTGAAATAATCGATGTCGGTAAACAAGAACGTTGAACCCCACTTGTCGGGCTTGAACATCTCGAGCGTCGTAGTGACGTTGGGGCGACCAGACAGATCGCCATAAAATGAGTGACCAAGATCGTAGTGCAACTGGATGTTCTGTGCACCAGCCGCCATGCTGAGTCCAAGACAGCAAAAAGAAAAAAACAATTTCTTCATAAGTATATAATTTAGAGGGAATTTATAACATTGGAACAATATATTTTAGCAGGAATAGTGCTCCCAGCACATACATCACGGCAGAGAGCGACTTGCCCTCGCCAATACAAACCTTGACCATGATATAAGCGAGCATACCCAATACGATACCTTCGGAGATGCTGGCAGTGAAAGGCATCATCATTATGGTAACGAAGCAGGGCATACCAGTGCTTAAATGTATGAAATCAATTTTCTGCACTGGCCGCATCATCATCACACCCACCAGAAACAGTGCACTAGTGGTAGCTGCTGAGGGTATGATGAGGAACAGAGGCGAGAAGAATAGAGCCAGCAAGAACAGCATGGCTACCGTGAACGAAGTAAGCCCCGTGCGACCACCCTCGGCTATTCCCGTGGTGCTCTCCACATAAGTGGTCACAGTGGAAGTACCCATTAAAGCTCCTACCGTAGTTCCAACAGCATCAGCCATAAGCGCCTTGTTCAGATTGGGTACGTTGCCATTCTCATCAACCAACTTGCCACCGATAGATGCCCCCACCAGCGTGCCTATGGTATCGAAGATATCCATAAACAAAAGAGTCATCACAACCACAATATAATCGATGTCGAGCATCACAAAACGAGAGAAGTCAATATGAAATGCTACGGGTGCAACGGATGCGGGGAAGCTGACAAGCGTAAAGTCATCGGGTAGCTGGGTGACACCAAAGGGAATGCCTATCACCGTCATCAGCAGAATGGTATAGAACAATGCTCCGCGAATCTTAAGAATCAACAGCACTGAACCTAATAAAATGCCACAAATGGCAATAAGCGACGTGGCTGTCCAAGGTCCTAAGGCAGTCATCGTGGCATCACTGGAGACGAGGACACCCCCATTCCGCAGTCCGATGAAAGCAATAAACAGGCCTATGCCCACAGAGATGGAATAGCGCAGGTCGAGCGGGATACTGTCGACAATAGCCTGACGCACCTTGAAAATAGTAAGGACTATGAAAACCACACCCTCTATCAGGACAGCAGCCAAGGCCTGCTCCCAAGTATAGCCCATAGAGACGACCAGCGTGTATGCAAAAAATGCATTAAGCCCCATGCCTGAAGCCAAAGCGAAAGGCATCTTGGCATAGAGCGCCATCGTGAGGGTGGCAACTGCTGCAGCTATAGCCGTTGCAGAGAACACTGCCCCTTTGTCCATTCCCGCAGCACTGAGGACAATGGGATTGACGGCCAGGACATAAGACATGGTAAGAAACGTAGTAAGTCCAGCCAGCATTTCTGTCTTGACATGATGCTTGGCAGGGTCGAAACCCAAAATTGACAAATACTTTAGCATAGTGATGTTTATTAACTATTTATTTATTAACAATTTTATCATCAATTGAGCTGCACGGTCGGGTGCCTGACTGTCGCCCAATCGTCGATGCACCTCTTCATAGTCGTCAAGCATCTGCTGACGCTTAGGGCCGCCAGGCAAAATGTCCTCCAGATTGTGGCGGATATTATCCACACTGAAGGTCTCTGCCACCAGTTCAGGCACTACTTCTCGGTTGGCAATAAGATTAACCAGCGACACATAGCGCACCTTGATGAGATGGCGCTTCAGAAACCCGATGAGCTGAGGCAGGGGAGTCTCGTAGCATACCACCTGAGGCACACGGAACATACAGGTCTCCAGCGTTGCCGTGCCACTGGTGACAAGGGCTGCGGTGGCCTTCGACAGCAAAGAGTATGTAGCGTCGGACACCAGCCGCACATGGGTAGCATTTAGAAACCTGGCGTAGTAATCCTTATGGATGCCGGGGGCTCCTGCGACCACGATGTCATACTGCCCCGACAAATGGCGGGTAGCCTGGATCATGGCGGGCAGATTGTCCTTAATCTCCTGCATGCGACTGCCAGCCAACAGAGCGATAATGGGTCTACTACGGTGGTCGGCTCTCTCCTCCCCTACTCCTCGCTCCTCAATGAACTGGCGCACCTCCTGAGCTGTAGGATTGCCTACATAGTGGATCGGATAATGGTGTTTCTGCTCAAAGAACTCGACTTCGAAAGGCAGGATGGAGAACAACTCGTCAACATCGCGCTTGATGTTCTTGATGCGATACTCCTTCCAAGCCCACAGTTTGGGTGAGATGTAATAGTATACTGGACAGATATGATGCGCTTTGACGTACTTGGCAATGCTGAGGTTAAAGCCTGGATAATCTACCAGAATGACCACATCGGGCTGCCATCGGGCAATGTCCTCCTTGCATATCTTCATATTGCGCATGATGGTGGGCAGATGCAACAACACAGGTACAAAGCCCATATAGGCAAGTTCACTGTAGTGTCGCACACGGGTGCCGCCCACAGCAGCCATCAGGTCGCCTCCAAAAAAGCGAAACTGCGACTCTGAATCGCGACGCTTCAACGCCTGCATCAAATGGGAGGCATGGAGATCGCCTGAGGCCTCACCTACTATCAGATAGTACTTCATAAAAAAGCAAGATTCTTTACACCTTAAATATTCCAGTTTTCCACCATTCTGATTGCCTCGTAGGCTGTCAGGTCTATAGTCGTGGGAGTGATGGCCACATAACCGTGCTCCAAAGCCCAACGGTCTGTGTCGTCGGCTGTGGGTTCGTCATTGTTGTAATGACCTATCATCCACCAATAGTCATAACCGCGCGGATGATGAAACTTGGTGGTCTCATTATACCAAGTTCCCTGCGACATCCTGCACACGCGCACACCGTTATAGCATCCACCTTCAGTCAACGGGAAATTCACGTTCAGGCAGATGCCTTTCGGCAGGCCCTCACTCAGCACAAGCCTGATAATCTGCCGCACGTAAGGCTCCAAAGGCTGAAAGTCGGCGTCAGGACGCTGGTCGCACAATGAGAATGCCACACTGGGAATATACTTCATACATCCTTCCAGCGTAACTCCCATCGTACCGGAATAATGAGCATTCACAGAAGCGTTGTCACCATGATTGATGCCTCCTATCACCAAGTCTGGACGATGGTCGCACAGGTTCGAGAGTGCCATCTTCACACAATCTACGGGAGTACCGTTACACGACCACACCTGAACCCCTGATTCCTGATGACGCAACATAAGCGTCAGAGGTATGGTAGCAGAGAAGGCACACGACATGCCACTTCGTGGTCCCTCTGGAGCACAAACCAGCACATCGCCATAGTCACGCACCATACGAACCAATTCTTGAATACCCTTTGCCTGATATCCGTCATCATTGGAAATCAGTATCAGTGGCTTTCCTTTTTCCATCTTTTTTCATGTATTTGGGTGCAAAATTACTAAAAAAGGTTGATAATTTAAAGTTTTTCATATTATTTTCGTAACTTTGCAACCTATTATGTACATGTAAACGATAGATTATGGGAAAGATTATTGCATTAGCAAACCAGAAAGGCGGTGTGGGAAAGACCACTACTACCATCAATCTGGCAGCTTCACTGGCCACTCTGGAGAAGTCGGTTCTTGTCTTGGATGCCGACCCACAGGCCAACGCATCAAGCGGCCTGGGTGTTGACATCCAGCAGGTAGACTGTTCGATTTACGAATGTATTGTTAATAAGACTGACGTACGCGATGCCATCTATACGACAGACATTGACGGACTGGACATCATCCCCAGTCACATTGACCTGGTAGGGGCAGAGATAGAAATGCTGAACATGCCCAACCGAGAGAAAATCCTCAAAGAGCTGCTAGGACAGATACGCAACGACTACGACTACATCCTGATAGACTGCTCGCCCTCGCTTGGACTTATCACCGTGAATGCCCTGACGGCAGCCGACTCAGTGATCATCCCCGTGCAGTGCGAGTATTTTGCGCTAGAAGGTATCTCAAAGCTGCTCAACACCATCAAGATCATCAAGCAGAAGCTGAATCCAAAGCTCGAGATTGAGGGTTTCCTGCTGACGATGTATGACTCCCGCCTGCGTCTGGCCAACCAGATATACGACGAGGTGAAACGCCATTTCCAGGAACTGGTATTCAAGACGGTCATCCAGCGCAATGTGAAGCTTTCTGAGAGTCCCTCACACGGACTACCCGTCATCCTATATGACGCAGACTCAACAGGCGCAAAAAACCACCTTTCACTGGCCAAGGAAATCATCTCAAAGAACTGCTGACAATAAAATGCTAATAGAAAAAGGATAAAGACAGACTAATGGCAGTAAAGAAGAAATACGATCGTAACGTCCTTGGTCGCGGACTGGACGAGATTGGTACCGGTCGCGGACTGGATGCTCTCATCGACACACATAGCGAAGTGAAGACAGAAGGGTCTTCAAACCTGAGCGAGATTGATATAGCACAAATAGAGCCTAATCCCAACCAGCCCCGTCGCGAGTTCGACCAAGAAGCACTACAGGAGCTGGCAAACAGCATCCGCGAGCTGGGCATCATACAACCCATCACCCTGCGAAAAGCGGAAAGTGGGAAATACCAAATTATTGCCGGTGAACGCCGCTGGCGAGCCTCTCAGCTGGCCGGGCTGAACAAGATTCCCGCATACATCGTGACGGTAGAAGACCAGGGTGTGATGGAAATGGCACTGGTGGAGAACATCCAGCGCGAAGACCTGAATGCCATCGAGATAGCACTGGCCTATCAGCATCTGGCAGAGACTTCAGGGATGACACAGGCCAAGATTTCGGAGCGTGTGGGTAAGAGCCGTGCTGCAGTAACCAACTATCTACGCCTACTGAAACTTCCTGCACAAGTGCAGATAGCTCTGAAAAACCATGAGATAGAGATGGGACATGCCCGCGCCCTGCTGGCTTTAGACAGTCCTACGCAACAGATCAAACTGTTCAAGGAGGTGGAGCAGAGTCACCTCTCTGTGCGACAAGTGGAAGAGATGGTGCAGAGGCTGAAGAGCGGCGATGACGTGAAAACCGTCAAAGGCAAGATTGCCTCGAAGGCACAACTGCCTGAAGAGTTCAACGTACTCAAAGAACGGCTGACACAGTTCTTCCAGACCAAGGTACAGATGACCTGCTCGCCCAAGGGAAAGGGAAAGATAAGCATCCAGTTTGACAACGAAGAGCAGCTTGAGCGCATCATGAACGCATTGGATTCATTCAGAAACTAAAAGAATGAGGAGTAACGAAGTGGTTAAGACGCTGATGAGAAAAATATTCTTCGCCCTGGGCTTGTTGATGACGAGTGTGGGGAGCTTGGCTCAGACGGATGACCTGGCTGTGATGGACTCCCTTGCCCAATCAGATGCCAAGATCCTGCTGGGCGACACTCTTGAAACGGCTGCCGACACAACCTCTGTGATGCTGAAGAAAGAGCGCAAGAAAAAGGAAAAGCGCGACTGGAACACATGGAGGCCCAATCCGCAACGGGCCTTGTGGCTTGCCCTGGTATTGCCGGGGGCCGGACAGATCTACAACCGTAAGTTCTGGAAGTTGCCCATCATTTATGGAGGCTTCCTGGGATGCATCTATGCGCTGTCTTGGAACAACATGATGTACAAAGACTATTCGCAAGCCTATCTCGACCTCATGGACGATGACCCGGGAACAGACTCATACAATAAGTTCATGCATCTGGGCAAGCAGATTACGTCTGAGAACAAAGATCAATACATACCCATTTTCAAGAACCGTAAGGACAAGTATCGCCGCTGGCGCGACATGAGCTTCTTTATATTGCTCGGAGTCTATGCCCTTTCGGTGATTGATGCGTATGTCGACGCAGAACTCTCCGTGTTCGACATATCCAAAGACCTCAGCCTGAAGGTGGAGCCAACGGTAATTCCCAATCGAGGAGGCGGGAACATGCTGGAATCACAATCGCTCGGACTGAGCTGTAAACTGAATTTTTAACCTTTATATTTTTATAAAGCAAAAGAGAAAGAAAATAGCATATGATGATAAAGAAGAAAATACTGTTCTTCCTTTTAGGATGTCTGCCCCTAAGCCTGCAAGCCCAGGTAGTCGTAGAAGACGATGAGGACGGCGAGGACGAGATTGTTGTGACTGACGAGGATGGCAACGAAGACGTGATTGAGTTTCCTGAGGCCATGACCTACGACCTGGACTCACTGCTCAACCTCTACATGTCGAAGACCTATCTGGACGAGCCTTCTGACTGTAACATGCAAGACGTGAATCCTCTGTATTCACGCGATGAGTACATCGACCGTCTGAGCCGTATGCCATGCGTCATGGAGATGGCCTACAACGAGGTGGTTCAGAAGTTCATCGACCGTTACAGCGGACGCCTTCGCCACAGCATCAGCTATATGCTGGGTGCCTCAAACTTCTATATGCCTATCTTCGAAGAGGCTCTGGAACTCTACCAGCTGCCCCTGGAACTGAAGTACCTGCCTGTCATTGAGTCGGCTCTCAACCCCAAGGCTGTGAGCCGTGTAGGCGCAACAGGACTATGGCAGTTTATGTTAGGCACAGGCAAGCAATATGGTCTGCAGGTCAACTCCCTGCTGGACGAGCGTCGCGATCCTGTCAAGTCGTCGCGCGCAGCAGCACACTACCTGAGCGACCTCTACAAGGTGTTTGGCGACTGGAACCTGGTGATTGCAGCATACAACTGTGGCCCTGAGAACATCAACAAGGCCATCCACCGGGCTCAGGCTGCCATAAAGGACTCAACCGTCAACACCAAGGACTATTGGCAGATATACCCTTACCTTCCAAAGGAGACACGCGGCTATGTTCCAGCCTTCATTGCCGCCAACTATATCATGACTTACTATTCGCAGCACAATATCTGTCCCATGACCACCCGACTGCCCGCCAAGTCCGATACCGTGATGGTGAGCCGCAACGTCCACCTGCAGCAGGTAGCCGAGGTCGTAGGTATCAATATCGACTTGCTGAGGTCGCTAAACCCCATGTACCGTCGCGACGTGGTACCTGGAGCTACAGCTCCGTCGCCCATACGTCTACCACAGACGGAGGTGGGCAAATTTATCGACCTGGAGGACTCTGTCTATAACTATAAGTCAGACGAACTGCTGACCAACCGCTCCGAAGTGGAAGTCAGAGACGATGTTCCGACCTACTATCACAAGAGCAAGCGCTACATCAGGGGCAAGAAAGCCCGCTATGGCAAGCGTAGCAAGGTGAGCCGCCGCCGCGGATCTTCTGTGAGCAGGAAGCGAGGCTCTGTGAGCAGGAAGCGAGGCACAGCAAATAAGAAACGTAAATCAACAAGAAGGAGAAGGAGGAGATAACGCTTATGGACGAGGATATGATGCGTGAAGACGCTGACGAGAAACTGGTGAACGACGCGTTCCAACATCTGTTGGACAGTTACCTGACATCACGCCACCGCAAGAAGGTGGACATTATCACCAAAGCCTTCAATTTTGCACGGCAGGCCCACAAGGGTGTGCGCCGACTCTCTGGCGAACCCTACATCATGCACCCCATCGCTGTGGCACAGATAGCCTGCGAGGAGGTGGGGCTGGGCTCTACCAGCATCTGCGCAGCACTGTTGCACGACGTGGTGGAGGATACCGACTATACCACCGAAGACCTGGCCAACATCTTTGGTCCGAAGATTGCCCAAATCGTTGACGGGCTGACCAAGATCAGTGGCGGTATCTTCGGAGAGCAAGCCTCAGCACAGGCAGAAAACTTCAAAAAGCTGCTGCTGACCATGAGCGAGGACATACGTGTCATCCTCATCAAGATCTGCGACCGCCTGCACAACATGCGCACCCTGGAGTCGCAACCTGCCAACAAGCAATACAAGATTGCAGGTGAGACGCTGTATATTTATGCACCGCTTGCCAACCGCCTGGGACTGAATAAAATCAAGTCGGAACTGGAGAACCTCAGCTTCCAGTACGAGCACCCGGAGCAATACAACAGCATCAAACAGAAGCTGCAAGACACGGAGCTGCAGCGTCATGAACTGTTCGACCAGTTCACTGCTCCCATCGAGGAGTCGCTCAAGCAGATGGGCATCAAATATGAAATTAAGGAACGTGTGAAGAGCCCGTACTCCATCTGGACGAAGATGCAGAACAAGCACGTCACGTTTGAGGAAATCTATGACATCCTGGCAGTCAGAATCATCTTCACTCCAGCCAAGCGTGAAGAGGAAATCAACGAATGCTTCAACATCTACGTGGCTATCTCGAAGATATACAAGAGCCACCCCGACCGTCTGCGCGACTGGCTGTCGCATCCCAAGGCCAACGGCTATCAGGCACTCCACGTGACACTGATGTCGAAGCAAGGGCGCTGGATAGAAGTACAGATACGCTCCGACCGCATGGACGAGATAGCCGAGCAAGGCTTCGCAGCCCACTGGAAATACAAGGAAGGCGAGGACAACGAGGAATATACCGAGGACGAAAACGAGCTGAACGAATGGCTGCGCACCATCAAGGAAATCCTGGACGATCCACAGCCCGATGCCATGGACTTCCTGGATGCCATCAAGCTGAATCTCTTTGCCTCAGAGATATTCGTCTTCACGCCCAAGGGCGAAATTAGGACGATGCCAGCTGGTTGCACAGCACTCGACTTCGCCTTTAGCATCCATACTTTCCTGGGGTCTCATTGTATAGGAGCAAAAGTCAACCACAAGCTCGTACCGCTGAGTCACAAGCTTGAGAGCGGCGACCAGGTGGAGATTCTAACTTCGAAATCACAGCATGTGCAACCAGCATGGATTAATTTCGTCTCCACCGCAAAGGCCAAAGCCAAGATACAGGCAGTGTTGCGCCGCGACAGTCGGGAGATTCAAAAGAAGGGCGAAAATCTGCTGGCACAGTTCCTCAAGAAAAACAATATCGAGAACACCCCAGCCGTCATCGACCAGCTGGCTATGTTCCACGAGGTCAACCGCCGCGAGGACTTCTTCCAGGGCTTGGGCGAGAAGACCATCCTGCTGGGCGAGAAAGACCTGGACGAGCTGAACGGCAAGAACAGCAATGGCAAGAAAGGCTGGCGCAAGCTGGTACCCTTTCTGGGACGGAGCAAGAAACAGGGAACCGACGACAAGGTTCAGCAAGAGCTGTTTGTGGTGCCGGAGAAGTTCAACCGCAAGAAGCCTATCTACATCAGCGAAGAAACCATCGGGAAGTATAAATTCAAGCACTGCTGTCATCCTATCCCAGGCGATGACATCCTGGGATATATTGACAACAAACACCAAATAGAGATACACAAGCGGGCATGTCCGGTAGCCGACAAGCTCAAGAGCGGATTCGGCAATCGCATCCTTGACGCCAAGTGGGACATGCACAAGCAGCTGTTCTTCGATGCCACCATCCGCCTTCAGGGTATCGACCGCGTAGGCATCCTCATGGATGTGTCGCGCATCATTTCCTCACAGCTGAACGTCAACATCCATAAGCTCACTATCAATAGCGAGGATGGTGTTTTCGACGGAAGCATTGAGCTCCGCGTACACGACCGCGAGAATGTGCGCGAAATCATGAATGCACTGAAAGAAGTGAAGGGCCTGCAAGAAGTGACTCAAATCATGTAAGCCGACAATCTGGGAACAAAGACGACAACTAATATGAAAAGACTAATCTGCATCATTTGCCTCTTCTGTGGCATCACTGTTCTTCAAGCCAAGGACAAGTACGACAACCCCGACACACTGGTTGTGGCTCGCGACGGTACAGGACAGTTCCGCAACGTTGCCGATGCCATAGAGGTGTGCCGTGCCTTCATGGAATACCACAAGGTCATCTACGTCAAGAAGGGAACCTACAAGGAGAAGCTCGTCATACCGCAGTGGCTGACAAACATTGAGATATGCGGTGAGGACCGCAACCAAACCGTCATCACCTGGGACGACCATGCCAACATTGTCCTGCCGTCGCTGGGCAAGGGCATGGGAACCTTCCGTACCTACACCCTACGCGTAGACGGCAGTCTGATAACCATTAAGGACATCACCATCGAGAACAATGCCGCCCGTCTGGGCCAGGCTGTCGCACTGATGACTACGGGCGACTGCCTGCAGTTCATCAACTGCCGGTTCCTCGGTAATCAGGACACCGTGTATACAGGAGCCCCCGACACACGCCTATACTTCAAGAATTGCTATATCGAAGGAACCACCGACTTCATCTTCGGTCCGTCGACAGCGTGGTTCGAGAACTGCGACATCTTCTGCAAAATCAACTCCTACATCACCGCAGCCTCTACGCCAAAAGATATAATGTACGGGTACATATTTAATAATTGCCACATCAGCACAGCTGAGAATGCAGACAAGGTTTATCTTGGTCGCCCTTGGCGCGATTATGGCTATACCCTGTTTATGAACAGCGACCTGCCCCGTCAGATTCTTCCTGAAGGATGGCACCAATGGCGTCCGGAAGCCGTGAAGACCGCCCGATACCTGGAGTACAACAACCGTGGCGAGGGAGCCGACACGAAGCACCGCGTAGGCTGGAGCCGCCAGCTGACCAAGAAGGAGGCGGAGCAGATTACCCTTCAGCGCGTCTTCACACGCAGCAACACTTGGATTCCAAACAACTAAACTTATCTCATACACAAATGAAAAAGCTATTCACTACAGCCTTCTTCTGGGCTGCATCGCTCATGCTCGCTGCCCAAGTCACCCCGCTATGGATGCGCTTCCCTGCCATCTCGCCCGACGGCAGACAGATTGCATTCTCATATAAAGGCGATATCTATACCGTAGCTGCCACAGGAGGACAGGCTCGTCAACTAACCAGCAATGCAGCCTACGACGCCCAGCCCATCTGGAGTCCTGACGGGCAGAGCATTGCCTTCGCCTCTACACGCGAGGGCAGCATGGATGTCTACCTGATGAGTTCGCAAGGGGGTACCCCTCGGCGACTGACCACCCATAGCGGCACGGAGACACCTATTGCCTTCAGGGACAACACGCACGTGCTGTTCAGCAGCTCCATGATGCCCACAGCACAGAGCAGCCTGCTGCCAGAATCGACCTTCCCACAGGTTTACGAGGTTAGCACCTCAGGTGGCCGCCCTTGCCTATTCTCCATCATCACCATGCAGGACATCAGCATCAATGCCAATGGCGACCTGCTCTACCATGACGTCAAGGGCTACGAAGACTATTTCCGCAAGCACCACCAAAGTGCCGTCACGCGCGACATCTGGCTGATGAAGGGAGCAGCCGGCAAGGACAGCGACAGGCGATTCAGTAGGCTGACCACCTTCCGTGGCGAAGACCGCACCCCCGTGTGGGCTCCTGACGGCCAGTCGTTCTACTACCTCAGCGAGCGCGACGGCACGTTCAACGTCTGGAAGCGCAATATCGACGGCAGCGGTGAACAACAGATAACCCATCACACCACGAACCCCGTCCGTTTCCTTACCATTGCCCGCGATGGTACACTGTGCTATGGCTACGATGGCGAGATCTATACCTTCAGAAACGGACAAGGGCAGCGGGTCAGCATCAGCATCCTTGCCGACAGCAACGACAAGCAGCTGATACGCAGCATCCGGACCAGTGGAGCCACAGAAATCAGCGTGTCGCCCAAGAACAAGGAGATAGCCTTCATCATGCACGGCGATGTGTATGTCACCTCTACTGAGTATAAGACCACCCGTCAGGTTACCAACACGCCAGAGCAAGAGCGCAACCTCAGCTTCTCGCCCGACGGGCGCAGCCTGGTGTACAGTGCCGAGCGCAACGGCACGTGGCAAATATACCGCAGCACCATCAAGAACAAGCAAGACAAGCAGTTCACCTACGCCGCCGAAGTGTCAGAAGAACAGCTGACCCATACCGCACTGACCTCGCAACAGCCCAAATTCAGTCCTGACGGCAAGGAGATTGCCTTCTTCGAGGATCGCGGTACCCTGCGCGTGATGAACCTTCAGACGAAGGCCGTTCGCACCGTGCTCGACGGCAAATACCAATACAGCTATACCGACGGTGACCTATGGTTTGAGTGGAGTCCCGACAGCCGCTGGCTGCTGGCAAGCTACATCGGCACAGGTGGATGGAACAGCCCTGACGTGGCACTGGTGAAGGCTGACGGCAGTGGCGAGGTACACAACCTTACCAACAGCGGCTACAGCGACCGCAACGCCAAGTGGGCACTGGGCGGCAAGGCTATCATCTTCTCGAGCGACCGCGCCGGCTACCGCAGTCACGGCAGCTGGGGAGCCGAGGAGGATGTCTACATCATGTTCTTCGACCTGGATGCCTATGAGCGTTTCCGCATGACCAAGGAGGAGAAGGAACAGCTGGAAGCCGCTGAGAAGGAAGACCAGAATGCCGACCAGGCCGCTGAGACCAGCAAGGGTAAGAAAGACAGCAAGGACAAGAAGAGCAAGAAGGGCAAGAAGCAGGATGCCGTCAGCACCACTCGCGCCCTGGTCTTCGACCTTGACAACGCCCGCGAACGCATACTCCGCCTGACGGCCAACTCCAGTCATCTGGGCGATGCCATCCTCTCGCCCGGCGGCGACACCCTGTACTACCAGGCAGCCTTTGAAGACGACTACGACCTGTGGATGCACAACCTGCGCGAAAAGCAGACCCAGCTGGTGATGAAAGGCGTGGGTGGCGGACAGATGGAAGCCGACAAGGGATTCAAGCATCTCTACCTGCTTTCAGGCAGCATCAAGAAGCTCGACCTGGGCAAGGAGCGCCAGGAGACGGTAAGCTTCGAGGCCCCCTTCTGCTGGCAGCCCTATCAGGAGCGCCAGTATCTGTTCAGCCACGTATGGCGCCAGGTCAACGACAAGTTCTACGACGAGCACATACACGGCATCGACTGGGAAGGCTATCGCAAGGTCTACGAGAAGTTCCTACCGCACATCAACAACAACTATGACTTCAGCGACATGCTGAGCGAGATGCTGGGCGAGCTGAACGGCTCGCATACGGGCTCCCGCTACTATCCCGACGGCCCCACCCTGCGCACAGCCAGCCTGGGACTCTTCTTCGACCCTGCCTATCAGGGCGACGGCCTGCTGATACAGGAGGTCATCAAGCGCGGTCCCTTTGCCGTTCGCAACACGGGGGTTACTGCCGGGTGCATCGTCACCGCGATTGACGGCAACCCCATCAAGGCCGGCGAGGACTATTTCTGGATGCTCGACGGCAAGGCCGGCAAGCCCGTCCGCGTCACCGTGCGCAAGCCCCAGGGCGGCGCGACGCTCAGCGTGGTGGTCAAGCCCATCTCGCAAAGCCAGCTCGGCAATATCATCTACAAACGCTGGGTAGACCGTAACCGCCAGCTGGTCGACAGCCTCTCTGGCGGACAGGTGGCTTATGTACACATCAAGTCGATGAACAGTGCCGGTTTCCGCGAGGTGTACAGCGAGCTGCTCAGCGACAAGAACCGCAACCGCAAGGCCTGCATCGTCGACGAGCGCTACAACGGTGGCGGATGGCTGCACGACGACCTGTGTACACTGCTCAGCGGACGCCTCTACCACAACTTCGTGCCTCGCGGCAAGTATGTAGGGCGCGACCCGCTAAACAAATGGGTGGGCAAGTCGTGCGTACTGATGAACGAAGACTGCTATTCCAACGGCTCCGGCTTCCCGTGGGTATATCGCGAGCTTGGCGTGGGCAAGCTCATCGGCTCCGCCGTGGCTGGCACGGCCACCTCCGTATGGTGGGAGACGCTGATGGACGACACGCTGGTGTTCGGCATACCCCAGGTGGGCAAGAAAGACATGAGGGGACAGTATATGGAGAATCAGGAGCTCTTCCCCGACATCGAGGTCTACAACTCGCCCGAAGACTATATCAACGGCCGCGACCCGCAGCTCGAGGCTGCCGTCCGTGAGATGATGAAATAAGCGAAAGCTGCCGTCCGTGAGATGATGAAATAAGCGAAAGAATGATGAAATAAGCGGAATCTTCCCTCCGTGAAATGAAGAGACAGGCGGGATGATGAAGCACAGACGACAGATGGGCTACTCAAGGTAGTCCATCTGTTTCTTTAGTGCCTCCAGCTCGGTGCGAACGTCCATCAGCTTAGTCAGCACCTCAGCCCTTCGGTCGGCACCCGTACGGTTGCTGTTGATAATCTTCTTGGCAGCAGCCAGCTTGAACCCTCTTACCTTCACCAAGTTGTGGATAAGCCGAATCTGCTCTATGTCCTTCTCCTGATACTGGCGTATCTTGGCCGGACCGCTGTTCTTGGGCCTCAGGTAGGGAAACTCCTGCTCCCAGTAGCGCAGGGTACTCTCGTTCAGTCCGAACATTTCAGCCACCTCGCGGATACTGTAGTAGCGCTTCAAGTTCTTGTCTAAGTTCAGAGCCATATCTTCATTCTTTTATCATTTCTGCTTGCAAAGATATGAAAAAACGAGCAAAATGCAAAATTTCTTTGCGTTTTTCCTGCCGCATGCCGTGAAAAGAGCTATTCGCAGGCTGGAGATAAAAATTTAGAAGGCCATAGATTTTATATCTACAAGTTGTGTACACATGTCTACAACTTGTGTACGTATGTCTACAACTTGGAAACATAAGTACACAAGTTAGAGACAGAAAATCCACAGCCTGGAAAAAACAAAATGGTGGGCAACGGCAGCGAAGCTACTGGCACCTGGAAGAAAAAAGAAACCGGTTTCTTTTGTTCTTCGCTCGTTTTTTAGTACCTTTGCACGCAAATCTGAAAAATAGTAAATCCTAAATAGTAAATCGTAAATCCGTAAATAGTAAATAACAATGATGACAGCCAACGAGATTCGCGACTCGTTCAAGAAGTTTTTCGAGTCGAAGCAACACGCCATCGTGCCCTCGGCACCCATGGTGATCAAGGACGACCCCACGCTGATGTTCACCAACGCGGGCATGAACCAGTGGAAAGACATTATATTAGGCACACGCGACCCGGAGCCGCGCCGCCGCGCCGACACACAGAAGTGCCTGCGCGTCAGCGGCAAGCACAACGACCTGGAAGAGGTAGGTCATGACACCTATCACCACACTATGTTCGAAATGCTGGGCAACTGGTCGTTTGGCGACTACTTCAAAGAGGGCGCCATCGACATGGCCTGGGAGTACCTGGTGGATGTGCTGAAGCTCAATCCTGCCGACCTCTACGTCACCGTCTTCGAGGGTTCGCCCGAGGAGAACATCCCCCGCGACGACGAGGCAGCCCGCTACTGGGCCAAGCACGTGCCTGAGGACCACATCATCAACGGCAACAAGCACGACAACTTCTGGGAGATGGGCGACACGGGTCCCTGCGGTCCCTGCTCCGAGATTCATGTCGACTCGCGCACCCCTGAGCAGCGCGCCGCCTCAGGCAAGACGGGACGCGAGCTGGTGAACCAGGACGACCCGCAGGTCATCGAGATATGGAACCTCGTGTTCATGCAGTTCAACCGCAAGGCCGACGGCTCGCTCGAGAAGCTGGCGATGAACGTCATCGACACCGGCATGGGCTTCGAGCGACTGGTACGCATGATGCAAGGCAAGCACTCCAACTACGACACCGATGTCTTCCAGCCCATCATCAAGGCCGAGCAGGACATCACGGGACTGAAATACACCACCTTCGAGGAGGAGACCGCGAATCCTATTGACAAGCAGCAGGACGACATCAACATCGCCATGCGCGTGTGTGCCGACCACCTGAGGGCCGTCAGCTTCTCAATAGCCGACGGACAGCTGCCCTCCAACGCGAAGGCAGGCTACGTCATCCGGCGCATCCTGCGCCGCGCCGTCCGCTATGCCTATACGTTCCTGGGACAGAAGGACGGATTCCTCTACAAGCTCGTCCCCACCCTGGTACACGAGATGGGCGACGCCTTCCCTGAGCTCAAGGCGCAGCAGGTGCTCGTCACGAAGGTCATCAAGGAAGAGGAAGAGTCGTTCCTGCGCACCCTCGACAAGGGCATCTCCATGCTCAACGACGCTATGGACAAGCTGAAGGCTGATGGCAAGACAGAGCTCGACGGTGTCCAGGCATTCCGCCTGTTCGACACCTACGGCTTCCCGCTCGACCTGACGGAGCTCATCTGCCGCGAGAACGGTTTCACGGTAGACGAGAAGCAGTTTGACGTGGAAATGCAGAAGCAGAAGGAACGTGCCCGCAATGCCGCCCAGGTAGAGAACAGCGACTGGACAGAGCTTGCGCAGGGCGAGCAGCAGTTTGTGGGCTACGACTACACGGAATACTCGTGCCACATCCTGCGCTACCGCAAAGTGACACAGAAAAAGGCCGAGTTCTACGAGCTCGTGCTCGACCATACCCCGTTCTATGGCGAAATGGGCGGCCAGGTAGGCGACCAGGGCGTACTCTGCAATGAGAACGAAACCATCGAGATTATCGACACCAAGCGCGAGAACAACCAGAGCATACATATAGTGAAGAAGCTGCCCCAGAATCCTGCAGCCGAGTTCATGGCCTGCGTAGATACCGACAAGCGCGCCGCCTCGGCAGCCAACCACACCGCCACCCACCTGCTCGACTATGCCTTGAAGCAGGTGCTGGGCGACCATGTGGAGCAGAAGGGTTCGTTCGTATCGCCCGATACGCTGCGCTTCGACTTCTCCCACTTCCAGAAGGTCACCGACGAGGAGCTGCGCCAGGTGGAGCGCATGGTGAACGAGATGATACGCCAGGACATCGCCCTCGACGAGCACCGCGACGTACCCTTCGAGGAAGCCAAGAAGCTGGGAGCCATTGCCCTGTTTGGCGAGAAATATGGCGACAAGGTGCGCGTGGTGCGCTTCGGACCCTCGTGCGAGTTCTGCGGCGGTATCCACGCCAGCTCCACAGGACGCATCGGTTTCTTCAAGATTATTGCCGAGAGCTCCGTTGCCGCAGGCATCCGCCGTATCGAGGCCAAGACGGGTCGCGAGTGCGAGGACCTGCTCTATGTGATGGAAGACCACCTGAAAGCTGTCAAGGCATTCTTCAACAATGCCAAGGACCTGGAGGGAGCCATCCAGAAGTTCATCAGCGAGCACGACACGATGAAGAAGGAAATAGAGCAGTTCCAAGCTCAGGCCGTGGAGCGCATGAAGCAGTATCTCATGACCGAGATTCACACCGTCAACGCCGTCAATGTCATCACCCGAGTGGTAGAGATGCAGCCCGCACAGGTCAAGGACCTGGTGTTCCAGCTCCGCGCCGCTGTCGAGGCTCCGCTGCTGTGCGTCATCGGTTCCAAGTTCCAGGACAAGCCCATGCTCACCATCATGATGAGCGACGACCTGGTGAACGACCACGGTCTGAATGCCGGACAGATGATTCGCGAGGCCGCCCGCCTGATTCAGGGCGGCGGTGGCGGTCAGCCCCACTACGCCCAGGCTGGCGGCAAGGATGCCGAAGGACTCACCGCAGCCATCGACAAAGTCGTCGAACTGGCCAAGCTATAAATGAAAAGCCCCGCTCATTGGCGGGGCTTTTCACTTGTCATTCAATCTCATCTTATTATCAACCAATCTCAATCTGCCTGGACACCTTGACCTTCTCCTCTACCACCTTAGGCAGCTCCACGGTCAGCACTCCGTGCTCTACCTTTGCCGAGATGGCATCCTTCTTCACATCATCGGGCAGGATGAGCGTCTGCTCATACTTTGAATAGCTGAACTCACGACGCAGATAGCGCGTAGTCTTGTCTTCCTCCTTCTGTGCCTGCTTCTGCTCCATCTTGATGATGAGGTTACCCTCGTCGTTGATGTGTACATTGAAGTCTTCCTTCTTCATGCCCGGAGCGGCAACCTCGACGGTGTAAGCCTTGTCCGACTCTTTCACGTTAATGGCAGGAGCCGTGCAGTTGGCCTTCGGCATAAAATCGGTATCAAACAAATCATTGAACACTGCTGGTATCCAGCTGTTACTTCTCATCATTGGCATCATAATCGTTACCTCCTGATTCTATTTTTATTAGTTATACATTTTGTTAATTCGTTTCGAATGCCTTTCGGCTTCTACACCAGAACATGCAACTACAATGCCAAAGCGAAAGGGATGCCACTTTGTCAGAAAAGCGCGACAAAGTGACAGACACAATTCCATCTCCTTCCGCAGAACAGTCTATCTATTGCGCCAGCTCCTAATGCGCAACGCGATGTTGCGCCGCAGGCACTCGCTATAGAGCCAAGGCTCACAGCTGTGGATGTCGCCCACGTTCAGGAAGTCCTTGTAAGCTGGATATTCAGAGCCACTGTAGCTGACAAGCCAGCAAACCAGCCATCAACGCAACGAGTGCCATCATTAAGAGTTTTCGCATAATATCATATTAAATTAAATGTCAGACATCAGTTTTACGGCTTCTTCGACAGTTGGCACATCAGCTATCACCATCGACCGCTTGCCGCCCTGTTCGCGGAACTGGCAACGACGCGGATGACGTGCCACATAAGAAAGGATGTGGTCGAAAGCCTCGCTGTCGTAGAACGGGCTGTCGTTCTGCGATACGAAGTAGAGAGACATACGCTGCTGCTTGAGGATGATTTTCTCGCAGCCAAAATGCTTGCCCAATCGACGCAGCGGCACGACGCGCATCAGTTCTTCGCCACAATGCGGCACCGGACCAAAACGGTCGACCAGACGACTGCGATAGGCCGCCAGCTGCTCGTCGGTCTGCAAGCCGTCGAGCTCGCGATAGAGCAGCATGCGCTCAGAGTCGCTGGGTACATAGCTGTCTGGGAAGAAGAGCTCCATATCGCTATCAAGCGAACAGTCAGAGACAAAGGGACCCTCAAGACCCTCCCTCGTAGGGAGGGGTTGGGAGTGGGTCTCCCTCTCCTCGTTCCTCAGTTCCACTACTGCCTGGTTCAGGATTTTCACATAGGTCTCATATCCCAAGTCGGCAATAAAGCCCGACTGCTCTGCCCCCAGCAGGTTGCCTGCCCCACGGATGTCCAGGTCTTGCATCGCGATATGAATGCCCGAGCCGAGGTCGCTGAACTGCTCCAGTGCCTCCAGGCGCCTGCGACTCTCTGCGGGCAGCGCAGCCAGGGGAGGAGCCAGCAGATAGCAAAACGCCTTGCGGTTGCCACGTCCCACACGACCGCGCATCTGGTGCAGGTCTGAGAGTCCAAAGTGGTGGGCTCCGTTGATAATGATGGTGTTGGCATTGGGTATGTCGATACCGTTTTCGATAATGGTGGTGGAGAGAAGCACATCGTAATCGTAGTTTTGGAAGTCGAGAATCATCTTCTCCAGCTCTTCAGGCTTCATCTGTCCATGCCCAACGGCAACACGAGCATCAGGCACATACTTGTGTATCATCTCCTTGATATGCTGCAGGTCGCTGATGCGGGGATTGACAAAGTAGACCTGTCCGTTGCGCGACATCTCAAAGTTGATGGCATCGGCAATGATGTCGCCTCCGAAGGTATGTATCTCAGTCTGAACGGGATAGCGGTTGGGCGGAGGAGTCTGGATGATGCTCAGGTCGCGGGCTCCCACCAGTGAGAACTGGAGTGTTCGCGGTATGGGCGTAGCCGACATGGTGAGCGTGTCGACATTTGTCTTCAGCTGGCGCAGCTTCTCCTTGGTTGACACGCCAAACTTCTGTTCCTCGTCAATGATGAGCAGGCCCAGGTCGCGGAACTTCACCGACTTGCCTATCAGCTTGTGGGTACCAATGAGGATGTCGATTTTACCTTCTGCCAAGTCTTTTAGGATGGCTGTCGTCTGTTTGGTGCTACGGGCTCTGGAGAGATACTCCACTCGCACGGGCAGGTCCTTCAGTCTCCCTGAGAAGGTCTGATAGTGCTGATAGGCCAATACGGTGGTAGGTACGAGCACCGCCACCTGTTTAGAGTCGCAGGCAGCCTTGAACGCTGCGCGCACGGCCACTTCTGTCTTGCCAAAGCCCACATCACCACACACCAGACGGTCCATCGGCTGGGCTCGCTCCATATCAGCCTTCACGTCGTTGGTAGCCTTCAGCTGGTCGGGGGTGTCCTCATAGAGGAACGATGCCTCCAGCTCGTGCTGCATAAACGAGTCGGCCGAGAAAGCAAAGCCGCGCTGTCGCCTGCGGGCAGCATATAGCTGAATGAGGTCACGGGCGATATCCTTCAGCTTTTGCTTGGTACGCTCCTTCATCCGCTCCCACTGCCCAGTGCCCAGGTGCGACAGCCGTGGAGGATCGCCACCGTCCTGCGCCTTGTATTTCGACACCTTATATAAAGAATGGATAGACACATAGATGGTGCCGCCACCATCATACTGAATCTTGATCATCTCCTGATAGCCCGTTCCTTGCGGCATACGTACCAATCCGCCAAAGCGACCTATTCCATGATCGATGTGCACCACATAATCGCCTATCTCAAACTGCTGTATCTCCTTGAGCGTCAGTGCCACCTTGCCAGAGCGGGCCTTGTCAGAACGCAGGTTGTACTTGTGGAAACGGTCGAACATCTGATGGTCGGTGAAGATGCACAGGCGCAGGTCGTGGTCGGCAAAGCCCGCATGGAGCGTATGCTCGACAGGCTCGAACGTCACGCTGCCCTTTTCGGCAAAGATATCCTTCAGGCGCTCCAGCTGCTTGGCGCTGTCGGCCAGGATGCAGAGCCGGAAGCCATCCTTCTGGCTCTGTTCCAGCGACTGCTGCAGCAAGTCGAAGTTCTTGTGAAACTGCGGCTGGGGAGAAGTATGGAAAGTGATGGTGGCATCAGGCGTTCCCGTTGCGTGGCTGCCTATCTCTATCCGACGGAAGGCAGCAGCCTCGCGACTAAACCGTGAGCCACTGATGAGCTGTGTCTCCTTCGTCATCTCCAGCATGATGGCCCGCTGCTCCTGCTCGGTGGCTCCCTCCATTCGTTCTTTCAGCGCCTGCTGCGAGAATCCTTCCTCGTAAGTACGGTCTATCGCATCATATACATAGAGGTAATCCTTAGCCACCAGCAGAGTGTCATCGGGAAGGAACGAGACAAACGACACCTTCTCCTCGGCAACTGCAAGCTCAGACACTATCTCCACCTGCTCGCAGCGGTCTTTCGACAGCTGCGTATCAACTTCAAACGTACGGATAGAGTCTATGTCGTCACCGAAGAAGTCGATGCGGTAAGGCAGTTCGCTGCTGAACGAATAGACATCGAGAATGCTGCCGCGCAGGGCAAACTGCCCTGGCTCGTAGACATAGTCCACCTCGTGGAAGCCCAACTGACGGAGCGTTTCTGTAGTTTCATCTACGTCCACCGTGTCACCTTGCCTCAGGAGCAGCATCCGCTCGTCAAGCTGTTTTCTGGATATGACCAGCTCCGCCACAGCCTCCGGATAGGTTACTATGTAAAGAGGAGCGAAGGAAGAGGAGGAATCAGAGTTCTTAGACGAGAGGCGGGAGAGTACTTCAGTGCGCAGAATCTCGCTGGCCGCGTCGCGCTGACCGTACTTGACAGCACGGCGGTAACTGCTGGGAAAGAATAGCACGTGCTTATCGTCCAACAACTGCACCAGATCGTGATAGAAATAGCCTGCCTCATCAGCATCCTGCAATACAAACAAAGCGGTGAGCGATGACAGCCTGGAAGAGAGCGAGGCAAACGCCATTGGAGCGGACGAGGACATTAAACCATCGAGGAAAATGGTCTTCACCGACTTTTTCCCCAACGTTTCTGCCAACGCCCCTATCTGGGGCAAAGTGGCATAGAAACTCAACAAATCTTGTATCTTCATACTAATTTCGATGCAAAGGTACGAAATAAATGAGAAATAATTCGTACCTTTGCAGCGGAAATATAAAAAAAAGAGTTATGAACGCGAGCGACAGCATTGTCATCATTCCAACTTATAACGAGCGGGAGAACATAGAAAAGATTATCAAGGCCGTCTTCGGTCTGGAGAAGTGTTTCCATATCCTAATCATTGACGACGGCTCTCCCGATGGTACTGCCGGAATCGTAAAGGGACTGATGGCACAGCAGGAGTATGCCGACCGTCTGTTTATTATCGAGCGCAGCGGTAAACAGGGGCTCGGAACGGCTTATATCACAGGTTTCAAGTGGGCTTTGGAGCGCGACTATCAGTACATTTTCGAGATGGATGCCGACTTCAGTCACGACCCCAACGACCTGCCGCGTCTCTACAGTGCCTGCGCCGACGAGGGCTATGATGTGGCTATCGGCTCACGCTATGTGAGTGGAGTCAACGTTGTGAACTGGCCTATCGGGCGCGTACTGATGTCCTATTTCGCCTCCAAATATGTGCGCGTGGTGACTGGCTTCAAGGTTCATGACACCACTGCCGGCTTTAAATGCTACAAGCGCCGCGTACTGCAAACCATCGAGCTGGACAAGATTCGATTCAAGGGCTATGGGTTCCAGATAGAGATGAAGTTTACGGCCTATAAGATTGGCTTTAAGATTAAGGAGGTTCCCGTCATATTCGTCAACCGTCGCGAGGGGGTGTCCAAGATGTCCGGCGGAATATTCGGGGAAGCATTCTTTGGAGTAATGCGTCTGCGCTGGGACGGCTGGACTCGCAAATACCCCAAGATTGGCTAATCTTTACCTAAGATTTTTCCGTCTTGTATCAGCAAGCCCAAGAACACCTTTTCCTTATCACTTCACAGCACAGGAGATTGCACCGCCACACTCTCGAAGAGAGAATTGTCGCCCATGTGCAAAGAATCCTTACGTCCAACGTCCTTACTCAAGCCAGTTAACTCACTTCATCGCTTGAGTTAACTCACTTCATCGCTTGAGTTAACTCGATTCGTCGAATGAGTTAACTCGCAAGTACTTTTGAGTTAACTCACGTTTTCCAGCCCCTTTTCTCGTTGAGAGTTTTCCACCCAAACAATCTTGACATCTTCTTATATCATCCCCGCCTGTCACACGGCAGGGATGACGAGAGGTTTTATGGCGCTTCTATATTATCAGCGGACAGGCCTGTAATCTCAGCTATGTCTTCAGCCGCATAACCTTTGGCCTTCATCTTGCGGGCCGTTCCCAAGATTCCTTCCTCACGACCTTCGGCAAGGCCTTCGGCAAGACCTTTCGCATGACCTTCTATTTGCCTCGTACTGACTGTGCCATATTGTATGTTGCGTTCAATAGTTACATCGGCAAAGATAAGAAGAAAAATCGGAACCGCAAAGGTTTTTCACTGAAAATGAGCAAAAACGACGCTATTACCTCTGAAACTGAAGCAAGCAACGCGCACGATAGTTGAGTTACTGATCAGGATTTTCCACAAAGCCCTGGTATTCTGGTGTCAGGGCTGACATGACACTGTCGTAAGCCTGCCGCATGGTTGCCTCCACATTCTGTAAGCCAGTACCGATGGGATAGATAGGGGTGTGGATGGTCAGCGACAGCGGATGCCAACTGGCGAAATGCCAGTCCTTCATTCGAGGCATTACGTTAAACGACCCATTGATGGTAAGTGGCACCACAGGCAGCTGCAACTCATCGGCCAAAGCAAAGGCTCCTTTGCGGAACGTCCCCATGTGGCCTGTAAACGTACGTGCTCCCTCTGGGAACACCACCACAGAGCAATTACCGCTCTGCAGTATCTGACGGGCTGCCGTATAAGTCTTACGCACCGCCCCGACTCCACGCTTGTCGACCATGATCTGGTGCGACTTACGGCAGGCATAGCCCACAAAGGGTATCTGCTGAATCTGGTACTTCATCATCCACTTGAAGTTGCGGTCCAGAAAGCCATAGATGAGGAAGATGTCGAAAGCACCCTGATGATTGGCCACGAAGACATACGACTGATTGGGTTCCAGATGTTCGCGTCCCTCAACCTTGACAGGCAGCAAGAAGGCGCGGGTAACGACACGAGCCCACCAACGTCCTGGATAATAACCCCAAAAATGTCCGTCGCCCAGCGTACAACCCAATCCCACAAGAATGGCAGTCCAGATGGTCATCACAATGGTAACAGGGATGGCTACAAGAATCTGATAGATACAGTAAAGGAACTTCATCATATGCCGTATTGCTGCTATTGTTAGTATTTCCGTTTCAGCGTCATCACCACTATCTCGCCTGGCATGTTCAGACGGAAGGGTATCAGGGCTCCCAACCCTGTAGAGACAAACATAGCCCGTTCGCCCTCATGGTCCCAGCCGCCCCACACGTCGTAGGTAAACGAAGCCGGTGACCAGCCAAAGACCGAGAACTGTCCGCCGTGTGTATGTCCGCTCAGCGTCAGCTGTGCATGACACTCAGGCACAATCTTGTTGCGCCAGGCTGTGGGGTCGTGCTGCAGCATCACCACAAACGAGGAAGGACTGACCCCTTCCATAGTCTTCTTGACATCACCCCTGCGCGGCATGCGTTTCAGATTACCCCAGTTTTCCATACCGGCAATGACTATGGAGTCGGAGTCGCGACGTATCACCTTATGCTCGTTCAGCAATAGTTGCCAACCCATATCCCGCTCATACTGGGTGGTCAGCTTTACCAGGCGCTCCTTACTGACCTCGTTGAGGTCAAGATAAGTGGGATAGTCATGATTGCCCAGAACGCTGAACACACCGTCCTTGGCATGCAGCTGACGAAGCACAGCTGCCTGCTCCTTCAATTCATCGGGATGAAGATTCTCCAAGTCGCCCGTGAAGACGATGGCATCAGGCCTAAGGCTGTTAATGGTGTCAATGGCTCGCTGCAACATCCACTTCCGCCAGCCCTCCAAGGTACCCACATGAGCATCGCTGAAATGCACTATCCGATAGCCATCGAAAGCCTGGGGCAAGTCGGCAGAAGCATATTCGCACTCACGGACCTCCAGCTTAGCAAAGCCCACCAGTGTGCCATACCCCACAAGGGCCCATATAATTAATGTACACGCGACGGCGGCTTTCCGCCAGACACGGCGCGGAGCCAGCCAGCGACACAGCAGGGCGAACACAAGAGGAGCAACGACAAGTCCCATCACAAAGAAAAACACTATGGCATAACGAGCAATCATATCTGCAATTTATTATTTAATTTAAAAATCAAAGGTTTGAAGCCAGAAACTTCCGCATCACGGTGAGTGGCAACCCTCTTCTGCAGGCATAGTCAGCAAGTTGGTCTTCGCCTATCTTTCCCAGCGAGAAGTAGCGGGCTCGCGGATGGGCTATCATGAATCCGCTCACACTGGCATGTGGGCGCATAGCGCCACTTTCAGTCAGTCGGATACTTATCTGCTTCATGTCTATGACTTCGTCAATGACAAAATTGAGACTGGTGTCAGGCAACGACGGATAGCCAACAGCAGGACGTATGCCCTGAAACTGTTCCGTATGCAACTGCTGAATGGTCAGCTGTTCATTGGGAGCATAACCCCAGTAATGCTTGCGCACCTCTTCATGCATTCGCTCGGCCGTTGCTTCAGCCAGTCGATCAGCCAGCAGCTGCACCATCATCTTTTGATAGGCATCATTCTCAAAGTCGGTCTCCATGCCAAGATCCACTGACGTGGCAAAGATACCCATCTCTGCTGCCTGTTCAACGTCCAATGGAAGAATGAAATCAGCCAGACAGAGAAAGTCGCTATCGCTTTGCTGCTGCCGGAGGAAGGGTATTCGTACTATCCGTTGGCCTAGCTCCACCACCACGTCGTCACCGTCCTGACGGGCTTTGGCAATGACGAACAACGCATGAGTAGAATAATGCCCTTCCAGCCCGTCTAACACCTGCAGGGCCTCCTGACGAAGCTTGCCCTTCTCGGGGTCTGGTTTATTATGCATACCCCAAGCATAAAAGAAATAGTTCCAGTTGATGTATGGGGCTACATCGCTAATGGAATAATCAATCTTCATGCCGGAACGTGATTTCCTCGCCTAACACCTTGTCATTCACCCGACCATTAGCATATACCGACTCCCCGTTGCACAAGGTACGCTCCACGCACCAGCGGTATTCGTGTCCCTCCACCGGACTCCATCCGCACTTGCTCAGAATGCAGTCGGGCGTCACAGTCCAGGGAGCATCAGGCCTCACCAGAACCAGGTCGGCACGATAGCCCTTGCGCAGGAATCCGCGCTGCTGTACTCCAAACAGCCGGGCCGGATGGTGGCACATCAGCTCCACCAGCCGCTCCAGGGTAATGACTTTTGCATCGACAAGCTCCAACATCGTGACCAGCGAGAACTGAATCATCGGCATTCCTGATGCCGCCTTGACGCAGCCTCCTTCTTTCTGTTGCAACAGATGAGGGGCGTGGTCGGTTCCTATTACCGTAATGCGCCCGTCGCTTAAGGCCTGGCGCAGCATATACTGATCTACAGGGGTCTTGATGGCTGGATTCACCTTTATCATGGCTCCAAGCCTGTCATGGTCCAACTGGGTAAAAAAGAGATGACCCACGCAGGCCTCTGCCGTGATTCTCTCACCATCATAGTGGATAGCTGCATCAAAGAGTTCCAACTCTTCTGCGGTCGAGACATGTGCAACATGCAGACGGGTACCATACTTCTTT
Source organism: uncultured Prevotella sp. (assembly GCA_946548065.1). GTDB lineage: Bacteria > Bacteroidota > Bacteroidia > Bacteroidales > Bacteroidaceae > Prevotella. The sequence goes on along the minus strand of CAMNPM010000010.1, from coordinate 22,012 downwards.
GCTAGTTCAACAGCCTTGCGCGACGATGCCAGACAGGCTTCCTCGCTGCGTATCATTGCATGAAGAGCCACCGGGGGATCATCGCCCCAAGCCTCCTTGGCGGCTTTCATATTGCGATTGATGATTTCAGTATCCTCGCAATGCACCATCAAGGGTAGTTTGCACGACTGGAAGATGCGCTCTAGAGCCTGCTGCTTGTCAACCAACATATTGCCTGTCGACGACCCCATGAAGAGCTTGATGCCTGGAATACGACTGGCATCCAGCTGGCCAAAACTATCGGCATTGTCGTTGGTGGCTCCAAAGAAAAATGAATAATTGACATGACTGCGCATCCGGGCCAACTTGAACTTCTCGTCCAAAGCCTCCAGAGTTGTAGTCTGAGGCACACAGTTGGGCATATCGAAATACGAAGTCACACCGCCAGCCGCGGCGGCCCGGCTCTCGCTGTCTATATCGGCTTTCTGGGTCAGTCCGGGTTCACGGAAATGCACATGGTCGTCGATGACTCCTGGCAGCACATAGCAGCCCGAGGCATTAATCACCTCATCATACTCGGCGGCATCTGCTATCTGCGATGCCTTAGCAATGCACTCTATGTTCCCGCCGGCGATGACGATGTCGCCTTCGAAGATGCGCCCTTCATTGACAATATGTCCCCCACGTATCAGTGTCTTCATCATCGTGGCAGATTCAGAGGAGCAGGAGCCTTGGCTGCGCTGTCTGCCGCAACAGGCGTCACCGGCTCGCTTAGTCCGTTCATGCGCTGTTCGTTCTCCTGGGCCGTCTGATAGTAGTCTTTCACATAGGGATCTTCCTTGAAGGTCTTGGTGGCCTTCGACATGATATATTCTATCTGAGGGGTCAGGATGGGATAGCGATACTGGCTGGTAATCATCATAAATACGCCAGGACCCAATACGTTGTCGAAGTTAGCCTCGATAAACTTGGTCACCAGATCGTCTTCGGCCGCTGTAATCTGCGCTGCCTCAGCATTCAGCTGAGCGGCAATCGAGTCTTCAGCGATGCCGTCCAGAATCATCTGGTTCTGCTTGTGTCCCAGCTCGTTCATCTGGCTAATCAGCTGGTTGTGCTTGTCGATAAACTTATACAGGCTATCATTCAGAGGGGTACCGCCCACACTTGGTCCGGCAGGACCTATCTGCACCACAATCTCGCCCTCTTCCAGCACAACGGGCATGATGCTCTCGTCGTCCATGAAGAGGTTGGCCATACGCACCGAGTCCAGCAAACCTGCAAAATGGAACTCACCGTGCACTACTTCACAAGAGTCAATGGCCTTCAACGCCCCCGACTTGATAGTCTTCAAATAGAGTTTGCTTCCGTCTAGTGCTGAGACAGACGATGAACCTGTCACATTATACGAGCTGGCACATGAGGCAAGCATGGCTACAGCGACGGATGCAAATAAAATTTTGTTCATAGAGAATATTTAAGTTTTCTTATTTTCGAGCACAAAAATACTATGTTATCTCGAAATAAGAAAAAATATTTGCTCATTTTAAAACATTTGCGCAATTATTTAGCGTTTTTTTGCCTCTTTTTCTAATTCGTTAGCAATTCGGTGGCTTGTATAGAGCTGAAGAATGGCAGCAACAAGCAAAACGACAATCCAGTTGTTGTGTACATATTTTATATATAATAAGTAGTCCACCCCAAAGAAATTTCCCCGACTGGCAAACATCAGCAAGGCAGCCAACAGGAAGAGCACGTCACTCACAAGCATCATCCTGCGCAACCGGCGGACAGTGAAGTTCTGCCCCTCATAGCGCTGGAGCATCTGCATGGCGGCAAACATCAAGGCACCCGGTGCAAAGACATAGGGAGCCCACGGCTGGAGCAGCAAGCTGGCACCTGAGCCTATCACCATCAGCAAGCCGCCTGCCAGCATCACGTAGGTTTCTGTCTTACTCAGCTGTCTCATCGGTGGTCTGGGGCTTATAGTCGTCGTTCAACACGAAGATATCCTCATCGTCGGCTTTCATGAAATAGCGCTCACGGGCTATCTTGCGAATAGCATGGGGATTGGTGTTCAGCTCTCTCAACTGGGCATTGTTACGCTCGTGGATGGCCAGATTCTCCTGTATCTCCTCCTCCAGTTCACCAATACGTTGCTTGTTCTGAATATGATGCCATACACTATTCTCGTCCACAAAGCCTATCAGTACAAAAGCTATTACGGTCACCACAATGTACTTGAGGCCTTTGACGCGGCAGATGATCTTCCAGATATTCTTCAGATTTTTCATACTTTTGCTGTTTTGGCTACAAAATTACAAAATTTCTCTCAACTCTAAACATTAAAATCTAATCTTTTTCGTACCTTTGTGGGCAAATTCTCAAAAAACATGGAAGAATATATTGTTTCAGCCCGAAAATACCGCCCTACCTCGTTCGACAGCGTGGTAGGACAGCAGGCTCTCACCACCACCCTGAAGAATGCCGTCAAAAGTGGCAAGCTGGCTCATGCCTACCTCTTCTGCGGCCCTCGCGGCGTAGGCAAGACAACCTGCGCCCGCATCTTCGCCAAAGCTATCAACTGTCTGTCGCCCACGGCCGAAGGCGAGGCTTGCGAACACTGCGAGAGTTGTCTGGCTTTCAACGAACAACGTTCGTTCAACATCTTCGAGCTTGACGCTGCGTCCAACAACTCGGTAGAGCACATCAAGACCCTGATGGAGCAGACCAGAATTCCTCCCCAGGTAGGGAAATATAAGGTTTTCATCATCGACGAGGTACACATGCTGTCTACAGCCGCCTTCAACGCCTTTCTCAAGACGCTCGAAGAGCCGCCTGCGCACGTCATCTTCATCCTCGCCACCACTGAGAAGCACAAGATATTGCCAACCATTCTGAGTCGGTGCCAGATATACGACTTCGAGCGCATGACAGTGCGCAACACCATCGACCACCTGAAGTCGGTGGCCCAGAAGGAAGGCATCACCTATGAGGAAGAGGCACTGGCGGTCATTGCCGAGAAGGCTGACGGAGGCATGCGCGACGCACTGTCCATCTTCGACCAGTGTGCCTCGTTCTGCCAAGGTAACATCACCTACCAAAAGGTCATCGAAGACCTGAACGTGCTCGATGCGGAAAACTACTTCCAAATCATCGACCTTGCCGTCGACAATAAGGTTAGCGACATCATGGTACTCCTCAACACGGTCATCAACAAAGGCTTTGACGGCGGACTGCTCATCCAGGGGCTTGCCAAACACGTGCGCAACGTACTCATGGCCAAGGACCCGCAGACGATGCCTCTGCTTGAGGTCAGCGACCAGCAGCGACAGCGCTATCAGCAGCAAGCCAAGAGATGCGAGAACCGCATGCTCTACGAAGCCCTGCGACTGATGAACCAGTGCGACATACAATACCGACAGTCCAGCAACAAGCGACTGCTTGTCGAGCTCACCCTCATCCAGATAGCGCAGATTACCCAGCCCGAGGAGGGGCCTGCCAGTGGGCGCAAGCCCAGAAGACTAAAATCCCTGTTCAAACATCTGATGCAGTCGGCCCAGCCCCGGAAAGCAGCCCCGCAGGTAGCTGCGGCTGAGCCCGCTGCCTCAACCACCCCCAGGACAACCGCATCAGCTCAGTCTCCGATACCACACATCCCATCGGCATCACCCTCACCCGCCCCGTCACAGCGACCGGTGCACAAGAAACCGCAACTCAAGTCCAGCATCAGCTTCTCATGGTCCAATCTCCGCAACAGCAGCGGGCAGACAGCAATGGGCAACGATGAAGGCAAGCAAGAAAATGATGGTCAAAAGGCCGACCAGCACACGTTCGACCAGCAGGAGCTGGAGTTGGAATGGCTCTCCATGTGCAACCGTATGCCGCAGCATCTGAGCGGTGTGGCCAACCGCATGAAGAACATGAGCCCCACCATACTGCATTTCCCAGCCATCGAGGTGGTGGTGGAAAACCAGCTGGCCATGGAGCAGATGGAGGCCATCAAGGGCAAGATTGTCAGCACCCTCAAGTTGCACTTGCGCAACAACGACATCACGCTCAACATGCGCGTGGCTGAGCATCAGGCTCAGACGAAGACCCTCAGCCGTCGCGAACAGTACGAACTGATGGAAAAAGAAAATCCCTCAGTCGCAAAACTGAGGGAACTCCTTGACTTACAATTAGCTTAAAAGCAACTGACGGCTCTTAAACGTGCAATTGGCATAAGAGCCGCCTGACGGCTCTCCTAAATCAGCTGCATGCCCAGTGCCTTGCACTGCTGGCGCATATCATCGGGCCAGATGCTGGCTTGTATCTCACCAATGTGAGCCTTGTGCAGCAGCACCATGCACAGACGGCTCTGACCAATACCGCCGCCAATACTCAGTGGCAACTCGCCATTCAGCAGCTTCTGGTGGAAGTAGAGCGTCTGGCGCTCCTCTTCACCCTCCATCTTCAGCTGGCGCAGCAGCGACTCCTTGTCCACACGAATACCCATCGACGAGAGCTCAAAGCTACGTTCCAGGACAGGATACCATATTAATATGTCGCCATTCAGACCTGCCTGCCCGTTCTCAGCCACCGTCGACCAGTCGTCGTAGTCAGGAGCACGCCCGTCGTGCTTCTCGCCGTTCGACAACCTGCCGCCTATACCTATTATAAATACGGCACCATACCGCGCGCAGATGGCATCCTCGCGCTCCTTCGGGGTCTTATCGGGATACATCTGCAACAAGTCCTCCGCGTGGATGAAGGTAATCTGCTCTGGCAGGAAAGGCTTCAGCTGCGGATAAGTCTCACACGTCAGATACTCCGTGCGGCGGATGGCAGCATAGATGCGCTCCACCACATCCTTCAGGAAATGCACCGTGCGCTGTTCACGAGTAATCACCGCCTCCCAGTCCCACTGGTCCACATACAGCGAGTGCAGGTTGTCCAGCTCCTCGTCGGCCCGGATAGCATTCATATCGGTATAGATGCCATAGCCCGGCTCAATCAGGTACTCCGCCAGGCTGAGCCGTTTCCACTTGGCCAGCGAGTGCACCACCTCGGCCTGAGCGTCGCCCAAGTCCTTGATGGGAAACGTCACCGCACGCTCCACGCCATTCAGGTCGTCGTTGATACCCAGGCCCTTCAACACAAACAGCGGAGCCGTCACGCGTCGCAGACGCAGCTCAGTGGAAAGATTCTGCTGAAAGAACTCCTTGATCAGCTTGATGCCTTGCTCTGTCTGCTTCATGTCCAGCAGAGCCTTATAACCTACAGGTTTTATCAGTTGACTCATAGTCTTCAATTACAATTTATAATGACCATTTTTACGATTTGCGAGTGCAAAGGTACTACTTTTCTACTTAATTGCAAGTAAAAAGCTGATATTTTTTACAAAATGACAGCATTTTCTTGACTTTGCTTTCCATTCTGCACTAACGCCGCAATATTAAAAGAAATTAATTCTTCTCATTTTTTCACTACCAGACATACCCAGTTCCATTTTTTTTTGTACCTTTGCACAAGTTTTTTCCGAAAGGTCCCGTAGCTTAGCTGAATAGAGCGTCAGATTCCGGTTCTGAAGGTCTTGGGTTTGAATCCCAACGGGATCACTTCTTAAAAATCCGCAAGAAGCTGAAATTCAGAATTTTGCGGATTTTTTCTTTTACGCAATGCACCACATTCGCACCACCGAGTAAAGCATTCTGTCAAACGACATCTCCTTCTGCGGCCATTGGCATTTGCTGGTCCTCTTCATTCTGCTGCGGATAGGCAGTAACACGGGCCTGATGGTCCTGCAACCATATATGGTTCAGTGTGAACGCAATCGACTCCAGCGTTTCTTCACGCCTCGACGGTTTCAACTCACACTCCCATACCGTAATACAATGCCAGCCCATTTCAGCCAGTTTACGTTGTTCCTCCTTGTCACGCTCCTTGTTTCTTCGAATCTTAGCTACCCAGAACTCACGGTTCGTCTTCGGAATCTTGCAACATTCCGAACTCTCAATGATTTCTTCCGTCTTACATCTTACATCATACATCACGTTGTGTCCATGCCAGAAGCACCCGTTCACGAAGATGCACGTCCTATACTTCCTCAGCACCAAGTCAGGATGCCCAGGCAGCCGCTTATGATTCAACCGATAGCGGAAGCCTCTCTTCCACAATCCATGCCGCACAATCATCTCCGGCTTCGTGTCCTTCGATTTGATAGCCGCCATGTTATTGTGTCGTTGCTGAGGGGTATGACTATCCATATCTGATTATTTTTTCAGTTGCCTGCAAAGGTAGTACTTTTATTTTAAAATATTGCAGTCTGATTAAAAAAACATCTCGGACTGGGTGGTAAATACGACTTGCAGGATGCTTTTCGATTTTAATGAAAAATATTAGCTGCCCGTAACGAGGCCGCTACCGATACTTGTCACGCGGCTGAAGTCCTCATACTGTGTCATTACGTAACTCACCAGGGTAACGATGCTCATGAACACCTGCTTTACCATCATTCTTGTCTTTACCATAATCATTTTATTTTTTATTGTTTATACTTTGAACTATCGTTTGAAACCGCTTCCGCTCGAAATAGCTCGAAATGCTTTCGGCTCTTTGCTCGCTTAATCTCGGCTTTGTTTCTGAATCACGATGCAAAGTTACGGCGATTTTTGGCTCATTCCAACAAAACAGATGATTTCCGACCGAGAAGCATGCGGCGCATATACGGAAATTGCGACAGAAGCGGCAAACCTTGCCATAACTGTCGCAAAACTCTTCAGTGAAGTTGCGTGGTGTCTTTGATGAGGTAGTCTAATTTTTGTCCCAGGGCTTGGGACATTTTCCAGAGTACGTTCCACAAAAAGTCCCAGGCCCTGGGACAAAATGGCGGTGCTGTGTTTTCGTCACAGAAATGCGTTATTTGGCAAAGATTGTGAGATTTTTCTGCGGAAATATAGCCGGAATTAGCCAGGTTTTTAGTAATTTTGTCCGCTGATTTAATATGATTTAATATGATAGACCAAATAATTGCCTACAACAAGACCTTCGTAGCACAGAAAGGCTATGAGAAGTATCTGACCGATAAGTACCCCGATAAGAAGCTGGCCGTACTCTCCTGTATGGACACCCGTCTGACCGAACTGCTCCCTGCCGCATTGGGTCTGAAGAACGGCGATGCCAAGATTATCAAGAACGCTGGAGGCCTGGTGATATCAGCCTTCGACTCGGCTATGCGCAGCCTGATAGTTGCTATTTATGAACTGGGGGTGGAGGAAATCATGGTTGTTGCTCACTCGCATTGTGGAGCCTGCCACATGAGTTTCAGCCATTTCCATCATGAAATGACAGCGCGCGGCGTGACGGACGCGACGCTCGACACCATCCAGAAGTGCGGCATCGACCTGCATCACTGGCTGGAGGGATTCAAGGACACGCCAGAGTCTGTCCGCAAGACCGTTGAGACCATCAAGACCCATCCGCTGGTACCTAAGGACATCGTGGTTCGCGGGTTCATTATTGATTCTGAGACAGGAGCGTTGGAGGAGATAAACAGCTGATGGACTATCTGCCAAAAGACCCCGCGATCCTGGTGTCGAGTGTCAACATGCTGCTGCGTGACGAAGAGTTCGACAGCCTTGAATCGCTGTGCTATGCCTTCAGCCGGGAGCCGCAGGAGGTCAAGGACTACCTGATGGGCAAAGGCTTCGTGTGGAGCGAGCAGCAGAAACAATTCAGACCCATAGGCTACGAAAGGCATGAGTAGTTGGGGCCTAAGACACGTCTCAGAAGTATTAAGATGCATAAAAAATGCAAGAAGCAGGCGTTTTATAAGTTTTTTACAGATTATTTTCTTGAAAATGCATGTTTTTTTGTACCTTTGCCCCGTTATAAACCAAGGAATAGTAAATACAAAATGAAATTATTCGATGTATATCCCCTGTTTGATGTAAACATTGTGAAAGGACAGGGCTGTAAGGTTTGGGATGACAAGGGACAAGAATATTTGGACCTGTATGGCGGACACGCCGTTATCTCAATAGGTCACTCACATCCCCATTATGTGGAGAAAGTTACCGAACAGTTGCAGAATCTGGGATTCTACAGCAACTCCGTAATCAACAAGCTCCAGTCTGAGCTGGCAGAGCGGCTGGGTAAGATCAGTGGCTATGACGACTACCAGTTGTTCCTTATCAACAGCGGAGCCGAAGCCAACGAGAATGCACTCAAACTGGCATCGTTTACCAACGGGCGCACCCGTGTGCTCAGTGCGGAAAAAGCTTTTCATGGCCGCACAAGTCTGGCTGTAGAGGTTACCAACAACCCCAAGATCATAGCCCCCATCAACAATAACGGCCACGTGACATATCTGCCGTTGAACGACCTGCCCGCCTGGGAGGCCGAACTCAGCAAGGGTGATGTATGTGCCGTCATTCTGGAGTGCATCCAAGGCGTGGGAGGCATCAAGCTGGCAAGCCAGGAGTTTGCACAGGGCCTGGCTGCTGCCTGCAAGAAATATGGAACGATACTGATATGCGACGAGATACAGTGCGGCTATGGACGAAGCGGCAAGTTCTTCGCCCACCAGTGGCTGGGCATCCGACCAGACATCATTACCGTGGCCAAGGGCATTGCCAACGGATTCCCGATGGCTGGCGTACTGATAGCTCCCGACTTCAAACCCGTCTACGGACAACTGGGAACAACCTTTGGCGGCAACCATCTGGCCTGTGCCGCTGCATTGGCCGTGCTAGACGTGTTCGAAGAGGAAAAGCTGGTTGAGAACTCCAATACCGTCGGAACATATCTGATGGAAGAACTGCAGAGCTTAAGAGCCAAAGAATTGCAGCAGCACGGCAAGAGCCACATTCAGGACATTCGCGGACGGGGCCTGATGATCGGCATCGACCTCGACATCCCCCACAAGGATGTGCGCCAGCCGCTCATCTATCAGGAGCACTGCTTCACGGGCTGCGCCGGACAGAACGTGCTACGCCTGCTGCCCCCACTGTGCCTGACCAAAGAAGAAGCAAACCAATTCATTGACAAACTGACAAAGATACTGAAGACACTATGAAGATTTCGATTATCGGAGCCGGTGCCATGGGAGGCGCACTGGCCGAAGGACTTATCAAGGGCGACTACATCCAGAACGAAGACATCTGTGTGGCCGACCCGTCACGCGACTGCCGCGACCATTTTGCCAATCTGGGCATCACCGCCACCCCCAGCAACCAGCTGGCAGCACAAGGTGCCGACGTGGTATGTGTCGTCGTGAAGCCCTGGCTCGTTGAGCAGGTTTTGAAAGGCATCAAGGATGTGCTGGACTACAGCCGCCAGCTGCTAATCGTGGTAGCTGCCGGCGTGAAGTCGGAGGACATCAAGACCTGGCTCGACAAGAACGGCGAGATGATTCCCACGTTCCTCGTCATCCCCAACATTGCCATTGCCCAGTTGCAGTCGATGACCTTTATCGTGCCCGCCTTGGCCGCAGAGCCGCCACACACCGAGCAAATAAAGAAGCTGTTCGACTCGATGGGACACAGTCTGATTACCGACGAAGGCCACTTGGCCGCCGGCACCACGCTGGCATCGTGCGGCATTGCCTATGCCATGCGCTATATCCGTGCTGCCTCGGAAGGCGGCGTGGAGTTAGGCTTCAAGGCCGACCAGGCCAAGCAGATCGTGATGCAGACCATACGCGGCGCAGTAGAACTGCTGGAAGCCAGCGGGCTGCACCCCGAGGCCGCCATCGACCTGGTGACCACGCCGGGCGGAGTCACTATCAAGGGCCTGAACGAGATGGAGCATGCCGGATTCACCTCGGCCGTCATCCGCGGCCTGAAGGCAGGAATGAAATAAGAGGCGAGAAGTAAGCGGTAAGAGAATTATAAATTAAAAAAAAGATATGGACGAACAACTGAAACAGATAGGCGAAAGACTGAGAGGTCTGCGCGATGTGTTGGATATTCCCGTCAGCGAGATGGCCGAGACGATAGGTGTCTCGTCTGATAAGTATGAAAAGATAGAGGCAGGCGAGCTGGACATCACCATCTCGAACCTGATGAAGATTGCCAAAAAATATGGCATCTCGACGGAAGAGCTGATTTTTGCCGAAACCCCGCACATGAAGTCATACTTCGTGGTACGCAAAGGACAGGGCGTGAGCATCGAGCGTACCAAAGCCTACAAGTACCAGTCGCTGGTCAGCGGCTTTGTCAACCATCAGGCCGACGTGTTCATCGTCACCGTAGAGCCCAAGCCGGGCGTACGCACCGTCTACAAGAACACCCACTCGGGTCAGGAGTTCAATATGGTCTTAGAGGGCAAGATGGAACTCTACATTGGCGGCAAGACCATTGTCTTAGAAGAGGGCGACAGCATCTACTTCGACTCCACCAAGCCCCACGGCATGCTGGCCGTCGGCGACAAACCGGTGAAGTTCCTCGCCTTTACGGTAGAATAATTAACGGAACACAAAGACACGAAGACACAAAGAATATGATAGAAAGATTTCTGAAGCAGACAAGCTTCACCTCAGTGGAGGATTATAACAAGAATCTGGAGTTCATCATTCCGGAGAATTTTAACTTTGCCTACGACGTGATGGATGCGTGGGCAGAAGAGAAACCCGACGGTCTGGCCCTGCTATGGACCAACGACCAGGGAGAAGAGATACGCACCACCTTCAAGGAGCTGAAGGAACAGTCGGACCAGGCCGCCAGCTATCTGCAGACGCTGGGCATCGGCAAGAACGACCCGGTGATGCTGATCCTGAAACGCCGCTACGAGTGGTGGGTGGTGATGCTCGCCCTCTGCAAGATTGGTGCCATCGTCATTCCTGCCACCCACATGCTGACGAAAAAGGATATTGTATATCGTAACACACGGGCTTCGGTAAAGGCCATCATCTGTGTGGACGACAGCTACGTAATAGGCCAGATACAGGAGGCAATGGCTGACAGTCCGACGGTGAAACAGTATATTGCCATCACTGATCACGGCAAGCCTATTCCCAAGGGCTTTCGCGACTGGCAGTCGGAATGGAAGAAAGCCCCGCAGTTCGAGCGTCCCGCTTTCGTCAACGAGAACGACGACACCATGCTAATGTATTTCACAAGCGGCACGAGCGGCGAACCGAAGATGGTGGCTCACGATTACCTCTACGCTATGGGACACCTGACCACCGGTGTCTTCTGGCACAACCTGCACGAAAGCTCTCTGCACCTGACGGTAGCCGACACTGGCTGGGGCAAGGCTGTATGGGGCAAGTTCTACGGACAATGGTTTGCCGGTGCTACAGTTTTCGTCTTCGACCATGAGAAGTTCAACGCAGACACGCTGCTACGCCAGATAGAAAAGTACAAGGTGACGAGTTTCTGCGCACCGCCCACCATCTACCGCTTCATGATACGCGAAGACCTGTCGAAGTACGACCTGTCGTCGCTGGAATACTGCTGCACTGCCGGTGAGGCATTGAACCCCGCTGTCTTTGACAAGTTCTATGAAAAGACAGGCATCAAGATGATGGAAGGTTTCGGACAGACGGAGACCACGATGACCTTGGGGACCTTCCCCTGGATGAAGCCCAAGCCAGGAAGCATGGGCATCCCCAATGCCCAATACGACATCGCCCTGATTCGTGCCGACGGCACCCCATGCGAGGATGGTGAGAAAGGCGAGATAGTGGTGCGCATAGGCGACAAGAAGCCCATCGGACTATTCAAGGGCTACTATCGCGACGAAGAGAAGACGCGTGAAGCCTGGCATGATGGTCTGTACCACACTGGCGATATGGCCTGGCGCGACGAGGACGGCTACTACTGGTTTGAAGGCCGCATCGACGATGTCATCAAGTCGTCGGGCTACCGCATCGGCCCGTTCGAGGTGGAGAGTGCGCTGATGACCCACCCCGCCGTAGTAGAGTGCGCGATTACTGGTGTACCCGATGACATTCGCGGCATGGTGGTGAAGGCAACCGTTGTGCTGGGCAAAGAGTGGAAGGAGAAGGCTGGCGACGACCTGGCGAAGGAACTCCAGCAGCACGTGAAAAAGGTGACCGCCCCGTATAAGTATCCCCGCATCGTGGAGTTTGTCGACGAGCTGCCCAAGACCATCTCAGGCAAGATACGCCGAGTAGAGATACGCAACAACGACAAGGCGAAGAGTGAAAAGTGAAATATTTGCTGCCGCTATGAAACAAAGAATAGTAGTCAAAGTAGGATCCAATGTGCTAACCCGTGAGGACGGCAAGCTGGATGTCACCCGGATGTCAGCCCTGGTAGACCAGATAGCCTGGTTGAAAAGGAACGGCTACGAGGTCATCTTAGTGTCGTCGGGGGCTGTGGCCTGCGGCCGGCGCGAGCTGAAGGTAGACCACTCGCTCGATTCCGTAGAGCAGCGCCAGCTGTTCTCGGCCTTGGGACAGGTGAAGCTCATCGGGCTCTACTATGACCTGTTCCGCGAGTTCCATATCCATATCGGACAGGTGCTCACCATGAAGGAGAACTTCCAGCCCGGCGAGCAATATGTGAACCAGCGGGCCTGCATGACAGTGATGCTGGAGAACGGCGTGCTGCCCATTGTCAACGAGAACGACACGGTGAGCGTCACCGAGCTGATGTTCACCGACAACGACGAGCTGTCGGGACTCATTGCTCAGATGATGAAAGCCGACACACTGATACTGCTCTCAAACATCGACGGTATCTACGACGGCCATCCCGACGACGCCAATTCCCAGCTGATCAAGGAAGTGGCGCCCGACAGGGACCTCTCAGAATACATACAGCCTGAAAGGAGCGCCTTCGGACGCGGTGGCATGCACTCGAAGTACACCACTGCCCAAAAGGTGCAACAGGCAGGCATACGAGTCATCATTGCCAACGGAGAGCGTGACAACATCCTCATCGACTTAGTAAACAATAACCAAAACATACCACACACTGAATTTACACCATGCAACTGAAAGAGACCTTTAAGAACGTGAAAGCAGCAAGCAAGAGCCTCGCCCTGCTGAGCGACGAACAGCGCAACGAGATTCTGCAGGCTGTGGCTGCTGCCATCGTCGGCAACAAAGAGCGCATCCTGGCTGCCAACGCCAACGACCTGGCCAAGATGGATCCTAAGAATCCGCTTTACGACCGTCTGCAACTGACAGAGAAGCGTCTCGAGGATATAGCCAGCGACATGCGCAACGTAGCCAACCTACCCTCGCCGCTAGGTCATGTCACCAAGCAGAATACCCTCCCCAACGGTCTGCGCCTATGCCGCGTCAGTGTGCCATTCGGGGTCATTGGCATGATCTACGAAGCACGTCCCAATGTTACCTACGACGTTTTCTCGCTCTGCTTCAAGAGCGGCAATGCCTGCATACTCAAAGGTGGCAGCGATGCCGACCTTTCCAACCAGGCCAGCGTGGAGCTGATTCACGAGGTGCTGCAGCAGTTTGGTGTCAATCCCAACGTGGTGAGCCTGCTGCCCGCAACCCATGAGGCAACGGGCGAGCTTCTGAATGCCGTAGGCTATGTGGACCTTTGCATCCCTCGTGGCGGCAGGCGTCTCATCGACTTTGTCCGCGACACGGCCCGCATTCCCGTCATCGAGACAGGGGCAGGCGTAGTGAACACCTACTTCGACAAAGACGGTGACTTGGAGATGGGCAAGGCCATCATCTGCAACGCCAAGACGCGTCGCGTGTCGGTTTGCAATGCCCTTGACTGCCTAATCATCCACGAGAGCCGACTGGGTGACCTGCTGGAGTTGGTAAGGCCCCTGCTCGACCACAAGGTAAAACTCTATGCCGACATGCCTGCCTACCAACTGCTGCTGGGACACTATCCCGACATCCTGCTGGAGGCTGCCACCTCTGATAGCTTCGGAACAGAATTCATGGACTACAAGATGGCCGTCCGCACCGTTGCCTCGCTGGACGAGGCCCTGGAGCATATCGATACCTACGGTTCCGGTCACAGCGAAGCCATCATCACTGACGACGAGGAGACGGCCCGTCGCTTCCAGCAACACGTCGATGCTGCCTGCGTCTACTGGAACGCCCCCACCAGTTTCACCGATGGAGCGCAGTTTGGACTGGGGGCGGAGATTGGCATCTCGACCCAGAAGCTGGGACCGCGCGGTCCGATGGCACTGGAAGAGATTACTACTTATAAATGGCTCATCGAGGGCGAAGGGCAGACGCGACCTGCGTAATTAAGAGTTCATCGTTTACATATCACCCACCTACAGCCATTTGCAAACCCATCAACAAAATGAAAAAGCCTCGAAGGAAAACCCTTGTCAACCTGGCAATGTGCCTGCTCACCATGTCCGTGACGGTAGCATGCCAACAAAGTTCTAAAAACCCAAAGTTAACCGTCGAAGAGCTCGATTACAACGACTCTCTGGTCTATCATGCTATGGACGAGGACTACAACCAGGCCCTCCTGGTGGTCGACAGTCTGGAGGATGTCCGTGCGCTCTACGATGCCAAGATATGCTTCTACCGTGCTCAAATCTACTTTAAAATGGGCCAGGAGCTCAGTGCCGAGCTTTACTACAAGAAAGCCCTGGCGGGCAAAGCACTGGAGGAGGAAAGGCCTTCCATCAGCTACTTTGCCTACGACCAGCTGTCGACCATCCTCACCATCAAGGGCGACCAGCAGGGGGCGCTGGCTACAGCCACCGAGGGATACGCCAAAGCCAAGGACGACAACACGGAGACGGGACTGCACTGGCAGGCTATCTTACTGCACGACATTGGCTACTGCCAGATGCAGCTTGGCCGCGAGGAGGAAGCCCAGAAGAACTTCACCCACGCCTATAACACCCTGAAGCGTCTGGCCATGCAGACCCAGAAGTACGACAACATCTACTCCTGGGCCCGCGTAGCTTATAATATTATGGATGCGTATACCAGCACGAACAACTACGACAATGCCGAGAAATGGGTCATCGCTGCCGAGGAAGCCATCGCGAAGCTGGTCAGCTCGCCGGACTGTCCGAAAAGGACTGCCGAGGAATACCTGGGGAGTCTGAACACCCACAAAGCCATTGTCTACGTGAAGACCGGTCAGCCCAAACAGGCCGAAGAGGCCTATCAGCGTTTCCTGCAATCGCCCTATGCCGACACCAATATCGGACTGGTGGACAACTCGGAGTATCTGGAAAATGCCGGACGCTGGAGCGACCTGGCCAACCTGACGCCCCGCCTCGACTCACTGGCCACGGCGTGGGGCATGCCTAAGTCGATGTATTACCTGAAGACCTATCTGGTGCCGTTTTTCAATGCCTACCAGAAGTCGGGCCGCACGGAGCAGGCAATGTCCATCGCGCAGCGCATAGTCGACTCTGTTGACTCAATCGACAGCTACGAGCGCAAGCACAATGCCGCCGAGCTGGCCATCATCTACGAAACCAAGGAGAAAGAGGCCAAGATCAGCGAGCAGGCAGCCTCGCTGTTCGAGCAACGCATCCTCACCGTGGCCATCGCCGTGGTGCTGGTGCTCGTGTTCTTCGTCATCTTCCTCTACCTGAAGTTCAAGTCGGCCCGCAGTCTGGCAGAGAAGAATCAGGAGCTTGAGCGCAAGAACAATGAGCTGACCATTGCCAATGCCCGGGCAGAGGAGTCGTCGAGAATGAAGACCAACTTCATTCGTCAGATCTCGCACGAAATCCGCACACCGCTCAACATTCTGAACGGATTCACTCAAGTACTCACCACACAGGAAGCCGAAATCGGAGCAGCAGAGAAGAAAGACATCCAGCAGCGCATCTCGGAGAACACGACCCGCATCACGGAGCTGATCAACAAGATGCTGGAGCTGTCTGAGGCCAGCAGCCAGACCATCATCGAACGGCAGGACGACACCACCGCAATGGAGGTGGCCAGCGAGGCCATCGAGCACTCGGGCATCACCAAGGCGACTCATGTGCGCTTCGACATGGCCGACGAGAACGGAGCAGGAAGAATCCGCTTCAAGACCAATATCCGCTATGCCACGCGGGCGCTGGCGCTGCTGCTCGACAATGCCCAGAAGTTCACCAAGCAAGGCTCCGTCCGCCTCATCGTCAGCCAGCAGGACGGTCTTGTGAACTACGCTGTCGAGGATACGGGCATCGGCATTCCTCCGGAGGAGTCGGAGCATATCTTCGGCGAGTTCGTACAACTGGACGAATACTATGACGGCACAGGCATCGGACTGGCCATTGCCCGCAGCATCGTGCGACGATTAGGAGGCGACATCACGCTGGACACCTCCTACAGCGGCGGCTCGCGGTTTATCATGACATTACCTATAAAAGATATATAATAATGAGAAGTTTTATCAACGTACAAGACATCGGTCCGCTGGAGAAAGCACTGGCCGAAGCACAAGAGATTAAGAACGACCGCTACAAATATCAGCATCTGGGAAAGAACAAGACCCTGATGATGATTTTCTTCAATAACTCGCTGCGCACCCGCCTCAGTACGCAGAAGGCCGCCATGAACCTGGGCATGAATGTCATCGTGCTCGACGTGAATGCCGGAGCCTGGAAGCTGGAGACCGAGCGTGGCGTCATCATGGACGGCGACAAGTCGGAGCATCTGCTGGAGGCCATTCCCGTGATGGGATGCTACTGCGACATGATTGGTGTGCGCTCGTTTGCCGGACTCACCGACCGCGAGTACGACTATGCCGAGACCGTGCTCCAGCAGTTTATCAAGTACAGCGGCAAGCCCGTCTTCGCCATGGAGACCGCCACCGTGCATCCCCTGCAGGCCTTTGCCGACCTCATCACCATCGAGGAGTATAAAAAGGTGGTACGTCCCAAGGTCGTCCTGACTTGGGCTCCCCACTGCCGCGCGCTCCCCCAGGCCGTACCCAACTCGTTTGCCCAGTGGATGAATGCTGCTGATGTAGACTTCGTCATCACCCACCCCGAGGGCTACGAGCTCGACCCGAAGTTCGTGGGCAATGCCCGCGTGGAGTACGACCAGCGGCGGGCCTTCGAGGGCGCCGACTTCATCTATGCCAAGAACTGGTCGAACCCTGGTGTGACGAATCCTGCTGACTATGGCAAGATTACGTCGAAGGACATGTCGTGGACAGTGGACACCGAACACATGTCGTGGACGAACAACGCTAAGTTCATGCACTGTCTGCCCGTGCGTCGCGGACTCATTGTCACCGACGACGTGATAGAGTCCGAAAACTCTATCGTCATCCCCGAGGCTGCCAACCGCGAGATCTCGTGTTCCGTAGTCATCAAGCGAATGCTGGAAGCCCTATGATATCATTTGAATGCGACTACAACAACGGGGCGCACCCGAAGGTGCTCGAGCATCTCGTGAAGTACAATGATGCCAAGCCCACCCCCTACGGCTTCGACGAGTTCTCCGAACGTGCCAAGGACCGTATCCGCCAGGCTATCGGCATGCCCGATGCGCAGATATTCTTCCTGACGGGCGGCACGCAGACCAACGCCACCACCATCGACTCCATGCTCTATCAGTACGAGGGTGTCATCTGTGCCGACACGGGGCATATCAACGTCCATGAGGCTGGCGCCGTGGAGTTCACCGAGCACAAGATTATCACCCTGCCCAACCACGACGGCCGTCTGGATGCCCAGGAACTGGAGAAATATCTTGACGACTATATGCACGACGGCAGCCGCGAACATGCCGTCTATCCCGGACTGGTCTACATCACCTTCCCTACGGAGTATGGCACGCTCTACACCGCCCAGCAGCTGGACAATATATATAAGGTATGCCGCCAATACGACATCCCGCTCTATGTCGACGGAGCACGGCTGGGCTACGGACTGATGGCCGAGGGCTGCGACGTGACGCTGCCATGGCTGGCCCGCCACTGCGACGTGTTCTACATCGGCGGCACGAAGATTGGCGCGCTGTGCGGCGAGGCCGTGGTGTTCTGTGGCAAACGGGCCCACAAGCATTTCTTCAGCATCCAGAAGCAGCACGGCGCCGTCATTGCCAAGGGTGCGCTGATTGGCCTGCAGTTCGAGGCACTATTCACCGACAACCTCTACTTCGACATCTCGCGCCATGCCATCCGGATGGCCATGCAGATGAAGAAAACCTTTCAGGAGAAAGACTATCAGTTCTACCTTGACTCGCCCACCAACCAGCAGTTTGTCATCCTGCGCAACGACACGGTGCAGCGGCTGTCACAAGACATAGAGTTCAGCCACTGGGGCAAGGCCGACAACCAGCATACCATCTGCCGCTTCGTCACCTCATGGGCCACAACGGAAGCCGACATAGAAAAATTGAAGCGCCTACTTTAGGCGCTTCTTTAGTTTCTGGGCTTGCTTGTCTATTTCTTTGGCCAGACGGTCGGGGTGCCAGTCGCCAAAGACACGGTCTATCGTGTACCCCTCAGCCTGTTCCCGGGTCAGGATGGTCTCGTCCGTACAGCGGCTTTCGGTCACGATTTCCTTGCCGCCCTCCGTCTTCTTCTTTGTCATGTGGTAGGTCAGCACATTGGTCTTCGGCGTGATGTCTCGCCCGCTGGCATCCATCGTGCCGTATTCCTTGAAGTCGTTGGCTACGGTATTCATGCCGCGCGTGTCGAATCGCGTGGGATTCAGCTTCTCGGGCGAGAGCAGCGTGGTGTAGAGCCAGATGCAGTGCGGCGTCTTGTTCCATCCGCGGGCATACTCGAAGGGCGACTCGATGTTCTCGATGGTGCAGCGATGGAAGATGTAGCCCCATGGGGTATCCGAGGTACGGGGCGCGGCAATCACGTTGCGTCCGCTGCCGTCGAGCGAGCGCTTCTCGGTGACAATCTTGCACCGCTCGAACCATACGTCACCCCCGCCGCAGATGAAGTCGACGGTGCCGTGAATCTCCGAGTCCGTCAGATAAATCTGGCAGTCCTCGCCGTCTGTATAATAAGTGTCCTGATAGGCCAGCATCTTCACGCGGTTGCAGATGGTGCGCGTACCCTTGTCGTGCAGCGTGACGGCACGTCCGGCCGCCCCGGCGGCATAGTAGTCGAGGGCGTTCTTCAGCGTCATGTCCTGGAAATAGTTGCCCGTGCCACGGTTCTGGAAGATGGCCGTCTTGCTGATGCCCTCGTTCTTCGCGTCGGGCTTGTTCTGGATAACGGTGCCCTCCATGCTCTCTCCTATCAGCGCGATGTGATGACCAGTGATACGGGTCAGCACCCGCTCACCCAGGTCGTAGAACCCGTCGGGTATCAGGATGTAGAGCCGCTCCGCCTGCTTGTCGGCATTCTGCTTGTTGGCCGTTTCGATAGCCTCCAGCAGGCTGTTGGCATCGGACTTCTTCACGACTATCACCTGCTGGGCCTGTGCAGTCATCATTGCCATGAGGCAAAGGGTCAATAGTAAGTACTTCTTCATTGTCAGTTCAGTTTGTATTTATTCTTCAGTTTCTTAGCTTGCTTCTCCAGACGCTTCAGCACCTTGTCGGGCCTCCACTCGCCGAAAACAGTTTTCAGCGTGTACTGCCGGGCTTCCTCGCGCGTCATAATGGTCTCGGCCACGAAGGGCTGCGTATGGTCGCGCAGCGTGAACCGCACCACATTGGTCTTCGGCGTGATGTCGCGCCCCTGCGCATCCATCGTGCCGTATTCCTTGAAATAGTTGCCCGACGTCTTCATTCCCTCCGCATCAAATCGTGTCGGCACCAGCTTCTCGGGCGTCAGCAGCGTCGTATAGAGCCACACGCAGCGCGGATTGGTATGCCACGAGCGCCCGTAGTTGAACATCGACATCTGGTTCTCTATCGTACAGCGGTTGAAGACATAGCCCCAAGGCGTATCCGCAGTGCGCGTAGCCGTAATGATATTCGTACCGCTGCCGTCCAGCGTACGCTTCTCAGTCACAATGCGGCAACGCTCAAACCATACGTCGCCCGCCCCGCAGATAAAGTCGATCGTACCATGAATCTCCGTATCCTGCATATAGTGCTGGCACTTCTCGTTGTCCGAATAATAGGTATCCTGGAAAGAAAGCATGCGCACACGATTGCAGATGGTACGCGTACCCTTGTCCTGCAGACAGACGGCCCGCCCGTCGGGCACCGCCGAGTAGTAGTCCAGATCGTTCTTGAGCGTCAGATCCTGGAAATAGTTGCCCGTGCCGCGATTCTGGAACACCGCCGTCTTGCTGATGCTCTCTATCTTCACATCGGGCTTGTTGCGGATAATGGTTCCCTCCGTACTCTGTCCTATCAGCGACACATTATGGCCCGAGATGCGCGTCAGCATGGTCTGCCCCAGGTCGTAATATCCGTCGGGAATCAATATCAACGTAGGTTCGGCATCGGGCTGCGCATTCAGGCGGTTGGCCTCACCGATGGCTTCCAGCAGGCTCTCCGCGCTGTTCTTTTCCACCAACAACACACGCTGGGCATAGGCTTCCAGCGCTAACATCATGGACAATACTATCAATACAGACTGCTTCATTTAGGCTTGTTTTGTCTGCAAAGTTACTCCTTTTTTGGCACAACAGCAAATTTTTCCCTTCAAAATTGCACGGAATTGATTTTTTTTACGTACCTTTGCAGCCGATTTTAAAAACACAATCGGGATGTAGCGCAGTTGGTAGCGCACTACGTTCGGGACGTAGGGGTCGGGCGTTCGAGTCGCCTCATCCCGACCAAAGGCGACAAAGGAGCATTTTCCTTTGCCGCTTTTTCTTTTTCAATGATGTAACCTGTTGATATTGTGCGGAATATGCGAAACACTTCGTTCTCATTTTCTGTTCGATAACTACCCAAATGCTTGTCGTACAAAATACCGTCAGGATATACGAGATTTTGTAGTTTCTGACGTGTTCGGAAATCTCCATCTTGCCACAAAGTGCCTAATTTACAAGACATTGCAATTACGTCAGCAATATATTTCTTCTCGTTCGATAGGTCTCGCTCCGCTTCTTGGAGTGCCTTGTGTATCTGCGTCAGTTGCTCATTCAAGTGGGCAGATGTGGCGTTGTAGATGTCTTTGTCTATCTCGCCCAATCCGCAACGAATTTTGAGTTCCACTTGCTTACGTTCGAGTTCGCTCTTGTTCTTCAATAGGAGCGTTCTTGTGTCACTGCGCTCTTGGTTGTACTCCCTAAACACCTTGTGTAACACCTTGGTTAAGATGGGAACAAGCGGCTTGGGGATACTGTACGTGTTCAGCAAGGCGCAATACTGCTGGTGTAGTCTCTCTGTGCTGTGATTGCTCTTGCAGCCCTTCTTGTTACACTTGTAGTAGTCCTTGCCTCTGCTCTTGACGGTGTAGCCTGTCAAGTAGCCTCCACAATCAGAACAGCGAACGTGTCGTTTCAGTGGGAATGGCTCGGTTTCCTCTTGGTGCTCGTAGCCAGCGTGCGTGATACCTTGTATCTTGTTGAAAGTAGCCTCATCGATTAGCTTCTCTTGCTTACCTTCGACTATCTCATCCCCTAACAGATTGTGTGTAATCTTACCACAGTAGAACGGATTGTGCAGTATCTTGTTGAGGTGCTTGCGGTCAATCCGCAAGCCCTCCAATGCCAAACGCTCGACTATCTCGATGTCACCCATACCCTCGTTTGCTTTCCACAAAAAGGCTTTCTTCAAGATGCGTCCATCGTCATTGACGGTCAAGACGTGAGTCTTACCTACCTTCTTATGGTCGTAGCCTAATGGTGCTTTGCCGTACCACTCGCCACGTTTCAAGCAAGCAGTCATACCTGTAACGGCTTTGTCACGTCTGAGGCTGTTCTCAAACTGATTGAACAGAAACAAGATGTTCTCCATAAATTCGCCAGCAATGCTGTCAGTATCTATTGGTTGGGTGGCACTGATAACATATACCCCCTTGGATTTGAGATAGGCTTTGGTCATTATCGCCTCGTTTCCTGCTCGACTAAAACGGTCAAATGAGTAAACGAGAATAATGTTGATGTCTCTGTCTGCTGCCACCTCTGCTATCATCTTGCGGTATAACTGCCCCTCAGTTTTTGCACTCTCGTGCGTACCTCCGTACTGCTTTTTGATGGTGATGCCGTGTTTGGCTGCGTACTCTCTGCAAATGCGCTCTTGTGTTTC
>CAMNPM010000009.1 GCA_946548065.1 uncultured Prevotella sp. | reverse complement strand
AAAAAGCAATGAAAACAATAAAAATTATGTCCCTGCTGTTTGCCAGCCTCCTTTTTGGAGCTTGCGGGGGCGATGACGATGGTGGCACCGCGCTCTTCACGACGACGGAGATGGCCACCGCTCCCAAGTGGCAGATCAGCTGGACCAACAACCAGACACGTCCGGCATGGAAAGAGCCGGATGCTACGGCCTATGAGAACTGGACGTTCCTGATGGTTCAGATTGAGGAGACCCTGCGGCCCTACGTCAGCGACGGCGACCTGATGGCCATCTTCGTGAACAACGAGCTGCGCGGACTCGCCAAGCCCGCCGTCAGCATGACGGGAGCACTCACCAACCCGCCCACCTTCGTGATGAAAGCCTACGGCAACGAGACGGGGTCGGAACGGGTGAACATCAAGCTGAGCTACTACTGCCAGAAGCTGAGACATATCTTCACGCTGACGGACAATATCACGTTCAACTCAGAGGTGACGACCGGCCTCGACGAAGACTTCATCCCTCCGTTCACGGAAGGGTCTGAGAAGTACACCGTCAGGAAGACCGTCTACGCGGAGACGCTGTTGAATCAGGTAGGCATCTACCCCAACACGGGCGATTTGGTAGGTGCGTTTGTCGGTGAGGAGTGCCGCGGCATGGCTACCATCTCGGGCTCAGGCAGCACGTCGATGCTCGTCCTGGCCCGCTCTGCCGGAGAGCCGATAGATCTGAGATACTACGATGCCGAGGGCAAGCGACTCTACACCATTCCCAATGCGGTGAACTGATGGGAAATGAGAAATGAAAGATGAGAGTTACAAAAAAACTAGAAAACCCATGAAATTAAGTAAACTATGGATGCTCACCGCCATCCTGACATGCGGTGCAGGGATGGTCCTGACGGGTTGCAAGGGTGGCCAACAGCCTACCAGCGAGTCGAGTGAAGACTCGCTGGACTACAAGGCAATCGTGAGGTCGTGGTATGGCGAGAACAAGACGATTACCGACGGCAACTACGACAAGTCGCTGGCTGTGAAGTGCATCAACGGCACCTTTGTTGGCAAGCAGGCCGACAGCACCATTGTCTTCCGGGGCATACCCTATGTCGGTCAGCAGCCTGCGGGGAGCCTACGCTGGAAGGCACCGGTGGATGTGGTACCCTGCGACAGCATCTATGAAGCTTACTATAATGGCAAGACGGCCATACAGCAGGAGGAGGCAGAGCTGTCGTCCTACTACTACCAGGACGAGCAGTGCCTGTACCTGAACGTATGGAAGACGGCGAAGGCCGGAAATGAAAAGAAGGCCGTCATCGTATGGATACACGGCGGAGCCTACGAGTATGGCGGAACGGTAGACCCACTGTACGACTTCAAGAACTTCGTCGAGGAGAATCCGGATGTCATCCTTGTCAGCGTGGCCTACCGCTTAGGTGTCTTCGGCTTCCTGCATCTGTCGCACCTGACCGACGGCAAGGACTATCCCGATGCCCAGAACCTGGGTCTGCTGGACCAGCTGATGGCGCTGAAGTGGGTGCATGAGAACATTGCCGGCTTCGGCGGCGACCCCGCCAACGTGACCATCATGGGTGAATCGGCCGGTGGCGGAAGCGTTACCAACCTGTCGCTCATCAAAGGCTCGCACCAGTATTTCAACAAGGTCATCGCCCTGAGCGGCAACCCCGGTCTGTCGCGGTCGACAGAACAAGCCGTCGCCTGCACCAACGAGCTGTTGGAGGCATTAGGCTGTAAGACCGTCGCCGACCTACAGAAGATTGATGCCGCAAAGCTGCTGAGCACGGCAACGGACCTGTTCCCCATGCGCATCGCTCCGGAAAGAGACGGCAAGCTGCTGCCTCTGAACCCGTGGGAGGCCGTTGCCGCCGGAGCAGTGAAGGACATCACCTACCTGCATGGTGTGAACAAGGACGAGATGAACTTCTTCCTGGTAGAGATGGGTGGTCCGGAGCCCTTCAACGAATGGGCTGCCGCCCGCAAGGAGATGAAGCTTGCCCCGCTGACGGCTGAGGAGAAGTCGCTGGTGGAGAGCTACTGCAAGGACGTGAAGGGTGAGAGCTACGAGCCATACTGCCAGCTGTTCAGCCAGCTGATGTTCGTCGCCCCGTGCATCCGACTGTCGGAGGAACAGACCAAGGCCGGCGGCAAGTCGTACACCTATTACTTTACGGTAGAGTCGGCCATCCCCATGATGAAGAGTGCCCACGGCATGGCCCTTGCACCTCTGTTTAAGCATCCTGACATGGACGCAGACACCGGTCGTGCATTCGACGAGACGTTCTCGAAGACCATGCGCAAGATGTGGGTACAGTTTGCCAAGAGCGGCAATCCGTCGCTCAGCGCCGACCTGTCGCCCGACGGCAAGGCCAAGGAGTGGCCGCTGTACGACCTGAAGGACAAGCAGGTGATGGTGTTCGACGAGTTCAACATCCATCCTGAGAAAGAGTCGCAGCTGAAGATTGTAGACTGGGAGAGAAGCTACTTCCTGAGCAACTACTATGGTTTCTGACAGGTTAAGTGGCAGAGTGACTTCTGACGGGTTATGTACGAGCAAGATATAAATATAAGAGGAGACCTACTCTATCTGATGGTTTATGCGGGTGTGACGGTGTTGAGCCTGATAGCTTGCTGCTACCTGCTGTTCCGCCGCGCCAATGCCATCGCCCCAGATGTCACTCCGCCCCTGCGCCTGCGCCGATGGGCGGCTGCCCTCATGGCTTGCTCCACACTCAGCCACCTGTGGTATATTCCACTGCTCTACCTCACGTCGGCCGAAGCCATCAAGATGCTCTATTTTATATGTGCGCTGCTCGACTTCATGACCGTTTTCCCAGTGGCGACAGCCGTCTTGTTCACGATGCTGCAGGACCGCAGGCGGCCACTCTGGCCCATCGGCGTGCTAATTGCCCCACTGGTAATCGGCATAGGCATGTGCATCGTCACCCACAGCGATGACATCCTCCCCGTGCTGTATGGCTACTACCTGCTGCTGACCATCGTCTTAATCATATATATGGTACGAGCGATGAGACAGTATGGCCGCTGGCTGCGCGACAACTATGCCGACCTGGAGCACAAGGAAGTATGGCAGAACGTGGTCGTGCTGTTCATCATCCTGGCGGTATTCAGCCTCTATGTCTTTGAGCTCCATGGCATCTTCTACAAATACGCCGCCCAGCTCAGCATCACCTTCACGGTGTGCCTCGTCGTATGGCGCGTAGAAACGCTCAGCGACCTGAGCTATACCGTGCGGGGGCGCGAAGGCGCGGGGGCGACCCAGCATCCCCGCACCCCCGACTTGTCTACCTCTGTTGACAAGATTGGGCAGCTGCTGCAGCGGCATTGCATCGACACGCAGCTCTACCTGCAGCACGACCTGACCATCCACCAGCTGGCCAAGGCCATCGGCACCAACCGCTACTATCTCAGCCAGCATTTCTCGCAGCAGGACATCACCTACAACGACTACATCAACGGGCTGCGCATCGACCACTTCGTCAGTCTCTACCAGGAGGTGACCGCTACGCACCATGCCTTCACCGTCAAGCAGCTGGCACAGGACAGCGGCTACCGCAACTACACCACCTTCAGCAATGCCTTCAAGCAGCGCATGGGAAAGAATGTGACAGCATGGATGCAGGAGAACGAAGCCTCTAGCTGAGATTCTGTGAGGATTTTTTGCTACTTTTGCAAGACAATATTACTAATCCAAAAATAACAATAAAAATGAAAAAAGGAATTCACTTGAGTGCAAAAAAGATGCTTTCGTTCATCGCAATGATGGCGATAGTCATCAGTATGGGTATGCTGACTGGCTGCAAAGGCCAGACCGCTGCCGACCTGGTCGTGTACGGTAAGATCTACACTGCCGACAGCAGCAAGATTGTAGAAGCCTTTGCCGTGAAGGACGGCAAGTACATCTATGTAGGCGACAAGGCCGGAGCCGAAGCCTATGTGGAAGAGGGCAAGACCGAGGTTGTGGACTATACCGGCAAGGGTCTTGTGATGCCCGGCTGCGGCAACGGTCACGCCCACTATTCGTTAGGCTATGCCATCCAGACCGTAGGAACCGTGATGGACCGGGCCGACGGCGTGGACAAGTTCTTCAAGGAAATCGTCCCCGCAGCCGTCAAGAAAGCCAAGGACAACGGCTCCAAGGTCATCTTTGGCAGCGGCTGGGATATGATGAAGTTCCCGAAGGACCTGAACTATCGCAAGCAGCTGGATGCCATCTGCAGTGACATTCCCATCTACATTGCCGACGAGGAAGGCCACAAGGGTCTTGCCAACACCATCCTGCTGAAGAAGGCCGGCCTCATCAAGGAAGACGGCACTGCCGGGAAGACCGAAGTGCGCGGCGGCGAGATTGTGCTGGACAGCGACGGCATACCTACCGGCTACGTGATGGAACAGGCCGGCACCTACGTGCGCTCGTTCCTGGACAACGAAGAGCTGTTCTCTGTTGACATCGCCAAGGGCAACATGGCCAAGATCCAGGAGCAGCTGCTGTCAGAGGGCTACACAATGTACCTCGACGGCTACACCTCCTACTTCTTCAACGACAATTTCTACAAGGCCGCCCAGGAGATGGACAAGGCCGGCGAGATGCACTTCGTGTTAGGCACGGCCTGGGAGCTGGACAGCTGGATGGACGTGGACAAGACGCTTGACAAGGCTGCTTCGACGAAGCAATACGAGACTTCGCACATCAAGACCAACTGGCTCAAGATGTTCATGGACGGCACGGTGGAAAGCGGCACGGGCTTTATCGACCCGCTCTATCCCGACGGCAAGCAGGGCATTCCCAACTGGTCGGAAGAGGAGCTGACAGAGATCACGCGCAAGGCTAATGAAAAAGGCATCACCATGCACGTACACGTCATGGGCAACAAGGGTGTGACCCGCATTGTCAATGCCTACGTCAACGCCGGCAAGAAAGAGATGCGCAACACGCTGGTACACGTCTACGGTGTCAGCGAGCCAGACTACCAGCGCATGGCCGACAACAACATCTATGTCACCTCGGGTATGCTGTGGCACCATGCCGACAAGGACATGCAGGAGGAACTGCTCCGCATCCTGCCCGAAGGCATGAAGGACAAGGGCTATCCGATGAAGTCGTTCTTCGACCACGGTGTCAACTTCTCCTCACACTCCGACTTCCCCGCCCTGTGCGGCAGTCCCGACGACCCCTTCGGCATCATGGAGATTGTGGTTACGGGTGAATTCTATCCTGAGCAGGCCACGCCCTGGTGGCCCGAAGAGCTGCTGACGCGCGAGCAGGCCCTCTACGCCCTGACCCTCGGTGTGGCCAAGCAGATGTTCCTGGAGAACGAGCGCGGCAGCATCAGCACCGGCAAGTATGCCGACTTCCTGCTGGTGACGAAGGACGTACTGACCTGTCCAGTAAAGGAGATTCACGAGGCTAAGCCCGCCGCCACCTATTTCGAGGGCAAGAAAGTTTATCCATTCTAAAACCTATAGATAAAGTAAAGGAACAGAAAGATGACATCAAAATTATTAGCAGTGTTGGCGGCAGTGTTCCTGTTGGGAATGACCAGCTGTTCCTCATCGGACGATTCGACCCCTAAAGACACCAAAGTTCTGGAACAAGAACTCGCAGGTCTGTGGTGGCACGAGTATGACTGTGCCGACTTCACAGAGGCCGGTGTACCCTTTAGCCGCGCCATGCTGGCCATAAAGACCAACCCCGACCACACTGGTTGCATCTACTTAGGCGTGTTCGACGAGGGCAGCGACGAACCACTGGCCGTCTATGGCGGTCCTGAGGATGCCGCCTTCATCTGGCACCTGCTCGACGACGGGAAGATACAGCTCACCGCTCCCGTCTCGGGCATAAGCAGGGCATTGAACCGTGCTTCCGGTGACAGCTACGGCGAGGGCATGACCGATATTTCCAATACGAACGCGACCTACAACAACGGTAGCATCACTGTGAACAACGGCAATTTCACGGGTCAGCTCGAGAAGGCCAATGCCGAGAAGGAAGCTGACATCCAAGAGAAGCTCTCCACGCTGTCGCCCGACCGCCAGCAGTTTGAGGCGGGGCTGTCGAAGATGCTTGCCGACGCGCAGAAGTACATCAAGGTCGACCCGACGATGAGGGGTGTGAAACTGCTGACCGAATTCGTCGATCAGCTGAAGCTCAAAGCCGTATGGCCACAGATGGGTAAGATTCTTGCCGGGATGTTTAGCAGAACAGACTTTATGGAACACCATACCCTCAGAGGCGACGAGGGAGCAGAGGCTCAGTTTGCACTGGCCAACTCAAATATCGGGTACAAAGATGAGGATTCGTTCACGATGTTTAATGCCTCCAACGCCCTGAGCAACACTGAGCTGGTGTTCACCACCGGCAAAGACACGGCTGAGTATGTGACCTTAAACGACGGTACCTTCACCCTGAGCTGCAAGAACGCCACATCGGGAGCCGTGACGAAGGTGAAAATGAAATTCAACGGAGCCAGCGACGGAGTCGCCATCTTCTTTTTCAGACTCTTAGGACTACCCATTGCCATCCAGTTCCCCCACCTGATTGACATGGAACTGCTGCGCTCAGAAACGGGCAACGACGCAGATCTCGAGACGATCATGACGGGACAGGTGGCGCTGGAGTCCACGGAGGGCAAGAGATACATCTCGCTCAAAAAAAGCGAATGGAAGTTAACCCTCTTCACCGAAGCCAAGAAGGCCGACCGCTTCGAGATTCCCACCCTCACCCTGGTCCATCATGCCGACCACAAGGTGGAGACAGCAGCCAGCCTCGCCATCAACGGCGTCACCATATCGGACACCAAGATATACAACTTTGCCAATCCCTATAGCGACGAGGAGATTGAGCAGTTGCGTGATCTGCGCGACATTGCACCGATATGGAAGGGTTGCTACACGCTGCTGAAGGCCTTCAACAGCCGTACCGACAAGATTGAGATGACGATGATGGGCGACCTCCTGTTCGACATCGACGTGCTCGATGCAGGCCAGTGCCTCAGGGCTTCCGGCTACGCCCTGAAGCTCCGCAAGCAGAAGCCCTCGAAGGAGACGATGGACCAGTGGACCGACCTGCTGAACAAGTCGTGCACCTTCACCGTGACGCAGAAGAGTACTGGCGTCAAGGCCGAGGGTAAGTTCATCACCGACGTCATCGACGGCGACAACATGCCGTCCGTTGCCCTGCGCTTCAAGGGCGAGAGCGACTTCCGTGTCATCCACGACCGCATGAACGCCACCGACCGTCAGAACTACGAGAACATGCTGAGGGGCTACGACGAGCCCTTCGATGCCGTCAATGCCCTGCTGAAAGCCTTTCAAGACAAAGGCGTAGAGCTGAAGGAGCTCATACCTTCTAAGTAACCGATAAAAAGGGATTTAGCTTTCTGAAGTAGTTGAGCGAATCAGAAACTTTAAAAAGTAATTATTATCAAAATGAAACAGACACTTATTCTTGGCAACATCATCACGATGGATGAGAAGCGGCCCTTTGCCAAGGCTGCATTAGTGAAAAACGGTGTGTTTGCCTATATCGGCAGCGCAGAGGAAGCGAAGAAACTCGCCAGTGCGGACGCACAGGTACTGGACTATGGCGACAACTACATCTACCCTGGCTTCATAGAGTCGCACTGCCACGGCCATCTGGCCGGCGACCGCATGATTGGCCAGGCGCACCTGATGGATGCAGGAGGTACAGACTATGCCAAGTACCGCGAAATCATCAAGGACTTCATTGCGAAGAACCCAAATCGCAGCTTCTACCTGGCCTCGGGATGGATAGAGAACGAGGAATACGTCACCAAAGCATATCTTGACGAGATCTGCTCAGACAAGCCTCTGTTCATGCATACCGGCGGCGGACACTCCATGCTGCTCAACACGAAGGCGCTGGAGTGGGCCGGCATTGATGCCGAGTATGCCAAGAAAACAGGTTATGACCTTGTGCATGTCGACAAGAACGGCGAACCCGACGGCTACGTCTGCGAAGCCCCCGTATTCGAAATCGTGCCAAAGTTGCCCGTTACCCTTGAGGATGCCAAGAACTTCCTGCTCGCCTGGCAGGATTACGCCCTGCAGAACGGCTATACCGCCGTCGGCGATGCCGGTGTCGAGGTGGCCTGCCCACTAAGCCCCCAGGCATACTATGAACTACAGAAGGAAGGCAAGCTGAAGCTGCGCACCTACGCCTATATGTATGTCACCGACAACATTGAGAGCCCCAAGGCAGAGATTGCCCGCATTGCTGCCCAGCGTGCCCAGATGAGCGGTGAGTATTTCCACATCCTCGGCCCCAAGGCGTTCCTCGACGGTGTGACCGAGGCGCACACAGGATGGCAGAATCAGGACTATCTCGACCAGCCCGGCTACCACGGCGCAGAGCGTTTCAACGACCACGACAAGATGGTAGAGATGATTGTCGAGGCCGACAAGGAAGGCATGTCCGTACACGTTCACTCCGAGGGCGGCGGCGCTACCCACTTCATGCTGGGCTGCATCGAGGATGCCGAAAAGATTACCGGCGACCTGGATCAGCGCAACGTGCTGGCCCACCTGCACTTCGTCACCGACGAAGATATCCGCCGCATGGCTGCGACAGGTTCCGTGCCTGCCGTTGCACCCTTGTGGACGCCTGCATATCCCGGCATGTATGACCAGGAAGTCATCTATGTCGGTAAGGAACTGGCAGACGAGTCTTACCCCATCAAGTCGTTCTATGATGCTGGTGCCAACGTGGTGTTCCATTCCGACTATCCCGTTTCTCCGCTGATGAATGTAAAATACAGCATCTATTCAGCAGAAAAGCGCGACTATCCCAAGGATGCGTTCGGCGGCACCACCTCTCCCCGCAACATGAAGGAGGCCATCACCCGCGAGCAGTCGCTGAGAGCCATGACCATCAACGTAGCCCGCCAGTTCCACCAGGAGCACCGGATGGGTTCCATCGAGTTCGGCAAGATAGCCAACATGGCGGTGTTCGACTGCGACTTCCTGCACGACGACATTGAGAAGGTAGGCAAGGCCAACATTGTGGCTACCATCGTGGACGGCGAAGAAGTATATAAAAGCTAAATTTGAGAAGAGGACATGTCAAGACAGGCATGTCCTCTTCATTTATCCACAGGTCAACATCTTTCCATGATGAAGAAAAGACTGTTAACAGCAGCCGTATTGGTCATCTGCACCATAGGCAGCGCTCAGGCACAGGACACTATAGAAGGCGGTCTGTCGACGGATTTCGTGAGCAGCTACATCTGGCGCGGACAACAATTAGGCGATGTGTCCATACAGCCGGAGCTAAGGGTAGGATGGAAAGGTCTGAGCCTCGCGGCATGGGGCAATGTGGGACTGTCGAACCACAAAGATGCGAAAGAGATAGACCTGACGCTGTCGTATGAGACCGGCGGTCTCTCCTTTGGCATCGTGGACTACTGGAACGACGAGCACGACGAGCGCTACTTCTACTACCAGAGAGACTCCACGGGCCACGCCTTCGAGGGCTTTGTAGCCTACGACTTCGGTCCGGTGAGCCTGTCGTGGCAGACCTTCTTCGCCGGCAACGACTATCAGGAGGGCAGCGGCCGGCGCGCCTGGAGCTCCTACTTCGAGGTAGCGACACCGTTCCGCCTGCTCGACTGCCGCTGGAAGGCTACGGCCGGAGTGGTGCCATGGGGTTGCGACTATTATAACACCAGCGGCTTCAGCGTGACCAATCTCTCGCTACGAGTCGCCAAGGACATCAAGATTACCGAATCGTTCGCGCTGCCGCTGTTTGCCCAGATCACCGCCAACCCAGCCAGTCAGAAGATGTATTTCGTGGCAGGGCTCACCCTGAAGGTTTTCTGACACAGCAGGCACGGAGTGTAAAGGTGTTAAAACAGAATATCAGGCGGTTAATCTCTCAAAATCTACAAAAAGAATGGTAAAATCTGCAAAAAATGAAGTTTTTTGGTGTTGACGTGTAGCATTTTGAAGGAAATTGATTAACTTTGTCAATCAAAAGTAGAGAACTCTCATCTGTAGAACTAAAACCTAATTTATTTCAATATGGTAACAGATTTATACATTTTGATGATTACGGCAGCCGTAGTCAGTATTGTTTTTAAGTTGTTAAAGCAGCCGGTGGTGCTGGGTTATATCGTTGCGGGCGTCCTGGTAGGTCCGCACCTGTTTGGCCAGACGCTTGTGAATGCTGACAATGTGAAGCATTGGGGCGACATCGGTGTGCTGTTTGTGCTGTTCTGCATCGGTCTGGAGTTCCGTCTGAAGAACCTCATCAGCAGCGGTAAGGTGGCGGCAATAGGCGCATTGACCATCATCGTGGGCATGATGGTGCTGGGCTACCTGGTGGGCTGGGATGCTAAGTTTGACATGGTCAACTCCCTCTTCCTGGCAGGCATGCTCTGTATGTCGAGCACCACTATCGTGATGAAGGCCATCGACGAGGCTGGCTTGAGCAAGGAGCGTTTCGTCAAGGGCGCGACCAGCATCCTGATTGTGGAGGATGTGGTGGCAGTGGTACTGATGGTATTGCTCTCCAGCATAGCCATTCGTCATCAGTTCGAGGGTGCCGAGCTGGCCAGCAAGGTTGTCGACTTGGCCATTACCCTCGTAGCATGGTTTATCTGCGGCATACTGATTATCCCTACACTGATTCGCAAACTGAAACCCCATTTGAACGACGAGACGCTGATCATCCTTTCCTTGGGTCTGTGCCTGGGTATGGTGCTGACGGCCGAGGAAGCCGGGTTCAGCAGTGCTCTCGGTGCTTTCGTGATGGGTTCCATCCTTGCTGAGACCGTGGAGTCGCATCGTATCGAAAAGCTGATGACACCGCTGAAGAATGTCTTTGCGGCCATCTTCTTCATCTCTGTGGGTATGATGATCGACCCGGCTTCGCTGTCGGAATACTGGATGAGCATCGTCTATGTCAGCCTGGTGATTGTCATCGGCATGATTCTCTTTGGCACTCTGGGTTGCTGGTGGGGCGGTCAGACGATGCGCGACTCCATGCTTACCAGCTTCTCATTCGTCCAGATTGGTGAGTTCTCGTTCATCATCGCCGGACTGGGTACCAGCCTGGGAGTCCTCAATCCTATCATCTATCCTATCATCGTGGCAGCCAGTGTGGTGACCACCTTCCTCACCCCTTATATCATGAAGGCTGCCGTGCCATGCTATACATTCCTCTATAATCACGCTTCAGACAGCCTGCGTGCCAAGATTGACAAGCGCGAGCAGGAAATGGCAGAAGCAGAGGAGGAAAAGCCGACCGGTGGCAAGAAGACATTTGCAGACAAGGTGCGCTATGCCGTCCGTCATACCTTCGTCACGAAACATCTTGTCGACCTGTTCTTCAAGAACATGAGTGCTCATGATGAAAAGAAGAGATAAACACTCAGCACGCCCACTGCTGTCGCTGACTGCAGTGATGGTGAGCGTCATCCTGGGGATGAGCATGCTTGCCAGCTGCAACGGCACTCCCACTGCCGACCTGGTGGTCTATGGCAAGATCTTCACCGCTGACAGCAGCAAGGTGGTAGAAGCCTTTGCCGTGAAGGACGGCAAGTATGTGTATGTAGGCGACAAGGCGGGAGCCGAAGCCTATGTGGAAGAAGGCAAGACCGAGGTGGTGGACTATACCGGCAAGGGCCTTGTGATGCCCGGCTGCGGCAACGGCCACGCCCACTACATGCTGGGGCATGCCCTCAGGACCATCGGCACGATGGTGCCATTTGAAGCCACGCCGGAGACGTTCCTCCAGGAAATCGTCCCCGCCGCTGTCAAGAAAGCCAAGGACAGCGGGGCCAAAACCGTCTTCGGACAAGGCTGGAACTTTATGAACTTCAGGGACCATCTGCCTACGCGCCAGCAGTTGGATGCCATCTGCAGCGACATTCCCATCTACTTCTTAGACGACGAATGCCACAAGGCACTGTGCAACACCGCCATGCTGGTCAGGGCAGGCATTATGAATGCTGACGGCACGGCCGGCAAGACCACTCTGCGCGGCGGCGAGATAGGGGTGGATGCCAACGGCATTCCCACCGGTTTCCTGTCGGAACAGGCCCAGACCTACGTGCGTTCCTTTATAGACTCCGAGAACCTCTACCCGCTCGACCGGGCCTTGTCCAATCTGGCCGACATCGAGCAGCAGCTGCTGTCAGAGGGCTATACGATGTACCACGAGGGATGGGGTAACTATTTCGTCAACACCAATTACTATCAGGCCGCCCAGCAGCAGGACAAGGCCGGCAAGCTGCACTTCGTGCTGGGTCTGCCCTACGAGATAGAAAGCTGGATGAACGTAGACGAGGCCCTGTCCAGGGCTGCCGATGCCAAGAAGTTTGCTTCCGCGCGCGTCATGCCCAGATGGATCAAGCTCCTCTTCGACGGCACGGTGGAGACCGGTACGGGCATTGTCGACCCGCTCTATCCCGACGGTCATCAGGGCATTGCCAACTGGACGGAAGAAGAGCTGACCGAGGTCGCGCGCAAGGCTAATGCCCTAGGGCTGACCCTGCACGTACACGTGATGGGCAACAAGGGTGTGAAGCAAGTGGTGAATGCCTTCATCAATGGCGGAAAGGACGAGATGCGCAATACGCTGGTACACGTGTATGCCGTCGACTCTGCAGACTATCAGCGGATGGCCGACCACAACATTCAGGTAGCCGCCAGCCTGATATGGCATCACGCCAGCGAAGCGGTCGTCGAGGA
This sequence comes from uncultured Prevotella sp., assembly GCA_946548065.1. Lineage (GTDB taxonomy): Bacteria > Bacteroidota > Bacteroidia > Bacteroidales > Bacteroidaceae > Prevotella. The sequence continues at coordinate 46,887 of CAMNPM010000009.1, read as the reverse complement.
CATGGCCCGCAACCATCCCGAGGGCCTGAAGGACAACGCCTATCCGCTGAAATCGTTCTTCGACTACGGTGTCAACGCATCGTCGCACTCCGACTTCCCGGCCTTGTGCGACAGTCCCGACGAGCCGTTCGGCATTATGGAGATTGCCGTCACGGGCGTGTATCACAAAGAAAACGGCAAGCCCTTCTGGACCAAGGAGCTGCTGACGCGCGAACAGGCCCTCGCCGCCCTGACCATCAATGTGGCCAAGCAGATGTTCATCGAGAACGAGCGCGGCAGCATCAGCACCGGCAAGTATGCCGACTTCCTGCTCCTCACCAAGGACGTGCTGACCTGCCCGGCGACGGAGATTCACGAAGCCAAGCCCGCCGCCACCTATTTCGAGGGCAAAAAGGTGTTCTCGCTGTAATCTAAAAAAAAAGTTTTTAATTTTTGCCTACACTGCCTACACTAACCCCGCTGAGCCCTTTGTACATCGGTGTTTGAGGTTAGTGTAGGCAAATTATTTTTAGTGTATGCAAGGGCAAAAAACCACGAAAAAGCTTGCAAAAGGCATCAAAATTGTGTATCTTTGCACTGATGACAGACTACAAAAAGATACCAGGCTGGTGGGCAGTATGCCCCAACGAGAACTGTACGGTGGCCGACACATGTCTTCGCCACCTGGTGTACAACCAACTCACGCAGAAGTGCAAGCACTGGCTCTGCTTGTTGCCGCAGGCCTGGGCGGAGTCCCCCTGCCACTACTATCAGAAGGCAGAGAAGGTGACGATGGCCCGCGGCATAGCCGCAGTGTACAGGAATGTGCCGTACGACAGGCGGGTCTACTCCAACCTGCGCATCGCCCTGACCTCGTACTTCGGCAGCAAAGGCACCTACTACAGATATAAAGACCGCCAGCGCGACATCAACCCCAAGATGCAGCAGGAGATACGCGACATCGTGCACCGCTTTGCCCCTGGCGTGGAGGTGGCATTCGACGAGACCTATGAAGACTACGACTTCACCCAATATTAACGGCACGAAGGCTGGTTTTTGTCCCAGGCCCTGGGATTATTTTTACCACGCAGGGCAGAAAACGTCCCAGGCCCTGGGACAAAAAAAGCACAGTACTCAAAAAATATAAAGGTAAAAGAGCATGAAAATAAGCATCATCAGAACAGACAGCAAGAACGTCATGCACCTGTCGGTGAAGACTGCGGCATGGTTTTTTGAACGTATCAAGACAGACACCAAGGCAGCGGACGTGGGCAGGCTGCGCGACTTCATAGCCCGTGTGGGCAGCGACGACAACATGCCTCCCAGCATCCCCGACATCCAAGTCTGCCCGCTGGTGGAGATGAAGAAGACAGACAACGGGCTGTTGGAGGTGGCGGCCTGCAACGGCATCGTGTGGCTGCACGTGCCTGGGCTGATGACTGCCGAGGAGGTGGACGCAGTGAAGGAGGCCTCGAAGATGCTGCCCACCACCTTTGCCACCTTCACGGGAGCCGACGGTCGCAGCGTGGAGCTGCTGGTGGCAGTAGCCTGGAAAGACGACACTCCCCTCCCCCGCCAGGAGCCGGACATAGACCGCTTCCTACAGGCAGCCTATGATGTCGCCTTCAAAATCTACAGCGGCATCCTGCCGAAGCCCATCGAGCGTCGCGCCGCCAAGGCCAGGAGCGGGTTCAGGATGACCCTCGATGCCGCACCCTACTATCACCCACAGGCCACCCCACTGACGGTGCAGCCGCTGACTACTGCCAGCACCGACGACACCGCACAGGACGAGGACGAGATACGCGAGAGCGACATGTCGCTCTATGCCGTCTACGAACAGATGTACCGTCGGGCCGTCGCGCAGGCTCGCCAGGCTACGAGCAACAGGCCCGAGGCCGAGCGCTACCATGCCTACATCACCGCACTGTCGCAAAACCTCTGCGACATGGGCATCCCCGAGGAAGAGGCCTTCCTGCACCTGCGCAACCACCATGTCTGCAAGAGCGGCTATCGTGAAGACGAGTTCAGGGCCATCCATGAGGCCGTCTATGCCGAGTCGCGTCTGGAGAAGCAGAAGGAACAAGAGGAACAGACAGCAGACGGCATGGTGAGCGTAGAAACCCAGCGGCTCATCTCGTTCCTCCGCTCGCGCTACGTCTTCAGGCTGAACACCGTGATGGGCTATGCCGAATACCGCCCCAACAACACCTGGATACAAGACTGGAGCCCGTGCGACGAGACCGCCATCAACGGCATGACCCTCGAAGCGCGGCTGGCCAACCTCGACGTGCGCGACAAGGACGTGCGACGCTACGTACACTCCAACAAGATTCGCCAGAGCGACCCCATATCCGACTTCATCGTGAAGGTGGCAGACAAGTGGGACGGCAAGACCGACCATATTGCCATGCTGGCCCGCTGCGTGCCCTGCGACATCCCTCAGTGGAAACGGTGGTTCAAGAAATGGTTCGTGTCGATGGTAGCCCAGTGGGTGAAGCCTCAGCGCGACTACGGCAACGCCATCGTGCCGCTGCTCATCTCGTCGCAAGGCGACGGCAAGACCACCTTCTGCCGCATGATACTGCCGCGCGAGCTGAGATGGGGATTCCTGGAGAACCTGGAAGTGAGCGAGAAACGCGCCACCCTGCAGGCCATGCACAACTTCCTGCTCATCAATCTGGATGAGTTCAACCAGATCAGTCCCAAACTGCAACAGGGATTCCTGAAGAATGTCATCCAGCTGCCAAGCGTGAAAATCAAACGCCCCTACGGACACCACGTAGAGGAGTTCAGGCGCTATGCCTCGTTCATCGCCACCACCAATGAGACCAATGTGCTGAGCGACCCCACCGGCAGCCGCCGCTTCATCTGCGTGAGACTGACCGCACCCGTCAACACCGACTACAAGCCCAACTACGAAGCACTCTACGGACAAGCCTACCAGCTGTTGATGGACAACGCTGACGACTGGTGGTTCCATGCCGACGAGGTGGCACAGATCATGGAGCACAACCGCCAATTCCAGGTGACGCCTACCGCCATGCTCTACTTCAACGAGCACTATGAGGCAGCCACCGACGAAAACGACGGTGAGTGGCTGTCGGCGACCACCATCTATGAGGAGCTGCGCAAGACGGCCGGAGCCGGACTGAAGGCCAACGGCGTCCATGTCCTGGGCCGCTATCTGCGCAACATGGCCGGACTACAGCAGCGCCGCATAGGCACCAACAGACAGTATCTGGTGAAGAAAAAACCGTAGCCCCAGACTCCGCTCCGAAAGGCATCTACGACAGAGAAAACGCATTTTTTCCACATTATATAATGAAATTTGGAGAAATTTGATTATCTTTGCACCCGTGTTATGAAAACAAACTAGGAATAATACAACTAAAAAAATAAGAAAATATGAAAAAAATTAATCTTTTATGTGTGCTCGTACTGGCGCTTACGCTAGTAGACATCGTGATGAGTCTCTTTTTCACCAGCGGCAAATCGGCTACCCACATTGACTTCGACACTCTGTCGCTGGGCAGCTTGATCGGCTTGCTCGTCCTGACCTTAGTGATTCTGGGGGCGGGGGTGATGACGCTCGTCTACTTCATCAAGTTCATCCTGAACGTAAACCGCAACCAGATATTCACGGAGAAGAATGTAAGCCTGCTCCGCAAGTATGGTATATGCACCCTGCTGATAGGCGTAGGCCTCATCGGTTTCAGCCTCGCCGTCATTACTGGCCAATCGCTCACTAATGCCATATCAGACAGCATTACCGTATTGTGTGAAGGCTTCTTCGCCCTGCTGATGGGTGAGGTGTTCGGCATCGGCCTGAAGCTACAGGAAAGAAAAAGCACCGCAGCATAACAACACCAGGATATTTACGGAGATTGGGTTGTCTTTGCAAAGTTTAAACAGAAAAAATAACAAATATCAGAATGAAAACCTCAAAATGGACATTGATGCTCAGCATAGGACTGGCATCGTGCTCGCTGGACATGCCCCAGCAGACAGACTCATCGTTTGAGACGATGACCATCAAGAAAACAGACATTGAGTTGCCTTACAAGTTCAGTGCCAGGATGAAAGGCCAGAACGACGTGACGGTCACTCCGCAGGTGAGCGGACAGCTGATGAAGATCTGCGTGACCGAAGGTGAGCAGGTGAAGAAAGGCCAGACGCTCTTTATCATCGACTCGCGCAATGCACAGTTAGAACTGGAGGCCGCCCAGGCCAACCTGCAGGCTGCCCTGGCCCAGGAGAACTCGGCCAAGCTGGAGTATGAGTCGAACAAAAACCTCTTTGACAAAAAAATCGTGAGCAGCTATATGCTCAACAACTCAGAAAACAGCTACAAGCAGGCCCAGGCCGCAGTAGCCCAGGCCCGTGCTGCCGTCAACCGCGCCAAGGTAAACCTCGGCTTCTGCACCATCTCAGCCACTGTCTCCGGTGTCATCGGTGAGATTCCCGTGCGCATCGGCGACCAGGTGTCTCCCACCACACAGCTGACCATGCTGAGCGGCAACACGACGATGTACGCAGAATTCTCTGTGACGGAGGCCGTTGTCGAGTCGATGGTAAAAGAAGGTGTGAAGGGTGCCGACGTGGATGAATATATTGCCCAACTGCCGGAAGTCACGTTTGTGATGAAAAACGGCACCGAGTACCCCCACAAGGGCCGTGTCGTCAGCATGTCGGGAGTAGTAGATGCTGCCACCGGTTCGCTGACCAGCAAAGTGTCGTTCCCCAATCCTAATGGCCATCTGTATTCTGGTATTCAAGGTACCATCGTCATGCCTTTTGCTGAAAAGGGCGTGATTGTCATTCCCCAGTTTGCCGTGGTACGCCTGCAGGACAAGTCGCAGGTGTATAAGGTGAAGGCCGACAGCACCGCAACGGCAGTAGAAGTGACCACACATGATACCGGCAACGGTAAGGACTTCATCGTGACCAGCGGCCTGAGCGAGGGTGACATGATTGTGACCACCGGTGCCAACAATGTCACAGAGGGACAGAAGGTACTCTTCCCTGGCGGGGTGAAGAAAGAAGAAAAAAGTGAGGAGTAATTTCGTGATAACGTAATATCGATATTCCGAAATATGAAGAACAATATCTTTATCAACAAATACGTGATGGCGTGCGCCATCTCGATTGTGATTGCACTGGTGGGCTACATCTCGATGAGCACACTGCCAGTAGAGCAATATCCCGACATTGCACCGCCTACGGTCAATGTCAGCACCAGCTACACCGGTGCTGACGAGAACACGGTGATGAAGTCGGTCATCCAGCCTCTGGAAGAGGCCATCAACGGTGTGAACGACATGACCTACATGACCTCCAAGGCCTCGTCGAACGGTGAGGTGGAGATCAACGTCTACTTCAAGCAAGGCACCGACCCCGACATGGCGACGGTGAACGTGCAGAACCGCGTCACCCGAGCCCAGTCGCTGCTGCCTGCCGACGTGAACAAAGTCGGTGTGAAGGTGGAGAAGCGCCAGAACAACATTCTGCAGATCTTCGCCGTGAAGAGTGCCGACGGCAAGTACGACGAGGACTTTGTGTCGAACTATGTAGACATTAACCTCAAGCCGAAGCTGATGCGTATCACCGGCGTGGGTAACGTACAGGGTCTGGGTAACACCTACGCCCTGCGCATCTGGCTGAAGCCCGACGTGATGGCGCAGTATGGCCTGACGCCCAACGATGTCTTTGCAGCCATCAGCGGACAGAGCTTCGTATCGGCAGTAGGTACGCTGGGCGAAATGTCGGAAAACTCCTATCAGTACTCCATGCAGTACAAGGGTACGCTGAAGACCGTCGAGGAGTTCAACGACATCGTGCTGCGCACCAGCGGTGGCGGCATCCTGCATCTGAGCGATGTGGCCGAGGTGAAGATCGGTGCCATGAGCTACAACTTCACGTCAAATATCCAGGACCGTCCGGGAGCCCTCTTCCTGGTATTCGCTGCACCGGGTGCCAATGCCACCCAGGTGAACGCCAACATCAAGAAGACCTTTGAGGAGGCGAAGAAGACGATGCCTCCCGGACTGGAGATTGTGACCATGATGACCAGCGACGACTTCCTGTTCGCCGCCATCCACAACGTGGTGGAGACACTTGTCATCGCCATCATCCTCGTGGTGCTCGTGGTGTTCTTCTTCCTGCAGAACTTCAAGGCCACCATCATCCCTTCGATATCTATTATCGTGTCGCTGCTGGGTACCTTTGCCGTCGTGTCGATGGCGGGATTCTCGCTCAACATCCTGACACTGTTCGCACTGGTGCTGGCCATCGGTACGGTGGTGGATGATGCCATCGTGGTGGTAGAGGCCGTCATGGCAAAGATGGAGAGCGGCATCAGCGATGCCCGTGAGGCCACCCGTCAGGCCATGAACGAGGTGTCGGTGGCTGTTGTATCGTGTACCTTAGTATTTATGGCAGTGTTCATCCCCGTGACCTTCATGCCAGGCACCTCAGGTACGTTCTTCACTCAGTTTGGTATCACCATTGCCTCGTCCGTAGGTCTGTCGTGTATATCGGCCCTGACGCTGTGTCCAGCCCTCTGCGCCATCATGATGCGCGTGACGGAAGGCAAGAAGGAAGGCAAGGGCCTGACCTATTATACCAAGAAAGCGTATGAAGTCAGCTATAATGCCATCTATAATAAATACAGCAAGGCTGTCCAGAAGTTCATCAAGCGCCCCATGCTGGCATGGAGTTTCCTGGCTTTGGCTGCCGTGCTGCTGGTGTTCTTCATGAAGAGCCTGCCTTCGGGTCTGGTGCCTCAGGAAGACCAGGGCGTGTTCCTGGTTGAGGTACGTGCACCGGAGGGTACCACGCTGAAGCAGACCCGCGAGATGGTGAAGAAGGTGGAGGAGAAGGTGAAGAAGATTCCCGAACTGGAGAGCTTCTCCATGACCTGCGGCTACGGTATGCTGTCGGGTGCCGGTTCCAACTACGCCACGATGGTGGTGCGCCTGAAGAACTGGGACGATCGTCCGGGCATGAACCACCTCATCGACCTTGTCCTCGGCCGGTTCTACTATGACTGTATGGACATCAAGAACCTGCAGGTGCTGCCTTTCCAGATGCCTCAGATTCCCGGCTACGGTACGAGTAACGACATCACCCTGATTGTGGAGGATCCCACCGACGGCAATCTGTCGGAATTTGCCAAGCATACCGAGCGTTTCCTGGCCAAATTATCAGCGCGGCCGGAAGTTGCCTCCGCATCGTCCACCTACTCTGAGCGCTTCCCGAAGTATCAGGTAGATGTCGATGCTGCCCAGTGCGACCGCGCCGGTGTGTCACCCTCCGACGTGCTCAACACGCTGGGTGCATACTGTGGTGGCGCCTATATTGGTAACTTCAACCAGTTTGGTAAGGTCTACCGTATCATGGCTTCTGCCTCGCCCGAGTATCGTCTCGACCCGCAGGCACTACAGAACATCTTCATGCAGGTGAGGGGCGGCAAGATGGCTCCTATCTCGCAGTTCGTCTCGTTGAAGGAGATCGTAGGTCCTGCCAATATCGAGCACTTCAACCTGATGCAGGCCATCACCTGCTATATCACTCCCGGTAGCGGCTATACAGAGGGTGATGTACACAAGGTCATTGCCGAGGTGTTCAAGGAGGAGATGCCCAATACGGCCACCTTCGAATATAGCGGCATGTCGCGCGAGCTGGAAGAGGCTGCCGGTTCTAATGCCACAGCCTTTATCTACATCATCTGCGCCATCCTGATCTACCTCATCCTGGCTTCGCTCTACAACTCGTGGTTCACGCCGTGGGCCGTGCTGTTCAGTGTGCCGTTCGGACTGATGGGTGCCTTCGTGTTCGCCTATTTTGGCAATTCGCTCGGTCTGCCGGGAATGGACAACAACATCTACCTGCAGACGGGTGTCATCATGCTGATTGGTCTGTTGGCCAAGACGGCCATCCTGATTACCGAGTTCGCTACGGAGCGCCGTGCCCAGGGCATGAGCATCGTGGATGCTGCCTTCGAGGCTTGTAAGGAGCGTCTGCGTCCTATCTTGATGACCGTGGCCACGATGATTATCGGTATGGTGCCCCTGGTGATTACGGGTGGTGCCGGTGCCGTGGGTAACCGCGCCCTCGCCCTCGGTGTGATTGGCGGCATGAGCATCGGTACTGTTGCCCTGCTCTTCGTCGTACCTGCCTTCTTCATCGTGTTCCAGAAGCTGCATGAGAAGTTCCAGGGAACAGTGACAGTGAAAAGAGAAAATGCCGAAATATCATAACATCGAAACATCGCAGATAATCATGAACAGACTAAGCAACATCATCACCGTCGCAGCCGTGAGCCTATCGCTCACGGGCTGCGGCATATATAACAAGTACGAGCAAAAGACGCAGGCTCCTGCTGAAGCCTTTGGCACTACACAGGACATTACAGGAGCCACCGGTGAACAGTCTATCGCCCAGATGACGTGGCGCGAGTTCTTCACTGACCCTAAGCTCCAGCAGCTCATAGAACAGGTATTAGCCAACAATACCGACCTGAACTCCGCACGCATCGCCGTGGAGAAATCGCAGGCCGCACTGAAAGCGGCCAAGATGGCCTATCTGCCGTCGCTCTATTTCTCACCGCAGGGTACTATTTCCAGCTTCGACGGAAACAAGGCCACAAAGACATACAGCCTGCCGTTGCAGTTGTCGATGGAGGTAGATGTATTCGGCTCCATCACCAACAAGAAGCGCGCAGCCAAGGCCGTGCTCCTGCAATCACAGATGCAGCAAGAGGCAGTAAAATCTAACCTCATCTCGGTGACAGCCCAGCAGTACTTCTTGCTGCAGGTGCTCGACCTTCAGTTGGAGATTCTGGAGATGACCGACAGCCTCTGGAACAAATCGCTTGAAACGGAGAAAACACTCTGGGAGAACGGCAAGGCCTACAGCACTGCTGTCAACCAGATGGAGGCATCCTATCTGAGTGTAAAGACACAGATTGTGGATACCCGCCGTCATATCCGCTCTGTAGAAAACGACATCTGCCAGATGCTGGGCATCACGCCCCAGCACATTGAGCGTGTGAAGTGGGGTTCCACCATACTGCACCATGCTGAGGCTCTGGGCGATGCCCAAGAGCGCATGTTCGACACCAAATACCTGCATCTGGGCGTACCGGCCATGATGCTGGAGTACCGTCCTGACATCCGCATGACCAACCACGCCATGGAGGAGGCATTCTACAACACACAGGCCGCCCGCTCTGCATTCTACCCCGGCATCACACTCAGTGGCTCAGCCGGATGGACCAACTCGAATGGAGAAATTATCAACCCGGGAAAACTGCTGCTCAATGCCATCGGACAGCTCACACAGCCCATCCTTGCACGTGGCCGACTGATAGCCAACAAAAAGATTGCCCAACTCACTGAGGAGGACCTGCAGAAGAAGTACGTGCAGACAATCATCAACGCCGGCAACCAAGTGAACGAAGCCATGGCAGACTGCATGGCAGCCCGCGAGAAGCATACCTACTACCACCGCCAGGTGGAAGTGCTGCGTAGCGCGTACACGGGAACTCACGAACTGATGGACAATGGCAAGGCCAGCTACCTGGAGGTGCTGAAGGCCCAAGAGTCGCTGCTTGACGCACAGCTTGACGAAGCCATGAACATGTATGATGCGGCAGAAGCCGTCATCGCTCTGTACATTGCCCTTGGAGGCGGGTCTGGAAACTGATAAGCTAAATGGAACCGTTCGAATTTCTAGGATTCAACCTGCATGCATGGATAACCATCGTGACCGTACTCTCGATGTTCAGTATCCTGCTGTTGACAAAGCTACGTACCGACTTGGTGTTCCTTGGTGCCATCGCCGTCCTGTTTGTCACAGGCGTACTGGATGCCAAGGAAGCCTTCTCGGGCTTCAGCTCCACCTCGGTAGTAGTGATTGGAGTGTTGTTTATCGTCGTGTCTGGCCTCACCTATACAGGAGTACTGCAATGGATAGTGAAGCATCTCCTTGGGCAACCCGACAGCTACTCAAAGGCCATCGTCAGGCTGATGCTACCGGTAGCAGCGCTGAGTTCATTCCTCAGCAACACCACCGTGGTGACGCTCTTCGTGAACATCGTCAAGATGTGGTCCAAGAAACTGGGTATAGCACCCTCCAAACTGCTCATCCCACTGAGCTATGCCTCAGGCATGGGTGGCGTTTGTACGCTGATAGGCACACCGCCGAACCTGATTATCTCAGGACTGTATGCAGAGGAGACTGGTCGACAGATGAACATCTTAGCAACGGCTATTCCTGGTATCTTCTGCCTCTTTGTGGGGGTGCTTTCCATTATCGCGATGCAACGGTTGCTGCCTACGCGAAAGGTTCCTGAATCTGCATTTGAGTCTACATCGGAATATACGGTGGAGCTGCGGGTGCCATCCGACAACCCGCACATCGGACAGACACTGGGCGAGGCAGGGCTGTACAACGTAAAAGGTGGCTCGCTGTTAGAGATATACCATTTCGACAATATCCGTACACTACCCAACGAAAAGGAATATATTCTCGGCGGCGACCATCTGGTATATGCCGGACAGATAGACGAGATTGCGGAACTGATAAAAACCCACGGATTTGTGATTGCCGACCACCATGTGTTCTCAGTGCACGAGTTGGACGACGAAGTCATCCATCTGCGCACAGCCTACGTCACCTTCGGCAGTCCGCTCATCGGCACCACCATCAGCAAGAGTCAATTTGAGAAGAACAACAATATGACGCTCGTGGCCGTTGCCCGCCGTGGAGAGCGCATCAGCAAGCCTCCTCGCGAAGTAGTGCTGAAAGCAGGCGACACGCTGCTGCTGAACTGCCCGCCACACATGAGCATGGACACCGAGCGGTTAGCTTCACAGCTGCACTTCTTCGACAACGCAGAACTGCCCAACATCGGGTCCAAGACACTCCTCTCCTCACTCGTCATGCTGGCGATGGTAGTACTCTCGGCATTGGGTGTAATGCCGCTGTTGCAGTGCGCCTTCATCGCTGCCGGTGCCATGCTGGTTCTCAAGTGCTGCACACCTGAGCAAGCCATGAAGAGCATCAACGGCGAGATCCTGATGGTCTTTGCAAGCAGCGTAGTACTCGGCCTGGCCATACAAAAAACGGGCATCGCCGAGCGCATGGCCTTCGGTATCCTCGATGTCTGCGGCTCCAACCCGATAGTGGTGATGACGGCCATCTGCCTGGTAGGAACGTTCATCACCGAGTTTATCAGCAACACAGCGGCAGGAGCTATGTTCTTCCCCATCATGTATCATGCTGCCGAACAGCTTGGCTACGAGCCTTATCCTTTCCTTATCGCCCTGATGGTGAGTGTCAGCAGCAGCTTTGCCACCCCGATAGGGTCGCCAACACACATGCTGGTGTACGGCCCCGGCGGCTACCGCTTCAGCGATTTCATACGCATCGGCCTACCCATGAACTTCATCATTCTGGCCGCTAATATACTGATTGTGAACATCGTCTATCCACTGACACCGCTACCATAACATGGGCGACGTTTCGCTCACTGTTCAGAACATTTCATTTTGACCGTCATGAAGATCGTTGTTGATGATAAGATACCGTATATCCGTGAGAAGCTGGCTGTGCTGGCGGACGAGGTGATGTACAAGGCAGGGGCAGACATCGGAGCTGACGACGTGAGAGATGCCGATGCACTGATAGTACGTACCCGCACACGGTGCGACAGACAACTGCTGGAAGGCTCGAAAGTACAGTTTGTAGCTACCGCCACCATCGGTTATGACCATATAGACACCGACTATATGGCGAGTGCGGGCATCAGCTGGACCAACTGCCCCGGATGCAATTCCGGGTCGGTGGCACAGTATGTGGAGTGCGCCCTGCTGTTGTTAGAACAGATGAAGGGGTTCTCCCTGCGCCAGTCAACCATCGGCATTGTGGGCTGCGGACATGTAGGGTCGAAGGTAAAAGCGGTAGCGGAGCGTCTGGGCATGCGTGTCCTGGTATGCGATCCGCTGTTAGGCCGCCCTGACTTTGTGACGATGGACGAGATAGGCCGTCAAGCTGACATCATCACCTTCCACGTTCCCCTGACCAGAGAAGGACGCTATGCCACCTACCACATGGCCGACGAGGAGTTCTTGAAATCCACCACGCGCGTACCTTATATAATAAATACCAGTCGTGGTGAGGTGGTGGACAATCAGGCACTGCTCAAAGCCTTAGCAGAGGGCAGAGTGAGAGACGCCGTGCTGGACGTGTGGGAGGGAGAGCCTCAGCTGAATACCGACTTGCTGCAGCATGTCTTCATTGGCACTCCTCATATTGCCGGATATTCTGCTGACGGGAAGGTGAATGCTGACAATATGGTGATTGACGCGCTGTGCCGGCATTTTGCTTGGCCACATCCCGGAAAAGTGGAAGCCCCCAGGCTGCCAGCAAGTTTTCAGTATACCGGAAATCCGCTTGAACTCTATAACCCGTTGAAAGATAGTGAAAAACTGAAATTGCGCCCTTCTGATTTTGAATCATTACGCAATAATTATCCACTGCGGAGAGAGTTTTTTGATGTATAGAGGTGTCAAAATGACATTTTTTTCTCTGAAAAGTGCACAATGTAGGGGGTGGTGTGCAGAAAAACGCTCTTTTTTCTTAAAAATATTTGCGTAAGTCAATAAAATTGTGTTACTTTGCAGCCGCTAAGCCGACTTTTTGGTTTGGTACACTCAAAAAAGAAAATCAATTATTAACATTTTAAAGAAAAAGATTATGTCAGAAATTGAAAGCAAAGTAAAGGCTATTATCGTAGACAAGCTCGGTGTGGACGAAGCAGAAGTTAAGCCCGAGGCAAGTTTTACCAACGACCTGGGTGCAGACTCTCTGGATACAGTTGAGCTCATCATGGAGTTTGAGAAGGAGTTTGGTATTTCTATCCCCGACGACAAGGCTGAGAAGATTGGTACTGTTGGTGATGCTATCGCTTACATCGAGGAGAACGCAAAATAAATTTTCTGAATGAAGAATGAAAAATGAAGAATGAAGAATTTGCTGCCACCAGTAGTGTGGTAGTAAATTCTTCATTCTTCAATTTTGTATTGGTACAAAGATTCTTTATTCTTCATCCTTCACCTTTCAATTTAGTTTATGGAATTAAAAAGAGTAGTAGTAACAGGTATGGGTGCCGTTACGCCACTTGGCAATAGTCCCGAGGAGACTTGGGAGGCTATGTTGGCAGGTAAGAGCGGTGCCGCACCTATAACCCTTTTTGATGCTTCCAAGTTCAAGACACAGTTTGCCTGCGAGGTGAAGAATCTTGATGTCAATGCATATATTGACCGCAAGGAGGCTCGCAAGATGGACCGTTATACCCAGCTGGCTATCATAGCAGCTATGCAAGGCGTAAAGGATAGCGGCATGGACTTGGAGAAGGAAGACAAAAATCGCATTGGAGTAGTCTACGGCGTAGGAATTGGCGGTATCAAGACCTTCGAAGAAGAAGTGACCTACTATGGAGCCCATCGTGAGGACGGGCCAAAGTTTAATCCTTTCTTCATTCCCAAGATGATTGCCGACATTGCTGCCGGTCAGATTTCGATTATGTATGGCTTCCACGGCCCCAACTATATCACGGCCTCTGCCTGTGCTTCGTCTTCAAACGCATTGGCAGATGCTTTTAACCTGATTCGTCTGGGCAAGGCCAACATCATCGTTGCCGGTGGTGCCGAGGCTGCCGTCTGCGAAACGGGTGTGGGTGGCTTCAACGCCATGAAAGCCCTGTCGACCCGCAACGACGAGCCCGAGAAGGCCAGTCGTCCGTTCAGTGCCTCGCGCGATGGCTTTATCATGGGCGAAGGTGCCGGCTGTCTGATTCTGGAGGAGCTGGAGCATGCCAAGGCCCGCGGTGCCAAGATCTATGCCGAGATGGTTGGTGCAGGCATGAGTGCCGATGCCCACCATATCACCGCCTCTCATCCCGAAGGACTGGGAGCCAAGCTGGTGATGCAGAATGCACTGGAAGATGCTGGTATGAAGCCAGAGGACATTGACTATATCAACGTACACGGCACGTCGACTCATGTAGGCGATATCTCAGAGGCCAAAGCTATCAAGGATGTCTTTGGAGATGCTGCCTACAAGTTGAACATCTCGTCTACCAAGTCAATGACAGGCCACCTGCTGGGTGCAGCAGGTGCCGTGGAGGCGATGGCTACTGTGTTGGCTATTCAGAACGACATTATTCCTCCCACCATTAACCACGCAGAAGACGACAAGGACGAGGAAATCGACTACAACCTCAACTTCACCTTCAACAAGGCCCAGAAGCGTGAGGTTCGTGCCGGACTCAGTAACACCTTCGGCTTTGGAGGTCACAATGCCTGCGTAGTATTTAAAAAGTATGTGGGTTAATAACTTCTTTGATAAAATCAAGCTCCCTTTCCGCAAGGAAAAGGAGCTTGTTTTAGCTCTATACAGCATCCTGGGCTTCTATCCTCATAACCTGAGTTTCTATAAACAGGCTCTGTTGCACAAGAGTGCCAGGCGCAGAAACGAAAAGGGACGTCCCCTCAACAACGAACGCCTGGAATTTCTTGGCGATGCCATTCTGGATGCTGTCGTGGGCGATATTGTCTTTCGTCACTTTGAGGGTAAGCGCGAAGGCTTCCTGACCAACACCCGTTCCAAGCTGGTCAGCCGTGACACCCTGGGCAAGCTGGCGAAGGAGATGGGGGTCGACCAGCTTATCAAGTCGTCGGACCACAGCACCTCGCACAATAGTTATAAGAACGGCAATGCTTTCGAGGCCCTGGTAGGGGCCATCTATCTGGACCGTGGCTACGATGCCTGTATGCGCTTTATGGAGAAGCGCATCCTTGCCCAAGTCATCAATATCGACAAGGTAGCCTACAAGGAGGTGAACTTCAAGTCAAAGCTCTTGGAGTGGAGCCAGAAGAATCGCGTAAAGCTGGAGTTCCGTGACCTGAAGCAGGCAAAAGACGAGAATACGGGTAGCCCTGTGTTCACGACCCAAGTATTTCTGGAGGGTGTGGAAGGTTGCTCGGGTACAGGCTATTCGAAAAAGGAAAGTCACCAGAACGCCTCAAAGGACACCTTACAGCGTCTTCGCCGCGAACCGCAATTCATTGATGCCGTGTTTGCTGCAAAAGCCGACCGCACAAAAATGGAAGAGGAACCCGTGATGAGTGTGCCCGATCCAGAAAAAGAGCAACAGAACTTCATCATAGAGCAACCCAAGGAGAGGCCAACCGCTTCTGGCTATGAAGAACGCAAGACTGCTCCGCCTGCCGACAAGCTCCGCCAGCCAGAGGAGCAGGAAGATGACATGACACTTGACGATATCACAGCCACTCCACGCGAAAAGACACGCGAGGAAATCATAGCCGAGGCTGAGGCCGCAGCTTTCGCAGAAGGATAGAAAATCGTAATTCCGCCCTGCTTTTTGAACGAAAGTAAGGCGGAATTACTATTAAAAATAGTAAAATTAAAGGCTATCCGAAAGTTTATGCTTATCTTTGCACCTTGTTGAGATACAAGGCAATGAATATTACAGGAATTATAAGGCATATATTTGTTCCGCGCATGCGGGATTTGGAGAAGCACCAGACACAAGGCGCAGAGCTGCAGCGCAAGGTGCTGAATGGCCTACTGAGAGCAGCTAAGAACACAGAATATGGTCGTGAGCATGGTTTTGCCACCATCAAGAGCTATGAGGAATTCACCAAGTTCAGCCCCGTCAACACCTATGAGGAGCTGAAGGGGCAGATAGACCGTATGCGCCACGGAGAAGTTGACGTGCTCTGGCCCGGTCGGGTAAAATGGTATGCCAAGTCAAGCGGCACTACCAACGACAAGTCGAAATTCATCCCCGTCAGCAATGAGGGGCTGCAAAAGATTCACTATGCAGGAGGCTATGACACGGTGGCCTTGTATCTGCGCAACAATCCCAAAAGCCGGTTGTTCGATGGAAGGGCATTGATATTAGGTGGGAGCCATACCCCAAACTATAACCTCCCAGGCTCGCTGGTGGGTGACCTTTCTGCCATCTTGATAGAGAATATCAACCCATTAGCCAACCTGGTAAGGGTTCCTAAGAAGACGACGGCTTTGATCAGTGACTTTGAGGTGAAGCGCGAGCGGATAGCACGAGAGGCGATGAACAAGAACGTGACCAACATCTCAGGCGTTCCATCGTGGATGCTTTCCGTGCTGAACTGCATGATGGAGATTACGGGCAAGACGCATTTGGAAGAGGTCTGGCCCAATCTGGAGGTATTCTTCCACGGCGGTGTCGCCTTCACGCCTTACCGCAAGCAGTATGAACAGCTGATTACCTCGCCCAATATGCACTATATGGAAACCTACAATGCCAGCGAGGGTTTCTTTGGATTGCAAGACGACCCTGCCGACAAGGCGATGCTGCTGATGCTGGACTATGGTGTCTTCTACGAATTCCAACCTATGGACGGTGGCGACATAGTACCACTGTGGGGAGTAGAGAAAGACAAAAACTATGCCATGCTGATATCCACTTCCTGCGGACTGTGGCGATACATGATTGGCGATACTATCCGTTTCACCTCCACCAATCCCTATAAGTTCGTCATCTCCGGAAGGACGAAGAGCTTCATCAATGCCTTTGGCGAGGAGCTGATTGTCGACAATGCGGAGCAGGGGCTGGCTTATGCCTGCGAGCAGACCGGGGCGGAGATACAAGAATACACAGCGGCTCCTGTCTTTATGGATTCCAAGGCCAAGTGTCGCCATCAGTGGCTCATAGAGTTTTCCAAGGAGCCTGCCGACCTGCAGCAGTTCGCACATCTGCTCGACCAGAAGCTGCAACAGCTGAACAGCGACTACGAAGCCAAGCGATACAAGGACATCACGCTACAGCCTCTGGAGATTGTCAAGGCACGTCCAAACCTGTTTAACGACTGGATGAAACTTCGTGGCAAGCTGGGCGGACAGAACAAGGTGCCAAGGCTGTGTAATGAACGAGAACATATTGAACAACTATTGACACTCAACAAATGAAGCGACTGCTCTATATATCCCTCTCTATCCTTGCTATCGCATCATGTGCACGTATGGGTAATCCTGACGGAGGATGGTACGATGACGACCCTCCTCGTGTCATTGGCTCCGTACCCTTGGAGCGCGACACCAATGTCACGTCCAGGAAGATTACCATCTATTTCGATGAATACATCAAGCTTGACAATCCTACAGAGAACGTGATGGTGTCGCCTCCCCAGCTGGAGATGCCCGAAATCAAGGCCTCCGGCAAGAAAATCGTAGTGAAACTGCAGGATACGCTGAAAGCCAACACAACCTATACCATCGACTTCAGCAATGCCATCTCCGACAATAACGAGGGCAACCCGATGGGCAACTACACCTTTACCTTCTCGACAGGCGAGAAGATTGACACTTTTGAAGTGGGCGGCTATGTCATTGATGCTTCCAACTTAGAGCCGATAAAGGGAATTTCGGTTGGACTCTACAACAACTTGGCAGACTCAGCATTCCGCACAGAACCCCTGATGCGCATCTCACGCACTGACGGCTCAGGACATTTCGTCATCAAGGGCGTGGCACCTGGTGAGTATCGTGTCTATGCACTTCAGGATGCCGACGAGAACTATCGGTTCACACAGAAAAGCGAGATGATAGCGTTCTCGCATAAGACATATACCCCGACAGCAGGGCCGGATATCCGTCAGGACACCATCTGGCGCGACTCTCTGCACATCGACAATATCATACAAGTGCCTTTCACCCATTTCTATCCTGACGATATCGTGCTTATGGCTTTCCAAGAGCCCCAAACAACCCGTTATCTCTTGAAGACAGAACGAAAGGACGCTGACAGGATAGGAGTATTCTTCAGCTATGGCAACGAACAGCTGCCTGTCATCCGCGGACTCAACTTTGACGCAGACTCTGCCTTTGTCCTGGAGGCTAGTCCGAAAAAGGACACGCTGACCTATTGGCTGCGTGATACCACATTGGTGAATCAGGATACCCTGTCGTTTTCGATGGAATACCTGATTACTGACAGCACAGGTGTGCTGGTCAGTCAGACTGACACGCTGGAGATGGTGGCCAAGACTTCATACGAGAAACGCCAGAAGGAGAAGGCGAAGGCCTTTGAGGAATGGACCAAGGAACAGGAGAAGAAAAAGAAGCGCGAAGAGCCCTACGACAGTATCTATCCCGTTAAACTACTGGAGCCAAAGTTCACCATACCGTCATCTATGGCACCAAATAGTGTTGTGTATATCGAAATGCCAACACCTCTGGCTCGGCTTGACACGGCGGCCATCCACCTATATTCCAAGATTGACTCCTTATGGTATAGAGCACCCTTCGAGTTCCAGCAATGCGACTCAATGCTGCGTCACTATAAGGTGGTAGCCGACTGGCATCCTGGCACAGAGTATAGCCTAGAGGTAGACTCCTTGGCCTTTACTGATATCTATGGTATTTCATGTGGCTCGCATACACAGGGCATCAAGGTGAAAGCACTTGAAGAGTTTGCCACCCTGGAGATGCAGATTACAGGTGTGCAGGATACAGGTTTCGTGGTGCAGCTACTTGGCAAGAGCGACGAAGTCATAAGGCAGATACGGTCAGATGCTGGCCGTTCAGCGACTTTCTTCTATGTCGCACCAGGAATCTACTATGTACGAGCCTTCGTCGACCGTAACGGCAACAACATCTGGGATACTGGCGACTATGACGCAGACCTTGCTCCCGAGGATCTCTACTACTACCCGCGGGAGATTGAGTGCAAGGAGAAGTTTGATGTCACGCTGTCGTGGAATCCAGAAGCACTGCCGCGTAATCGCCAAAAGCCGGGAGCTATTGTCAAGCAGAAGCCCGACAAGGAACAGAAGAAACTCCAGAACCGCAATGCTCAGCGAGCCAAACAACTGGGCATAGAGTATGTCAAGAAACAAATGGTAAAATAAAAAATTAGAATCAGATATGAAAGCAACACTATCAAAATGGGTACGAAGGATGGCAAAGGGAATCCTGCCTATCTGCCTACTCGTCTTTTTACCCTTCAAGGCCAGCGCCCAGTGTGGCATCGAGAATACCGCGTTCAAATCGGGCGAGTTCCTGAGCTACGACCTCTACTTCAACTGGAAGTTCGTCTGGGTGAAGGTGGGTACAGCCTCCATGTCTACCGTTCAGTCCAACTATCATGGCCAGAAGGCCTTCCGCAGCAGCCTTATCACGCGCGGAAACAATCAGCTGGACAATGTCTTCGTCATGCGCGATACGCTGCTCTGCTATACGGGTCTCGACCTCGCCCCACTCTACTTCCGCAAAGGAGCACGCGAGGGCCAACGCTATTACGTCGATGAGTTGTGGTACACCTATCCCAACAGCAACTGTCACCTTAAGATGCATCGCATTGATGCCGACGGCGAGGTGCACTGGAAAGAAGCTGAGTATAAAGA
The DNA here is from genome assembly GCA_946548065.1 of uncultured Prevotella sp. GTDB lineage: Bacteria > Bacteroidota > Bacteroidia > Bacteroidales > Bacteroidaceae > Prevotella. Next base: position 27,430 of record CAMNPM010000009.1, on the reverse strand, counting down.
CTGTATCTACGACATGATGAGTATCTTCCTGAGGGCTCGCAACTTCGATGCGGCTAAGCTGAAGGAAGGTGAGAACATACCCATGCCCATCAGTGATGCCCGTAACCTTTCGCACTCGTGGCTCAAGTACACCGGCAAGACCACGCTGAAGATGAAGAACAACAACAACAAGTATCGCTGTCTGGTCTTCTCGTTTATCGAGCGCGAAGATGGCAAGAACCATGAACTGATCCGCTTCTACGTCACTGACGACAAGAACCATATGCCTGTTCGTCTGGATATGTTCCTCTCCTTTGGTTCTGCCAAGGCCTATTTGTCTGGTTATAAGGGATTGCGTAATCCATTGGAGTCAAAGGTAAAGTAATGTAATGTGGCAGAGTCTGAAACAATGAGCGAGCAATATATCAGGACAGAAGCTATGACGCAGAAGATGCGTCGTTTTACCGATGCTGGTCGTTATCCGCAAGACGATGACATCGACTTCTTACCCGAAGGGCATATCTATCTGTATAAGGGAAATCGCAGACTGTTGCCAGTCAGCACCCTAATTTCCTACTTCTTTGAGCCTTTCAATGCCCAGCGCGCCGCAGAGCAGCAACAAGCCCGCTATGGCATCCCCGTAGCTGAGTCGCTGGCTAAGTGGGAACGTATAGGACGAATGGCCAGTGAAGTGGGAACCTTCATGCACGAGCAGACAGAGAACTACTTCCAGAACGGCCATTTTGAGACCATTTGTCCCTTCAGCTACAAGGGGCAGGTAGAACAGGTCAGCCTGGAGCGAGAGTGCAACCAGTTTCTGAACTTTGTGAAAGACTACAAGATTCGTCCTTACCGGCAGGAGTGGCCAGTGTTCGACGCATCGTTGAATTTGGCTGGCACCATTGATCTTATATGCCGTGAAGATGACGGACAGTTCGTTATCTACGACTGGAAGCGCAGCCGCAAGGTGGTCGATGCTCAGGGAAATCCCATCAAGAAAGCATTTGCCGACCGCACCTCTATCAACGGCATCAACCTGCCCGACACCTCTTATTATCACTATTGTATCCAGCAGAACCTCTACCGCTACATGCTGCAACAGCACTATGGCATACAGGTGAAAGCCATGAACCTGGTGGTGCTCTGTCATGACTATACTACCTACCATGTGGCCGAAGTACCGCCTATGGACACCCTGATGCAGCAGATTGCCAACCTCTGCACCACTCAAGAACTGGGCTATAAGCTGTTGTCTGTTTAAATATATGGATACCGTCATACTACACGACCTCAGTATAGGCTATCTCTCAAAAGGCCAGCAGAAGGTGGTAGCCAGCCATCTCAACGCTGTCATCCACAGCGGTGAACTGACATGTCTGCTGGGAGCTAATGGTATCGGCAAGTCTACGCTTTTGCGAACCTTGTCAGCTTTCCAGCCTAAACTCAGCGGTAATGTGACTATACATGGAAGGGAGATTGCCGACTATTCGGCCAAGGAGCTAAGTCGTATGGTGGGAGTGGTACTCACTGAAAAGCCCGATGTGCAGCATATGACCGTCACCGAACTGGTGGCATTGGGACGTTCGCCTTATACCGGCTTCTGGGGAGCCCTGAATGCCGAAGATAATCAGGTGGTACGCCAATCCATCAGTCTTGTGGGCATCGAGCCGTTGGCTGAGCGTATGGTACATACACTCAGCGATGGTGAACGACAGAAAGTGATGATTGCCAAGGCCCTGGCTCAGCAGACACCTGTCATCTATCTGGATGAGCCTACTGCATTCCTCGATTTTCCCAGCAAGGTAGAGGTCATGCAGCTGCTTCATCGCTTGGCGGTAGAACAGCAGAAAACCATCTTTCTCTCCACTCACGATGTTGATTTGTCCCTACAGCTGGGCGACAGCATCTGGCTCATGCAGCCACAGGGACTGAGTGTGGGAACCCCTCTTGAACTGGCCCAACGAGGTATTTTGAGCCATTTCATCGAGCGCGACGGCATCAGCTTCGACAAAGAAAACCTAACTATACACGTACGGCAATGATTGAAGGACATGGTGATGATCTCTACCGCTATGGCGACTTTGTGAAGGTTAACTTCAGCTCAAACATCTATCAGCATGTTGACCTTTCTGGGCTTACCTCCCATCTGGCAGCCATAGCCCCTCGGCTGCTGACCAGCTATCCAGAACCCGAGCCTCGCTCATTGGAAAAACTGATAGCCGAGAAAGAGGATATAGACCCTGAGTCGGTGCTGGTAACCAATGGGGCCACAGAGGCTATCTATATGATAGCAGAACTGCTGCATGGAAGTGTATCCATCATCCCACAGCCCACCTTCAATGAGTATGCCGATGCCTGTCGTATGTATCGTCATATCATCGCGCATGAGAATACCACAGACCTGAAGAACCTGCCACGCGACAGAGTCTACTGGATATGCAACCCCAACAATCCTTCTGGCAATGTGCTGCTGAAGAGTTTTATGGACTATCTCGTGCGCCGCTCACCCCGCTACACCTTTGTGGTAGACCAGTCGTACGAAGGGTATACCCGCGAACCAATGCTGAAAGCATCTGAGATGGAGGATGTGAGCAATCTGCTGTTGATTCATTCGTTCAGCAAGACTTATAGCATTCCCGGACTCCGCCTGGGATATGTTACCGGACATCCATCCACTATACAGCTACTTCGCTCCCTGCGCCGCCCTTGGTCTGTTGGCAGTATGGCTATCGAAGCTGGACACTACTTGCTGACAGTGGGGTCTCCATCAGTTCCGAACCTCAAGGCATACCTTGCCGAGGCTGAGCGATTGCGCACAGAAATGCGTTCGATACCGGGTGTCCGTGTCTTTGAGACCAAGACCAACTATATGCTTTGTGAACTGGAGACAGTACAAGCATCCGACCTGAAGCAATACCTTATACAGTCACATGGTATGCTTATTCGCGACTGCAGCAATTTTTTTGGCCTCTCGTCACATTTCTTCCGTGTGGCAGCGCAGCAACCAGAGGAAAACGACGCCTTGATAGCGGCCATCCGCGAATACCTGATTAAATAGCAGCAAGCAGGGCCGACGCTGTAATCTGTTGTCGGATATGTTTTCTGGCTTGTCCCAGACGGTTCTCTACCTGTTTGTAGGGCAGAGCGAGGTGTTGGGCAATGTCGCTTACTTTCAACCCGTCATAGATATGCAGACGGTAGATGCGGCCACAGTCTTCTGGCAGACGAGCCAGCGAACGCTCCATGCGCTCCATCAATTGCCGGGCAGAGATCACGGACTCTATTTCCTCGGCAGATTCGTTGTTTTTCAAGTAGTGTTCATATTCCTCTACGACATGACGTCTGCGGAAATAGTCGGTCACGCTGTGTTGAGCCATGGTGTAAACCAGACAGGGAAGCGTTTGCAGCGTAATAAGCCGATGCCCGGAAAGCAGACGCAGGAACAAGTCTTGCACCCTGTCCTCTGCCTCCTGGGTATCAGCAATACGCACCGCGATGAAACTGACGATTTCATCGCGATGCTGAGCATAATAGTTAGATATAAGTGTATGGTTATTCATTCACAACCTTTTGGATGGTTCCATCCTCGTTGTAGAACAGTCGCTGGGCCTTCAAGGAACGCAGGTGGGTGATGTCGTTGGAGGGTACACAGTCGTGATAGCAAAGATACCACTGTCCTTTGAATTCTACGATGCTGTGATGAGTGGTCCAGCCCACAACGGGATCAAGCAACACCCCCTGGTAAGTAAACGGACCGTAGGGATTGTCGCCAATAGCATAGCACAGCAGGTGGCTATCGCCAGTAGAATAGGAGAAGTAATATTTTCCCTGATACTTGTGCATCCACGACGCCTCAAAGAAGCGGTGCGGGTCGCCTGCCTTCAATGGCTCACCATCCTTGTCGAGAATGACGACAGGACGCGGAGCCTCAGCAAACTGCTTCACATCGTCACTCAGACGTACCACGCAGCTTGGCAGTGCCGGCACGTCGGCAGGACAGAAGAGCTGGGTCTTTCTATCGGGAGCAGGACCAAGGTCTATGCCCTCTTTCACCAGCGTTCCGGGTGTGTGGTACCACTGCAACTGTCCGCCCCAGAGTCCACCGAAGTAGCAGTATATCTGTCCGTCGTCATCCTTGAACACACAGGGGTCAATAGAGAATGATCCGCGCATGGGCTGCTTCTCGGGAACAAAGGGTCCCTCAGGACGGTCGGCTATGGCTACGCCCAGATGGAACACGCCGTTGTAGTCCTTGGCAGAGAAAATAAGATAGTACTTACCGTCTTTCTCTACAACATCGTTGTCCCACATCTGTTTCTCTGCCCATTCCACCTGGTCCACATCCAGTATCACGCCATGATCCGTCACTTCGCCCTGCTCCAGGTCATCGAAAGACAGCACATGGTAGTCGCGCATCTGGAAGTGACCTCCGTCGTCGTCGAAGGCATGGCCAGTCTCTATGTCGTGACTGGGATAGATATATAGCTTGCCGTTAAACACGTTGGCTGAAGGGTCAGCCATATAGTCATCGGGAAAAAGATAACGTGGTTTCATAATCTCTAACTTTAAACTTTAAACTATTTATTCCTTTTTTCTATTTCTAAGTTAATCTTGTCGATAACCTCGTCTGTCAACTCATAGCGCGAAATGATGAACATAGCCAGTCCTAACAGCATTGCCGGGATGACGCAGACAAGCCACAGGATGCCCTGCTCGGCAAACGGGGTCTGAACAGTTTCCTTAGCGTTGAAGCCCACATAACCCAGCACCAGTCCGGGAACGACACCTCCCAGTGCCATGCCGGCCTTGAAGAAGATACCCGTCAGGGCGTTGACAATACCCGAGATACGCTTGCCCGTAGTGTATTCTCCATACGAGATGACCTCAGGCACCAATGCCCACATATATCCGGTGGCCACGATGACACCCGTCGACTTGATAAACTGCGCCACATAGACAATCCACATCTGCGACTTCAGCGATGGCACTATGCTCACCACATAGAGGATGGCCATACCCACGATGGCAACAGTGAGGAAGATGTTGAACATGCCACGCTTGCCCACAGCCTTCTTGATGGCCGGCACCAGCGGCATGAAGATAAATGCAGGCACAGAACCCAGACCCATGAAGAAGGCCAGCTGGTCGCTGGTAGCCTGCAGGTTGCAGGTCATGTAGTACGATCCGGCAGCATTGCCCACCGACATCATGGCGAAGGCGGTAATGAAGAAGAAGGCAAGGATGCGCAGGGGACGATTATGCTTGAATTCCATCCACAGGTCGCTCACCTTCACGTCCTCCATGTCCTTGGCATCCATCACCACGCGCTCCTTGGTCTGCGTGAAACAGAAGACGAGCAGCAGCAAACCTATCACAGCATAGATGGCCATTGTCATAAACCATGCCGAGGCAGCATCGGGCGTGTTGATGATAGCCTCTCCGCTGGCATCCTTCGGGGCGAAGGCTGCCACCACTAGGGGGATGCCGGAAGCCACGCACAGACCACCCACGTTGGCCAGGAACATACGCACCGATGTCAGGGTGGTAATCTCGTCCGTGTCGCGGGTCAGCGACGAGTTCAGAGCGCCGTAGGGTACATTAATTAAAGTATAAAGCATCGACATGCCGACGTAGGTAACGTAGGCATAGACCAGCGATGGTGCAAAACCGTTCCAGAAGCACAGGATGGCAAATCCCGTCAGGGGGATGCCGCCCAGAACCAGGTAAGAACGATACTTGCCCAACTTGGGATTATGCTTGTCGACATAGGTACCTACCAGTGGGTCCCACAGCACGTCCACCAGTCGCACCACCAAGAACATGGTAGCGGCATCGGTAGGGTCGAGACCGTAGATATTGGTGTAGAAAAACAGCAAGTACATGCTGATGGTTTGGTAAATCAGGTTCTGAGCCAGGTCGCCAGAGCCAAAACCGATACGCTGTAGCCAGGAGAGCTTATAGAAGCCTTTAGTGGCTTGTGTTTCGTTAGTTGACATTGTGATACACTGTTTTAAGTTGTTTTCTGGTTGCAAAGTTAATAGATTACGATGAAATCGACATTTTAGCATGTTACAAAAATTATCCATTTTTGTTTCAAAGGTTAAGAAAGTAACCGATTTTGATGGTTAAGTCGCCTGAAAAGTGTAAATTTGCAGAAAATCTAAAGCAATATGAAACGAATACTGTTCTTTTTCATCTCAATGACTCTGGGCTTGTGCGCTCAGGCTAAGGTTCAATTACCCCAGCTGTTTCAGTCGGGGATGGTGTTACAACGTGGCAAGACTATTCCCGTCTGGGGCAAGGCCGCCCCGCAGGAAAAGGTGATGATTCGCTGGAACCAGCATCAATATGCCACCGTGGCCGATGCTCAAGGGCATTGGCACATCGACCTGCCCAAGATGAAGGCCGGCGGCCCCTACACCATGATGATCAACGATGTGGCACTCACCGACGTGCTGGTGGGCGACGTGTGGCTCCTGTCTGGCCAGTCGAACATCGACGTCACCATTGAGCGAGTGTATCCGCAATACACCGATGAAATCGACCATTTTGACAACAATAAGGTGCGTCTCTTCCGTGTGCAGAATCAGGCCAACCCTCATGGCACTCAAGACGACATCCTGCCCACCAGCATCAACTGGAAGCCCGTCACCAAGCAGAATGCCTGGCTCTTCTCTGCCGTAGGCACCTTCTTAGGGCTGCGCATGCAGCAGCAGACCGGTGTGCCGCAAGGCATTATTGTCAACAGCTGGGGCGGAACTCCCATCGAGGCATGGATTTCTGCCGACTCGCTCAGGAACGATTATCCCCTGCAGGTGGAGAAGACGCTGCTCTATCAGGACGACGAGATGGTGAAATCCCAACAGCAAGCCAACCAGCGAGCCGACCAGCGCTGGCGGCAACTGCTCGACCAGTCCGACCCCGGCGTGGCCCAGCAATTCACGGCCCTCGACTATGACGACAGCTCGTGGCAGCTGGTCAGCCAGTACGACAACCAATGGGCCAAGACGGGAGGCCGCGGCATCGTGGGCAGCATCTGGCTCCGCCAGCACGTACACATTGACAAGGCTCATGCCGGACAACCCGCCCGTCTGCTCCTGGGTACACTCTTCGATGCCGACTTCACGTATGTCAACGGACAGGAGGTGGGACGCACCTACTATCAGTATCCTCCCCGCCGCTACGACATCCCGGAGGGACTGCTCCGCGAGGGCGACAATGTCATCACCGTCCGCTTTATTAATAAATATGGAACAGCCCATTTCATCGAGAACAAGCCCTACATGCTGTGCTTCGGGCCCGACCGCTTCAGCCAGAACCCGCTACCCCAGGATGTCATTCCCCTCAGCCAGCAGTGGCTCCATCATGCTGGCGCCCAGATGCCTCCATGTCCCAACGGCGACGTATCGCTACAGAACATGGCCACCACGCTTTACAATGCCGTGCTCTATCCGCTGGCACCTTACGCCCTGAGCGGCATCGTATGGTATCAGGGCGAATCGAACTCGGGCAATCCCGGCCCCTATGCCGACCTGCTGCGCAAGCTCCTGGGCAACTGGCGAGCACTGTGGCACGAGCCTACCCTCCCCTTCTGCATCGTTCAACTTGCAAAATATATGTATCCTACCGACGCCGGCTATAAGAACTGGCTTCGCTTGCGCGACCAGCAGCGACTGGTGGCCGAAGGCGACCGTTATGCCGAGGCTGCCGACATCTTCGACTTAGGCGAGGAGAACGACATCCACCCCCTGCGCAAGAAGGAAGTGGCCGAGCGTATCGGTATTTGTTTCGACAAGTTGGTGTATGGCAAGTAAGTGGACCGACATCCGCGTCATAGTTTTCGATGCTGACGACACCCTGTGGGACTGCCAGTCGTGGTTCGACGAAGTGGAGCGGAAATGCTGCGCACTGCTGAGTCCCTGGGCCACGGCCCGCGAGGTGAGCGAGGGGCTGTTTGCCACCGAGCGCAAGAACCTGCCGCTGACGGGCTATGGCACCAAGGCCTTTACGCTGTCGCTGATAGAGAATGCAGTCCGCGTGAGTGGCGAACGGCTGACGGGCGACATCGTGATGCAGCTGATAGAGCTGGGCCAGCAGCTGCTGCTGTTTCCCACCACCCCGCTGCCAGAGGTCAGAGAGACGCTGGAGCAGCTCTCGATGTCGCGACGCTACCAGCTGGTGGTGTTCACCAAGGGCGAGCTGATGGACCAGGAAGGCAAGTTGCAGCGTTCAGGACTGGAGCAGTATTTCTCGCACATGGAAACCGTGTCGAACAAGACAGAGAAAGAATACCGCCAGCTGTGCGAGAACCTGGGCGTGGCCCCAGAGCAGACACTGATGGTGGGCAACTCGTTCCGTTCCGACATAGCTCCGGCCTTGACGGCGGGGGCCTATGCCGCACACATTCCCTACCATGTAGTCTGGGAACTGGAGAAGTCGGAGGAATATCCGCACGAACGGCTACAGAAGATTACACACTTTGGCGAGCTCTTGCAACTTTTAGGCTGAGCAGCACGTAGCAGCAGCCTATGACCAGATAGACCAGTGCTACCTGCACCCACGACGGGCGCAGCCCCTCAATGCTGCAATACGGCCATTGGCTGATAGCCTCCAGAAGCTGATTCATCATGACGACGACCGCAGACAGCAGCGCGGCCAGCAGTTGCTGCAGCGCGGCCCACCAGCACGTGGCCACCACGCAGAGTGTGAGCCATAGGATGACGGTGGCCAAAGGCACCACCAGATAGTTGCTGAGCAGGAACCACGTAGAGAAGCGTCCGAAGTAGTAGGCAATGAGCGGGGCGGTGCCTATCTGTGCCGAGAGCGACACGGTGGTCAGTCCCCAGAGAAAGGCGAGCCAGCGATGGCGCTGCAGCACGTGGAGCGGCAGCAGTCGGCCGAACAGCGGATTGAACAGCAGGATGCAGAGCACGGCCATGTAGGAGAGTTGGAAGCCGATGTCGTAGAGCGATGCGGGGTCTATGGCGAGCATGACGATGGCCGTGAAGGCCAGCGTGTTGACCGACATACGCTCCCGATAACCGAGCGACAGCAGCCCGTAGATGCTTATCATGAATGCCGAGCGCACCACGCTGGGCGACATGCCTACCAACAGCGCAAAGGCCCATACCGCCAGTATGACGACAACCTGCGACAGCATCCTTATGCGCCGCCATCCCAGGAAGAGGGTGATGACGCTGTAGATGATCATCATGTGCAGTCCGCTGAGCGCCAGGATATGGGCGGTGCCGACCTTGGAGTAGGTGTCTTTCAGTTCCCTGCCTATCTGGGTCTTGTCGCCCAGGGTCATGGCCGCTATCACCCCATAGGCCTGGTCGCTGATGCCCCACTCGTGATAGTGCTCCAGCAACTGCTGTCGCACATGCGAGGCGGCGGTGCTGACGGACGACTGAGAGTCTGGCTCCCCCGTCGGCTGCTGACGGCTCCCGAGCATCATGCCCATAGCCACCACACAGCATGCCATCGCCACGCTCCGCCAGCGCGGATGCTGCCTGAGCAGCACCACCACTACCGCGGCAGTCAGCAGGATGCAGAATCCCACCCGCCAGCTGTCAGGCCACGGGCTGAGCGCAATGCCTGCCATCAAGCAGCCCGCCAAGGGTAACAAGGGCGCATGTATCTTCATAGCGGACTTGCTATTGGCTGATGGCTCCCTCGGATTTTTTGAATGCGTCGATTCTCGTTTTTACATTAGCCTTGATATTGTTGTAGTAGAGAGAATAGTCAAGCTCGTGGTAGCTGGCCGGTCCGAAAATGTCAGTCCCTGATACGGGAGGCGCTACCTTGGTGGTTGTGATGACTACGCCGCGCTTCAGATTAATCTTTGCGTCTGCAGCATGCGGAACCACCTCAAGCTTCCCGGCCTTTTCGTTGTAGAGGTAGCCGCCCAGGTTTTCCTCTGCTGGAGCATAAGTCTCGTCTCGCTTCCAGTTCAGGGGGTTGATGCTGATGGCTCCTGGCAGCACAACGATGTTTTCCTTGCCTTCGTTTGCCGCGCCCTCGGTGTTCCATGATATGACGACACCCGTATCATCCGCTCCTTCAGCGAATTTAAGGTGCGGATTGGCTTTAAGATAGTCCTCGGTTATCGAATAGCCAATGAGGTAGGCTGCTATCATGCGCTTCTGATATTCTGGGTGAGCTTTCATATACTCTGCAAGCACCAGACTCTGCATGATTGACCCCTGCGAGTGTCCTGCCAGAATAAAGGGCCTTCCTCCGTTCAGGTGCTCAAAATAGTAGTCGAGTGCTGCAAAGACATCATTCTTGGGAATGCTGTCAAAGGCAGCGTAGATTTCCTCGCGCGTCAACTTGCTTACTGCAGCCATATTGACCTGCCTGTAATAGGGTACAAAGACATTGGCTGACTCCTCGTAGGCCGTTGCCTGCATCTGATAGGTCTCCTGCGCCGGTTCTCTCATGGTCTTTTCGTTGATGTCGGCGAATATCGGTGCACCCTCGGAGTCATCGATATATTCTGTAGGATAGACATAGAAGACGTCAACGTCCTTTACTGCCGCGGGCTGCTTCATCCAGTTGTTTCTGTCGCTGTAGTCGGGAGCGCCCCCTTTCTCGCTCTCAGTATTGTCAGCAACCTGCTGCTTGTTCTTTCCTGTGCATGAGGTGAGCACCATTGTCGTGCCGCAGATCAGGATGGCGGCAAGCATCCATAGTTTGTTCTGTCTCATAACTCTATCATTTTTATGTAGGAAGCTTCGTTGAGAATAAATCTGTTTACCATTGTTGTGTAATAGATGGTTTTATTTTGTTTTCAGAGCTGCAAATATAAGAATAATAATCGAAAAGGCCAAGAATATACAGGGAAAAAGCTGGTAGTGGTTATGCAGGGAGATGCCTCGGTTTTCTCCCTATGATGCCATATTGTAGCCATGCTCAAGGGTATGGTATGTGTATGGTATGTGTATGGCATGTGTATGGCATGTGTATGGCATCTCCCTGCCTGAAGCGACTCTAAAGCGATGCAAAAAGTCATGTCAAGCGTTTCTAAGCCTAGAGTCAGACACAATCGTCACAAGCAAGGGCTAAATCTGACACTCGAAAAATTATCTGCGGATTTTAGGAATATATATTTAGGTATAGGCAATATACCAAGTTATTTTTTAACGGTTACTAAAAAGACCGGACGATTCGGCAACAATGTCGCGGAAAAATCGTATCTTTGCACACTGAAAGCAGAAACAACACTATAAACGAAACAGAGAAATGATAAAGAACAGCTTACTAAGAATGGCCTGTATGCCGTCTGTAGAACAGGTCGAAGTTTACTTTTCGTTTATTCGTAACATTACCGAATGATAATGACACTAAAGGAATTTCTATCGCAGAACGATCGCTTCGCCCATAACAGCGGTTGTGTATTGGAGGAGGTTGGCGAGGGCTATGCCCGTGCCAGCCTTGAGGTGACCCCGGAACACCTGAACGCCGGTGGAGTATGTCAGGGCGGTGCCTATTTCACGCTGGCCGACCTGGCTATTGCCGCCGTGATGAACTGTCACGGACAACTGACGTTTGGGGTAGAGAACAACATCGTCTACGTGAAGAGTGCGAAGGTAGGCGACCGGCTTACTGCCGAGGCGCACGAAGTAGTGAACCATCACAAGCTGCCCTATGCCGAGGTGCGCATCAGCAATCAAGACGGCGAGCTGCTCTGCATCGTCACTGGCATAGGCTACCGCAAACAGGCACCTGTCCCCGCTGACCAGTAAGCAGTCGACCATCCCCGTTGACAAGTAGCAACGGTTATTCTTTTACGTCGCCGGGCAGCTGGCCGTATTCCTCCTTGAAGCACTTGGTGAAATAGCTGGGGGCCGTAAAGCCTACCTCGTAGGCTATCTCGCTGACGCTCTTGTCGGTGGTCAGCAACAGCCTATAGCCGCGCTTGAGCCGGGCCGTGCGCAGCAACTCTACGGGCGTGGAACCCGTGACGGCCTTTACCTTGCGATACAGCTGTACGCGGCTGAGGTGCATCACGCCGGCCAAGTCTTCCACACTGAGCTCGCTGTCTTCCAACCGAGATTCTACAACCTCCTTGAAACGGGCAATAAACATCGAGGCCGAAGTTGACAATACCGGCTCCGCCTTCTCCTCCTGCTCAGTGCTGCTGTCCTCAGAGGGCGCAGCCTCCTCCGGCTCCTCAGCACGGTCCGACTGGCTGGGAGCATCCGTCACCGGCGTGGCCTCCGCAGGCGCAGGAGCCACCTCTTCCGGCTTCAGCTCCCACAGGGTGTTCACCACACGTTCGCGGCGCAGGGTCATCATGCCGATATGGTAGCGATAGAACAGCACAATGGCTACGATGAGCAGGACGATGATGCCGAGAGCCAGCAGCGTGATGGTGCGCTGCGTGTCGAGCTGGTGCATGTAGGTGTTTGCCTTCTGGCGCAGCTGGTCGAGATATGACGACTGGTGCATCATCTCCTCGGCCTGCATCAGCAGCACCTCAGCATTCTCCCGTGTGACCAGTGCCGACTGCAGCCGGGTTTCCTTCGCGTAAGGCTTGCCGTCGAGGATGTCCACCGCCAGCTGCAGCAGCTGGTCGCCATGTGTGGGATAGATATAGGAAGCCGTCAGTATGGAGTCGCGCACCAGTTGGATGCCCCCACCCTCGCCGGGCAGTCCGTCGATGCCGCAGTAGCGGATAAGCCTGTCCTTGCTCACCTCCGTCCTTTCCGCCAGCGCCTTGCGGGCGCCCATCGCCATGCGGTCGTTCTGTGCGAAGACGAAGTCGACGCCGCTCAGGTCGCCTTCGTAGCCCTTCACCTTCTTATAGGCACTCTCTTCGGTCCAGTCGCCGTCCAGCACGGCTGCAAGACGGATGTCGGGGTAGCGCTTCATGGCGTCGGCAAAACCATTGTGCCGCTCGATGGCCGGCGACGAACCCTTCAGACCCTTCACCTCCATCACCACACCGCGGCCACCGAGCTGCGAGGCTATAAACTCGCCCATCTGACGGCCCATCTCATAGTTGTCGGCCGACATGAAGGCCGTGTACTTCCGCGAATTGGTCTTGCGCTCAAAGACGATAACCGGTATCCCGCTGTCGTAGGTCCGGTCGATAGCCGGCGAGATGGTCTGCACCTGATTGGGAGCCACAATCAGCAGGTCGATGCCTGTTGCCACCAGACTGTCAATCTGCTGGATTTGTCGCTCGTCGCTGTCATGGGCCGCCGCAAAGCGAAGCTCCACGCCATCCTGGAAATAGGTGTCCATGCGAAGCTCGGCATTCTGTTTCTCGCGCCAGATGTCGGCAGAACACTGCGATATGCCTATCACGTAGCGCGGCTTTTCCTGCGAACAGCTTGCACAGATTAGTAATGCTAAGAAGGGAATGATGTTGTTTAATAGTTTTTTCATCATCAAGACATGACAGTTGGATATTTACGAGTGCAAAGTTACGAATTATTTGGGAAAAGAAGAAAGAGAAATAAGATTTTATTTGTACTTTTGCACTCGAAATGAAGATAGGAACAATAGATTATGGTGAGCGTCCGGTCTTCCTGGCCCCCATGGAAGACGTGACGGATATAGGTTTCCGTATGCTGTGTAAGCGGTTTGGGGCAGCGATGGTGTACACCGAGTTTGTGTCGGCCGAAGCCCTGGTGCGCGATGTGAAGTCGACGGTCAGCAAGCTGACCATCAGCGACGAGGAGCGTCCTGTCGGCATCCAGATCTACGGTCGCGACGTAGAGGCCATGGTGGAGGCTGCCAAGATAGTGGAACAGGCCGGTCCGGACATCATCGACCTGAACTTCGGCTGTCCGGTGAAGAAGGTGGCTGGCAAGGGAGCCGGAGCCGGTATGCTGCAGAACATTCCCAAGATGCTGGAGATAACCCGCAAGGTGGTTGAGGCCGTCAAGCTGCCCGTGACCGCCAAGACCCGCCTGGGGTGGAACCACGAGCAGCTCGTCATCTGCGAGCTGGCCGAGCAGTTGCAGGACTGTGGCATCCAGGCCCTGACCATTCACGGGCGCACACGTAGCCAGATGTACACCGGCGAGGCCGACTGGACCCTGATTGGCGAGGTGAAGCGCAATCCCCGCATCCATATTCCCATTATAGGCAACGGCGACATCCGCTCGCTGCAGGATGCCGACCGGGCCTTCGACACCTATGGCGTAGATGCCGTGATGATAGGCCGTGCCACGTTTGGCTGTCCGTGGATCTTCAGCCGCAAGGAGCTGACGCTCGACGAGAAGATTGACGTCTTGGAGGAACAGCTGCGCATCAATGTGGAGCGCATCGACGAATATCGGGGCATCCTGCATACGCGCCGCCACCTGGCAGCCACTCCCGTCTTCAAGGGCATTCCCAACTTCCGCGAGACGCGCATCCAGATGCTGCGGGCAGAAAAAAAGGACGACCTGCTGGCCATCCTTGAGCGTTGTCGCGAGCAACTGCGATAAGTTCATTCGCTCACTTCTTTGTAGCTAAGAAGTGAATTACCGCCACTTCATGAGCTGGCGGAGATAGGCAGTAAGCTCTCCGGCCATCTTCTGATGCTGCCAGAGGCTGGGATGCCAGGAGGCTCCGTACATCAGGTCGCCCGTCTGGGGAGTGAAGTCGAAGCGATAGACTTCAGTGTCGCCAGCCTTGTGGGCCTCGCCTACCACCTCGTTCAGCGTCTGGCGGGCAATGTCCAGCTCCTTGCCGTTGAGCATCGAGCCACACAGATAGACAATCTTAGCCTTGGGGTTGTGGCTGCGCACCTGAGTGAGGAACTTCTTGTAGGCGGCCTTCAGCAACTTGACATCGTAGTTGTTGGTAGACAGGTCGTTGGTACCCAGGTTGATGCACACCAGCTGTGGCTGATAGCGCGAGAAGTCCCAGCGCTCGGAGCGGTCGTAGAGGTTGGTGTATTCATACTCAGTGGTCATCACATTGTCGGGCGTTCCGGTCTTCGGCCCGTCGTAGCTGCGATAGACACCAATACCCGAGCGGGCCACCACGTGAGCTACCGCTCCTAAGGCGCGGCAGGAAAGCTGGGCATAGGTCAGATAGTGGTTCTCGGTCTCATACTCGAAGGGGTCGCTGGCCACGATGGCTTCGTTGCCGTAGCCACAGGTAATGCTGTTGCCGATGAATTCGATGGTTCTTGTGGGCAAGGCTGGCGGCGGGAGCAAGGTGGCGCCCTGGTCGAGGATGAAACCGCGGAAGTCGGGCTTGAGCTCATAGCCCTCAATGACATACATCAGGCGCAGCGTGTGACAGCCCTGAGGCAGAGCGGCAGCCAGCGTGACCACCGAGTCGCGCTCGCCCATCAGACTGACCTTGAAAGGCTCTGCTCCGTCAATCTGTGCCATATAGTAGCCGCTGCGGGGCTTACCCCAGAGCTTGATAGAGGTACCCGTAAAGCAACAGTTGACCTGTGTGCCGGGAAACGTGAAGCGTGGGCGCTCTGGGTTGTCAAAACAGATGCGCCCCACATACTGGATGTTCTTATCGGTGGGTGTTACGACTGTGCCCTGCAAGGGAAGTGTAGTGCTGGCAGTGCAAACAAAGGTGCTTAGAGACACCAGAAAAGCAAAGAATAAACGTTTCATAAATAGGTTTTTGAGTTTAGTGTGTACAAAATTACAAAATAATGCTGAAACAAAAAAGCATTTTTCGTAAATTAACGCAAATAAACAAAGAAAAGATGGGCCATCTTTTGGCCATTTTCCTTCAGCGATAGGCGTATTGTACATGTCTGCCCGCCTGAAAACTGTATTCTGTATTCGATTTCATCCAAAGTTACGAAATAAATCTTAATTCTTATTTCTTTTTTCTTATTTCTTTGTATCTTTGCACTCCAAAGAGAAGAGAAATAATGATGGACGAAGATTTTGACATCCGACAAGAGCAGTTGTCGTCGAGCGAAAAGGAGTTCGAGAACGCCCTGCGCCCGCTGTCGTTCAACGACTTCAGCGGTCAGCAGAAGGTGGTAGAGAACCTGGAGGTGTTTGTCGAAGCTGCCAAGTATCGTGGCGAACCGCTTGACCACGTGCTGCTGCATGGCCCTCCTGGACTGGGAAAGACTACCCTGTCGAACATCATAGCCAACGAGCTGGGCGTGGGCTTTAAGATTACTTCAGGCCCCGTGCTCGACAAGCCAGGCGACCTGGCGGGAATCCTGACCTCGCTGGAGAAGAACGACGTGCTGTTCATTGACGAGATTCACCGCCTGTCACCAGTAGTGGAGGAGTATCTATACTCGGCAATGGAGGACTACCGCATCGACATTATGATAGACAAAGGTCCTTCGGCTCGCTCGATACAGATAGACCTGAACCCGTTTACGCTGGTGGGAGCCACCACACGAAGCGGACTGCTGACGGCACCACTGCGAGCCCGCTTCGGCATCAACATGCACTTGCAGTACTATGAACCCCAGACGCTGCAGCGCATCATCGAGCGCTCGGCCAGTATCCTGCGCGTACCCATTACGTCTGAAGCCTCGCTGGAGATAGCCCGTCGGTCGCGAGGAACACCCCGTATAGCCAATGCCCTGCTCCGACGGGTGCGCGACTTTGCACAGGTGAAGGGCACGGGTAAGATAGACACCAGCATCACCAAGATAGCGCTGACGGCTCTGAACATCGACCAGTATGGACTGGACGAGATAGACAACCGCATCCTGCTGACCATCATCGACAAGTTCAGGGGCGGCCCGGTGGGCATCACCACCATTGCGACAGCCATTGGCGAGGATGCCGGCACGGTGGAGGAGGTGTATGAGCCGTTCCTCATCATGGAGGGATTCATCAAGCGTACGCCGCGCGGGCGCATGGTGACAGAGCTGGCCTACAAGCACTTCGGGCGCAATCCCTATTCGGGCAACATCATGGAGCCGACACTGTTTGAGTGAGGGGAGAAAGTTGACAATTGAGAGTTGACAATTGAGAGTTGAGAGTGATATGAGAACTGGAATATTCGTTGGAAGTTTCAATCCCTTTACGGTGGGACACGACAGCATTGTGAAGCGCGCCCTGCCGCTGTTCGACCGTCTGGTCATCGGTGTAGTGGGCGACCAAGTACACAAGCCCGGCATGCCCTCGGCCGAAGAACGGATGAGGGCTATCAGCATCCTCTACGCAGACGAGCCTCGCATTGAGGTGAAGCCCTATTATGGGCTGGCCGTAGACTTTGCAAAGACAGAAAACGCCCATTTCATCGTGAAAGGAGTGCGCTCGGCAAAGGACTTCGAGTATGAGCGCGAGCAGGCTGACATCAATCGCATGCTCAGCGGCATAGAGACTATCTTGCTGTATTCAGAGCCCCAGTATAGCAGCATCAGCAGTTCGATGGTGCGCGAGTTGGAGCATTTTGGAGTAGACACAACCGTATTTTTACCGCATAAGCAATGATTACCTATAACACAGAAAACGTTAAGTTCCCTGCCATCAAACGCCGCGAGACCACTGCGTGGATTCGCCGTGTGGCCGCCACATACGGCAAGAAGGTTGGCGAGGTGGGCTACCTGTTCTGCGACGACGAGCACATCCTGGAGGTGAACCGCGAATACCTGGGACACGACTACTATACCGACATCATCACCTTCGACTATGATGAAGGCGACACACTGAATGGCGACCTGGTGATTTCACTTGATACCGTTCGCTCTAATGCCCAGCTCTTCGACAAGGACTACGACGAAGAGCTGCACCGCGTCATCATACACGGCATCCTGCACCTCTGCGGGCTGAACGACAAAGGCCCCGGCGAGCGCGAGCAGATGGAGGCTGCCGAGAATGCGGCACTAAAGCTGCGCTAACAACTCTACAACTTCATCAAGGCTGCTGGCCACACCGATATAGCTGTGCCAGTCGCCACGTATCGCACCCCGTGTCTGGAGATCGTCCAACAGGGCTGTGAGACTGTCCCAATAGCCTTTCATGTTGTAAAGGATGACGCGCTTGGCGTGGTATCCGATAGTGGCAGAGGCAACAATGGTGAATATCTCGTCGAGCGTACCCACCCCACCCGGCAACGCGATGAAGGCATCACTCTGGTCGAGCATCAGCTGCTTGCGGTCGCTGAGGTTGTCGCACAGCATCTCGACATCCACATGCTCCGAGATACGTCCGTTCTTCTCAATAATCTGGGGAATCACGCCAATGGTGCGCCCACCGGCTTCGCGGACTCCCTTTGCCACACACTCCATCAGGCCACAGTTCACACCACCATATACTAAGGTATGGCCCTCACTACTAAGCCACTTGCCTAACTCCCTTGTCTTCGTAAAGAAATCAGGGTCAATCTGCTGATTTGCAGAACAAAATACACATATTTTCATAACTTTTGCAAAGATACAAAAAAAAAGTTGTAACTTTGCAACCGAATTAGAAAAGTTATTGATTTTGAAGACGTTTGAAGAGCTTGGTGTCTGCGAAGGGATTCGCCGCGCCATTGAGGAGATGGGGTTCGTACACCCCATGCCCGTACAGGAGGAAGTAATACCTTATTTATTAGGTAACTTAAATGATGTGATAGCCCTTGCCCAGACCGGCACGGGCAAGACGGCCGCATTCGGCATTCCCGTGCTGCAACGGATTGCCGAGAAGCCCCGCCCCCAGCTGGGCGAGATAGGCAGAGGACTGCCCCTTGCCCTCGTCCTGGCTCCTACCCGTGAGCTGTGTCTGCAGATAGCCGACGACATGCGCGACTTTGCCAAATATCTGGATGGCATCCACATCGAGGCCGTCTATGGCGGTGCGTCTATCGAGCAGCAGATACGTGCATTGAGAAAAGGCGTACAAGTTGTGGTGGCTACCCCGGGCCGTCTGATAGACCTGATGAAGCGCGGTGTGGCACAGTTGGACGATGTGCAGAACGTGGTGCTCGACGAGGCCGACGAGATGCTGAACATGGGGTTCCAGGAGAGCATCGACGCCATACTGGAACAGGTGCCAGAGGAACGCAACACGCTGCTCTTCTCGGCTACGATGAGCAAGGAGATAGAGCGCATTGCCAAAGGCTATCTGCGCGACCCGAAGGAGATTGTGGTGGGCAGCCGCAACGAGGGTGCCGAGCACGTGAACCATATCTACTACATGGTGAATGCCAAGGACAAATATCTGGCCCTGAAGCGACTGGTAGACTACAACCCCCGTATCTTCGCCATCATCTTCTGCCGCACGAAGATAGAGACGCAGGAAGTGGCCGACAAGCTGATTCGCGACGGATATAATGCCGAGTCGCTGCATGGTGACCTGAGCCAGCAGCAGCGCGACCTCACGATGCAGAAGTTCCGCCAGCACACCGTCCAGCTGTTGGTAGCCACCGACGTAGCAGCCCGCGGACTGGATGTGGACGACCTGACGCACGTCATCAACTACGGACTGCCCGACGACATCGAGAACTACACCCACCGTTCGGGCCGCACGGGCCGTGCCGGCAAGAAAGGCACCAGCCTCAGCATTGTACATAGTCGTGAGAAATTCAAGATACGCAACATTGAGAAGGAGATTGGAAAGCAGTTTGAACAAGGCACCATCCCCTCTGCCGAAGAGATATGCAAGAAGCAGCTCTATAAGGTGATGGACCAGATAGTGAAAGCCGATGTCGACGAGGAGCAGATAGCTCCCTTCATGGAGGACATCAGTCGATACTTTGAGTATATCGACAAGGACGACCTCATCAAGAAAATCGTCTCACTGGAGTTTGGCAAGTTCCTGGCCTACTACAAGAACGCGCCTGAGATAGCTCCTGTGCTTTCGAAAAAAGAAGAACGGGCAGCCAGGAAAGAGAGTGGCCGAGGCAACAAGAAAAAGCCAACCGAGACAAGTGCCGGCTACCGCAAGCTCTTTATCAACTTGGGCAAGAAGGACGGCTTCTATCCTGGCGAGCTGATGCAGTTCCTCAATAAGAACGTGCATGGACACGTGGAGGTGGGACATATCGACCTGCTGCAGACGCAGTCATACTTCGAGGTACCCGAGGAAGATGCCGAGCGAGTGATGCGATATGTGAGCGGTCAGCGCTATAAGGGTCGCGAGGTGCGTTGCAACGATGCCGCTGAAGGCGGCAAGAAGCCCACCACCCCCACCAAACCCACCAAACCCACCAGACCCACCACCAAGCCCACCAGACCCACTAACCCCACCAAGCCCACCAAGCCCACCAAGTCCACCAAGTCCTACAAAAAAGACGAGTGGATGCAGTTCCTGAATCCTAAGAGCATGCGTCCGAAGGCTAACAAGGAGCTGAAAGGCGAGATTCCGGACTTCGAAGAGGAAGGCTGGGCCATCCGTAAGCCCCGCAAGAAATAACATCACCACTTCTTGTAAGAGAATAGCCCTCCTTTATTGCGAGATAAAGGAGGGCTATTATATAGAATAATTATGATTTACTTAGCGTTGATCTCCTTGAGCAGCCTGTCGGCATGTCCCCAGCGGTCCATCATGTAGAGCATGTAGCGCACATCAACGTTGATGGTACGGGCCAGCTGACGGTCGAAGAAGATATCGCTGGACAACGAGTCCCAGTTGCCGTCGAAGGCCAGGCCCAACAGTTCGCCTTTGCCATTGAAAATGGGTGAGCCGGAGTTACCGCCCGTGATGTCATTGTTCGACAGGAAGCAAAGCTGCAGCGTACCAGTCAATGAGTCAGCATACTTGCCGAAGTCCTTTTCCGCCATCAGCTGATGCATGACTGGCTCGGCAAAATACTCGAAGTTCTCATCGGCCTTTTGCATCTTCTCCCACAACGAGCGGGCAGTGGTATAATAACCAGAAGGCTTGCCGCCCAGAGTGTACTCGCCAATCTGTCCGTAGGTCATACGCAGCGTGAAGTTGGCATCCGAGTAGTTGGGCATGTCCTGCTCCATGCGCAGCACGGCGGCACACAGCAGACGCTCCTGCTCAGTGATGGCGAGGGAGAGCTCCCGTCGGTCAGCATTCAGCTTAGCCATCAAATCGTTGAGCGACAGACCATACTGAACACCCAGATCCTTCATGTAGCTCTTCTTGTTGAAGTAGATGGGCTTCTCCGTTTTCATCAGTACCGACTTCTTGTAGAGTGTCTTGACATAGGCCTGATAGTCACCATGGAACTTGGCATCGATGGTCTTGTAGAAGTCTGGCAGATAGGCTTTGTCGGTTATCTGCTGGCGGTAGTTCTTCAGCAGAGCCGCCAAGAGCTCCATATCTGTGGCCTGGTCCCACTCCTCGCTGTTGTCGGAAAACTCATAATACTGCTTCTTGGGCTTCGACTTAGGTCCCTTCACAGGCATAGCCCACTGTACACGCCAAGCCCGATAGGTGAGCTGGTCCTGCAGGAGGAATGACTCCATAAACAAGGTACGGATCTTGGTCAGCTCCATGCGCTTCTGGTAGAGCTGGGCCATCTTGTCAAAGTCGAGCCCCTTGGTCTCTGGAGCATCATGTGTGCTGAGCCATTGGCGAATCTGGGCCTCATACTGTTGCTTCTGGGCTATCAGTCCGATAGAATCGATACACTTGTTCATGCCGATGGAGTTCTTCCAATAGTTGCTCGAGCTGGCATACTTCGAGTCGTACTTGATACGCACAGCCTCTGAGGCGCGCATGTGGCGCAGCATAATCTCCTGCTTGATGCCGCGCACTTGCACACGCGGTGCATTGATGGCATCGCGACGCTCCTGGATACCATAGCTACTGAGATAGCGGCTGGTAGAACCGGGATAGCCCATAATCATGCAGAAGTCGCCAGGCTTGTAACCCTGCATTGACACAGGAGCCCACGATTTGGGGTGATAAGGCACGTTGTCCTTCGAATACTTAGCCGGACCGCCTGTCTTTGGGTCGCAGTAGATGCGGAACACCGAATAGTCGCAGGTCTGACGGGGCCACATCCAGTTGTCGGTCTCGCCACCAAACTTACCCATCGACTTGGGTACGGTGAACACGAGGCGCACATCCTCGAAGTCGCGATAGGTGGTGCAGTAGAACTTGTTGCCCTCGTAGAACGGCTTTAGCTCCACACGCAACGTAGAATCCTTCGAGCGGATGTCCTTCTGCCAGGCATTCTCGATGGAGTCCACCTTATCTGCCTGCTGCTCGGCATTCAGGCCCTTGAGCAGAGGCAGGATTTTGTTGCTCACATCCTGCTGGTCAATCATAAAGCTGACAAAGAGGTCTTCGTTGGGCAACTCCTCCTCATAGCTCTTGGCCACAAAACCGTTCAACAGAATGTCGTTCTCAACGGTAGAGTGCTGACGAATGGCATCAAAGCCACAATGATGGTTGGTGAACACCAGACCATCGGGACTGACGACAACACCAGAACAGAAGCCTCCAAAATTGACTACGTTGTTCTTGACAGCATTGTCGGTCTTGTACAACTGCTCCATAGGCAGCTGGAAGCCATATTGCTTCATCTGGTCATAGACGGCAACAGGCAGATCGAACAGTGTCCACATACCTTCATCGGCATAGGCTCCCAAGGAGCAAAGACACATCAGGGATAAAACGAGTTTCTTCATATTGAATTTAATGTTTAAAATATTTCCCGATAAAGGGCAGTCTGCTTAACGGCAGGTCCTGCTTGATGATAAAAGCCATAAAGGAAATGATCCAACCAGTATTGATAAGGACATTCAACCATGTGGATTCAAACTTACTTCTTCCAAACAGCATCATGGCTGTGATGAGGGCAGCAAGGAAAACGTAGTTGAAGATATCCTTCAGCGGATAGTTCAGCGGATAGTACTTCTGCCCGACCACATAGGATGCCACCATCGCTACGCCATAGCCGGCCACTCCGCCCCAGGCACATGCCATATAGCCATAGCGCGGCACGAAGAGGATATTGACCGCCAACAGCACTACACAGCCCAGACCGGAGAAGAAGGCACCCCAGATGGTGCGGTCGATTATCTTATACCAGAACGACAGGTTGAAGTAGATGCCCATCATAATCTCTGCCACCATCACGATAGGCACTACCTTCAGGCCCACCCAGTAGTCAGGATTGCGGACGATGTATTTCAGTATGTCCAAATAGCCCACCACCATAAGGAACGCCAGCAGGGTGAAGATGATGAAATACTTCATGGCCTGTTCGTACATCTCATGCTGTCCCTTGTCCTTGACGCCGGCAAAGACGATGGGCTCGTAGGCGAAGCGGAAGGCCTGCGTAATCATGGCCATGATCATGGCTATCTTCGAGCAGGCACCATAGATGCCTAACTGCTGCAGCATGTCGCCGCCTTTATAGAAATAGGGGAAGAGCATCTTGTCGGCCGTCTGGTTCAGGATGCCGGCAATGCCGAGCACGAGGATAGGCCAGGAGTAGCTGAGCATGGTGCGTAGCAGCTTGGTGTCGAGCTTCCAGCGGAATCCGGTGAACTCTGTTATCAGGCAAAGGGCCAGCATGCCTGTACAGAACAGATTGATATAGAAGGCATAGCCCACGTCGTTGCCGTCCATCCAGGCAAAATAGACAACGTTCAGCACGATGCTCACCACGATGTTCAGCAGTTTAAGGGCGGCAAACTTCAAGGCCTTCTTCTGCTGCCGCAGATGGGCAAAGGGAATGCAGAGGAAGGAATCGATAGCCACCGTCACGGCCATTACTCCCACATAGTCAGGATGTTCGCCATAGCCCATCAGCTGACTGATAGGCTGCAACAGCAACAGCACCATGATGGCAAACACCAGCGACACGCTCCCTACGGCCATCAGCGTGGTAGAGTACACTACGTTGGAGTCAGTGTGGGTCTTGTTGGTGAACCGGAAGTAGGTAGTCTCCATGCCAAAGGTCAGCAGCACCAGCACCAGTGCCACATAGGCATAGATATTCGTTATCACACCATAACCGCCTGAAGCTGCCGACAGCTTGGCCGTATACAGCGGCACCAGCAAGTAGTTCAAGAAGCGGCCTATGATGCTTGACAGACCGTAGATAGCGGTATCTTTGAAAATTGTTGTAAGTTTACCCATTGTTATTTATTTTTTACTAGTCGTACTAGTCATACTTAGCTTATCCAAAGAACATATAGCAGATCAGTATCGCCGCAATGATGCCAGCGAGGTCGGCCAGCAGGCCGCAGGATACGGCATGGCGAGTATTCTTGATGCCCACAGAGCCAAAATAGACTGCTAAAATATAAAAGGTAGTGTCCGTCGACCCTTGGAAGATGCACGACAGGCGCCCCACGAACGAGTCGGCACCATAGGTTGTCATCGCATCGACCATCATGCCTCGCGCACCTGAGCCACTCAGCGGCTTCATCAATGCCGTGGGCATAGCATCAACCCACTGGGCATTCACTCCCGTCAGCTCCACCGTCCAGCGCAGGCCTCCTATCAGCATGTCCATCGCCCCAGAGGCACGAAACACGCCAATGCCCACGAGTATGGCCACCAGATAGGGGATGATGCGCACAGCCGTGGTGAAACCATCCTTCGCTCCCTCGATGAAAGCATCGTACACATTCACCTTCTTACGCACACCCGCCAGGATAAAACCACAGATGATGGTCATCAGCAGAATGTTGGCGATGGTGGTACTCACCTTGTTCATGGTGTCGCCATCCATCTGCGAGAATCCCCAGATGATGCCTGCCACCACGAGACATGCTCCGCCCAGGGTCAGCAGCATTACCTTGTTGACGAGGTTGATGCGCTGATAGAGCGAGGTGACGATGATGCCGGCCAGCGTTGAGAAGAAGGTGGCCAGCAGGATGGGGATGAAGATGTCGGTAGGCTGTGCTGCGCCCATCTGGGCCCGGTAGACCATGATGGAGACGGGTATCAGCGTCAGCCCGGAGGTGTTGAGCACCAAGAACATAATCATCGGGTTGGATGCCGTATCCTTCTTCGTGTTCAGCTCCTGCATCTGCTCCATGGCCTTCAGCCCCAGGGGTGTGGCGGCATTGTCGAGCCCCAGCATATTGGCAGCAATGTTCATAAAGATGCTGCCCGTGACAGGATGACCCTTAGGGATGTCGGGAAACAGCTTGGTGAATACAGGCGAGAGCACACGGGCCAGCACGTTGACCACACCACCCTTTTCGCCAACCTTCATCACACCGAGCCACAGCGACAGCACACCCGTGAGGCCCAACGAAATCTCAAAAGCGGTTTTGGAAGAGGAGAAAGTAGAGTCCATCATAGCCGGAAACACCTCGAAGTCTCCCATAAACACCAGCTTCACTGTTGCTATGACAAAAGCAAGCAGGAAAAATGCTATCCAAATATAATTTAAAACCATAACAGTCAGTCCAAAACCTTATCTGCTAAAACTCCAGCACCAGCGACTGACGAGGCTTGAGTTTCAAGTCTTTCGTGAGGTCGTAGTAACGGCCCGTGGGTATGTCCTTCACCCTGCTGACATCCTGCCCGTCGTCGAGAACTTCTTTATAGCGCTCCACTTCGAGCACAGCCTCCTGCGAGGTGCCGTTGAGGATGGTCATCACGGTGTTGCGATGCCAGCGGCGCGTGATGACATAGATGCCTTTATAGGGAATAAACTGCGTCTGGTATCCACGAATGATGGTCTCGTTGCCCTGCCGCCAGTGCAGCAGGCGGCTCAGCCAGCCAAACATGCTCTGCTGGGCTCGTGTACGCCCCTCCTTGGTAAACGCATTGTGCTTATCGCCAGGGAATCCGCCAGGGAAGTCCTTGCGCACATTGCCGTCCGTCACCTCCTTGGTGCCGTTCATCAGTATCTCCGTGCCATAGTAGAGTTGTGGGATGCGCTGTACGGTCAGCAACAACGCCAGAGCCTGCTTCAGGGCCAGCGAGTCGGTGCCATTGCCCAGGAAGCGGTCGGTGTCGTGATTGTCAATAAAGGCCATCACGCTCTTGGGGTTGGGATACAGATAGTCATAGACAAACGAACCGTACAGGCGGTTCAGCCCGGTCCACCAGGCATCGGTCTCCTCGTGCTTGGCCTGCGAGAGCTTGTCGTAGAACGAGAAGTCCATCACCGTCTTCAGGTATGAGTTGGGGAATCCCTCCGGCCTGCACTTCGAGTCCTTCTGCCAGGCTGCGGTATAGGCAGGCTCCGTCACCCATGTCTCGCCCACGGTATTGAAGTTAGGATATTCCTCGTCGATTTCTTTCATCCACTGTGCCATCGCGTCGGCATAGGCATAGGGATAGGTGTCCATGCGGATACCGTCGATGCCCACGGTCTCTATCCACCACTTGCTGTTCTGTATCAGGTAGCGCATCAGGTGGGGATTGTGCTGGTTCAGGTCGGGCATCGAGGGTACGAACCATCCCTGCGTGGTCTCCTTGAGGTCTACTTCCGATGCAGAGGGGTCAACAACGGGTGTGAGCTTATACGATGTTTGCAGATACTTGCTCTTAGCAGGCTCTGCACCGTCGCTGCTGGCCGTAAAGCCCGTCATGGGGTCGCGGCCGCTCTGCTTTTCGCTCAGCCACTCCGGGGTGTTCAGCCAGTCCTTCGACGGCAGGTCGGCTATCCAGGGATGCTCAAAGCCTGAATGGTTGAAGATCATGTCCATCACCACCTTCAGACCTTTCTGGTGGGCCTCGTCGCAGAGCCTGCGATAGTCGTCGTTGGTACCAAAGCGGGGGTCTACACGATAATAATCTGTAGTGGCATATCCATGATAAGTGGAATAGCCGTTGGGCGTGTCTGGGGAATTGTTCTCCAGCACGGGGGTGAGCCACAATGCCGTGACACCAAGTTCCTTGAAATAGTCGAGGTGCTCGCGAATACCGTTCAGGTCGCCTCCATGTCGCAATGAGGGTTCTGAGCGGTCTTCCCGATAGGGTCGCATGCCTTTCACCTGCGGGTTGTGCCCGGCTCCCTGGGCAAAGCGGTCGGGCATGAGCATATAGAGCACGTCGCTATTGTCGAATCCAATGCGCTTGTCGCCGCTCATGGTGCGCTGCTTCAGCTGGTACTTCACCTCCGTGGGCTTGCCCTTGGCACCCTGGAAACGTAGTGTCATCCAACCAGGCTGGGCTCCGCTCAGGTTGATATATAGAAAGAGGTAGTTGGGCGAGTCCAGGCGCACTATGCTGTCCAACGCCACTCCAGGATAGTCGGTCGTCACACTTTCCACCTTGGCGATGTCCTTGCCATACACCATCAGCTGTACCTGCGGATTCTTCATCCCTACATACCAGTCGGTGGGATCGATGCGGTCTATCACTACTTTTGTCTTGGCTGCACTCATTGTCATTACTTGTGCCACGAGGGCAATAAGAAATAGGATTCGTTTCATTATTCTCTTAGGTTTACTGAGCGCAAAGGTACGACTTTTTTCTTAAATACCATGCACAGCCGCCCATTTTCTTTCATTTAGATGAAGAAACGATTGCACAAAGGCTCTTCACAGAAACAAGTTAACTCATCTTGTCGATAGAGTTAACTCATTTGATGACGTGAGTTAACTCAGACGGCAAATCGAGTTAACTGCCGACCCCGTGATTTGAGATGCTTGTAACAGCCAACTCCTAACCTAAATGCAGGC
>CAMNPM010000008.1 GCA_946548065.1 uncultured Prevotella sp. | reverse complement strand
GGCTTCCATCCAACTGCTTCTCGCCCCTGCGCTTGGCGGTGATGGTGCCGTCGGCTGCCACGCTATAGTCGAAGGTGCCATCCTCTGGATAGCGTCCGCCTAAGAGAGCGAGGGGCTTGCTGGCATCGTCGGCAGCAAACATCATCTTCCACCACGTTCCCGTGCCGTCGCTGTTGAACTTCACAGCCTGCACCACGCGGCTGTAGGGGATGTTGTCGCTGCCTATAGTGCCCGATGCCTGATAGTCGGCATACCAGACGCCGTAGATGTCGCTGCCCAACGGATTGTTGAACGATGCGATGTCCTTGTCAGAACAGGCTGCCAGCCCCAGCAGCATCGGCAGGGCGAGCAACAGTAGTAATCGGATTTGTTTTCTCATAATTGTTAATAGTTTTAGTGAAAAGATGTTGCAAATATACGAAATTTCCGCTTATTAACGTCGCGAATGCACAAAAAATTTGTTTTTCACATTACAATTTGGCTTTTTCACATATTTTTTATACCTTTGCGCCCGATGATGAGTCATAAAACAACTCATGAATAAAAAGGGATTACATATCAACAAAGAAGCCATTGGCGAGATGATACGCTTTAGCGTGGTCGGCGTACTGATTACAGTGATACACTATGTGGTGTACTGGCTGCTACAATTGGTCATGAACATTAACATAGCCTGGACGGCAGGCTATATAGTGGGATTTATTGTAAACTATTACTTGAGTGCCCGTTACATCTTCCGTGAAAAAACAACAGCAGAGAACGGGGCAGGATTCGGCGGAGCCCATCTGGTGAACTACTTTCTCCAGATGGGCCTCCTGAATTTCTTTGTATGGATGGGTCTGAGCGCAGAGATGGCTCCCGTGGGCGTTTATGCGGTATCCATCCCCGTCAACTTCCTTCTGGTCCGGTTTGTCTTCAAGCATTTCAAGCGCAAGAAGAAAAAGGAAGAGGCAGCATCAGTTTGCCCATAGCGCGATTGTGTTGATTCGTTTACGGCGACAAAGGTACAAAAAGTTTTCCATATTTCCACACTTTTTTCCGTAAAATAGATTTTTATTCTAAAACAGCCAGCGGTGCGGTAGCCTCGCGGAGCCAGATGCGTTCTGTCTCGTCGAGGTGGGGTGAGATTTTCTGATAGACAGTCTCATGATAGTCGTCGAGCCACCCTATTTCCTCTCGCGTGAGCAGTTCCGGCAGGATGGGAGTCTTGTCGATGGGACAGAGTGTGAGGGTCTCGAACCGCAGGAAACGTCCAAAGCCTGTCTCTATGTAAGGCTGGATGAGCAAGGTGTTCTCGATGCGCACGCCAAATTTCCCTTCGAGATAGACACCCGGCTCGTCGGTCACCGTCATGCCGACATGAAGCGGCGCGGGCCGGTACTCCATGCGAATCTGGTGAGGCCCTTCGTGCACATTCAGGTAGGAACCCACGCCGTGTCCTGTGCCGTGCAGGAAGTTAAGGCCCTCGCCCCACAGGTCGCGGCGGGCAATGGCATCTAGCTGTGTACCGCTGGCACCATCCGGGAATCGCAGTAGCTGCAGCTGAATGTGGCCTTTCAGCACCAGTGTGTAGATGCGGCGTTGCTCTTCGGTCACAGGACCCAGGGCAATGGTACGTGTGATGTCGGTAGTGCCGTCTTGATACTGGGCTCCGCTGTCTAAGAGCAGCAAGCCCTCTGGCCGCAGGGGTGCATCGGTAGCAGGTGTAGCTTCATAGTGCACGATGGCGCCATGAGCCTGATAGGCCGCAATGGTGTCGAACGACACCCCCCGGTACAGCGGCTGTTCGGTCCGCAGCGCAGTCAGTTTCTCATCAATGCTCATCTCCGTCTGTCCCCCGGTCTCCACGGCCGGCTTCAGCCATCTGAGGAATTTCACCAGCGCGATGCCGTCGCGCAGCATCGCGCTGCGGAACCCCTGCTGCTCAGCTTCCGTCTTGATGGCTTTGAGCGCAGGCACGGGCGACGGCTCACGCACGATTTCCTGGGCGCGGATAGCTTTCATGAGGGCATAGCTTACCTCGTCGGGGTCGGCCAGGATGTTGTATTCCGGATAGCGCGCCAGAGCCTCGCCCACACCAGCATAGGGGGCAACGGTCACACCAGCTCGCTGGAGCGACTGCTGGGCCTCCTGCGTGAGCTTGCCGTCGTGGACGAAGAGCTTTGCCGTCTGCGTGGTGATAAGCATGAAGCTGACGAATACAGGGCAGCAGTGGACGTCGGAGCCTCGCAGGTTCAGCGTCCATGCGATGTCGTCAAGAGCAGCCATGAGCATTCCGTCGGCATGCTTCTCGCGTAGTGCCCGGCGGATGCGGGTGAGTTTCGAGCGGGTGTCCTCGCCCGTGTAGTCGATGGGCTGGGGTACGACGGGCAGCATCGGGATGGCAGGACGCTGCATCCAGATGCGCTGCAGAGGGTCGAAGTTCGTACGCAGCGTGATGCCTCCTTGCCTTCGCAACTCTTGCGTCAGCTCTTCGACAAGACTGGCCGACGAGTTCATCCCGTCAATGCCTACCTCCAGGTCGTCCATACTGCTGAGCTCCCCGCCAAGCCATTCAGCGATGGTGGGCGTTCCCTCAATCTTCTGTTTCATCAGCTGGAATTCTGTACCTTTCAACTGGTCGGCAGCAGCGATGAAGTATCGTGAGTCAGTCCAGAGAGCTGCGCTCTTCAGTGTCACCACGGCCGTACCCGCCGAGCCGCTGAAGCCCGATATCCACTCGCGTCCCTTCCAGTGGTCGGCCGTATACTCTGAGTTGTGGGGGTCGGTGGAGGGAAAGATAAAAGCACTTATGTGCTCGCGCCGCAGCTCCTCGCGCAGCGCCGATATTCGTTCGTCGATGCTATTCATAGTCCTTGCTTTTTGTTATTTTTCATTGTCTTTATACAGCCTCTTCGGCATTCTTGGGCGCGAAGTTACGAAAAAATGCAATAATCTGCAAGGCTTTGCGTTATTTTATACGTGTTCTGTCGCAAATATATAATAATAGGTGTAATGCTCCTGGCAGCTGTCAAGGCCACAGCCCAGCAGGAAGCCTCCTTCTCTCACTACTGGGCGATGGAGCCTTCGTTCAATCCTGCCGCCGTGGGCAAGGAGTCGGTGATTAATGTCACCGGAGCCTATGCCATGAGCATGGTTGGCTTCGAGCACAACCCCAAGACGATGTATCTTGCAGGAGACATGCCCTTCTATCTGCTGAACAAGTATCATGGCGTGGGACTGCAGCTGATGAACGATGACATCGGACTGTTTACCCACCAGCGTCTGGCCGTGCAGTATGCCTATAAACAAAGGCTTTTTGGCGGCACCCTCAGCGTGGGCATACAAGTGGGTATGCTGAGCGAGAAGTTCAAGGGTTCGCAGGTCGATCTGGACGAGACCGACGACGATGCCTTCTCGACCTCTGACGTGTCGGGTACAGCCCTCGACCTGGCGGCCGGACTCTATTACAAGCACCGCCTCTGGTATGCAGGACTCTCAATGACGCATGCCACGGCTCCCAGCATCGAGCTGGGCGACCGCTCCATTCTAAACGTAAGCCGAACCTATTATTTGACAGGCGGATACAATATTCAGCTCAGGAATCCGTTATTATCAGTGCACCCCTCCGTGCTGGCGCGCTACGATGGCGTGGCCTACAGGGTCGACCTGACGGGCCGCCTGAAGTATGAACACGAGAAGAAAATGTTCTATGCAGGCGTGGCCTATAGTCCCACCAATTCGGTGACGGCCATGATAGGCGGACTGTTCCACGGCATCAGCCTGGGCTACAGCTACGAAGCCTATACCAGCAGTGCTATCGGACTGGGCAAGGGTAGCCACGAGCTCTTTGTCGGCTACCGCACCACCCTGAACTTTGGCAAAAAGGGGCGCAACAGACATCAGAGTGTGAGAATACTATAAATAAGGAATATGAAGAAAGGTATCATAGCGCTAAGCGCATTCGCAGTACTTTTGCTGTCCAGCTGTCTGGGCAGCAAAATGTCGTCGGCATCGGGCGGTGAGGTGACAGGAGCCAGTGGCCGGCCTTTTACAGAGCCTACACCTCACGGCATGACCCTCATCAAGCGAGGCCACCTGAAGATGGGTATCGAAAAGCAAGACTCGCTCTGGGGCAAGCAGACCCCCGTGCGCGACATCTCTGTAGAGGGATTCTGGATGGACGAGTACGAGGTGACCAACTCCATGTATCGCCAGTTCGTCAACTACGTGCGCGACAGCATCCTGCGCGAGCGACTGGCCGACCCGGCCTACGGTGGCGACGAGAGCTACAAGATTGAGGAAGACAAGAACGGTGACCCCGTGCCCCCGCACCTCAACTGGAAGAAAGCCCTGCCGCGCAAACCCAACGAGGACGAGCAGCGAGCCTTCGAGAGCCTCTACGTCACCAACCCCGTGACGGGCGAGAAGATGCTCGACTGGCGGCAGATGAACTACCGTTACGAGATTTACGACTATGCCGAGGCTGCCAAGCGCAAGTATCGCACCAATCCCGAGGAGCGCATCCTGAACACCGATGTCCGTCCCAATCCTAACGAGCAGATATGGATCTCGAAGGATACCGCCTACATCAACGACGAGGGACAGATAGTCCGTCAGACTATCAACCGGCAGTATACTGGCGAGTGGGACTTCCTGAACACCTACATCGTCAACATCTATCCCGACACCACCTGCTGGGTCAACGACTTCCCCAATGCCGAGAACGAGACCTATATGCGCTATTACTTCTCGAATGCCGCCTACAACGACTATCCCGTGGTGGGCGTGACGTGGGAGCAGGCCAATGCCTTCTGCGCCTGGCGCACGGAATTCCTGTTGCGCGGACTGGGGCCGGCCGCACGATTCGTGCAGCGCTACCGGCTGCCGACAGAGGCCGAGTGGGAGTATGCCGCCCGAGGCAAGGACCAGAACGAGTTCCCCTGGGACAACGAGGACGTGATGAGCGGCAACGGATGCTTCTATGCCAACTTCAAGCCCGACAACGGCAACTACACAAAGGACGGCAACCTGATTACCAGCCGGGTGGGCATCTATTCGTCGAACTCCAACGGACTCTACGACATGGCCGGCAACGTGGCCGAGTGGTGCTCCACCATCTATACCGAAGCAGGTGTGGAGGCCATGAACGACATCAACCCGCAGCTGAAGTATAACGCAGCCCGCGAAGACCCCTACCGGCTGAAGAAGAAGAGTGTGCGCGGCGGCTCGTGGAAAGACCCTGAGTCGTACATCCGCTCAGCATGGCGCTCCTACGAATACCAGAACCAGCCCCGCTCCTACATCGGATTCCGTTGTGTGCGCTCGCTGGCCAATACCACCAGTGACAAGATTAAACTAAAGAAAGGAAAGAAAAGATGACAAGATACAGCAAACTTAACTTTGTCTACCGCTTGCAGAAGTGGATGGACAGTGTTCCAGGACAGACCTTCCTGAACTACGCCTACAGCTGGGGAGCCTCTATCGTTATCCTGGGTACACTCTTTAAGCTCACCCACCTGCCGGGAGCTAACTTCTTCCTGTTCCTGGGCATGGGTACCGAGGTGTTCGTGTTCTTCATCGCAGCCTTCGACCGTCCGTTCGACAAGACGACCGACGGCATGGATCTCGACATCCACATGGAGGAAGATGGCCAGGTACATCCCGTAGTCAATGGCGGTGCGGTTGGCAATGTAGTCGTCGGTGGTACTGCTGGCGGTGGGGTTATCGGTGGCTCTGGAGGCAGTGTCGTCATCGGTGGTACAGGAGGCAATAGCACTGATGCCAATGGCAGTGCAGGCGGTGGGGGTACCGTCATCATCAATGGCGGACAGGGCGGCAATTCGCTTTCTGCAGGTACTACTATTGTTACACCACAGCAGCCTGAGACATTACCTATGGGCGAGGAACTGAAAGAAGCTACCACCAACTACATCGATGAGCTGAACCGCTTGACGGAGATGCTGGCACAGGTGTCGGAGCAGAGCCAGCGACTGACCCGCGACTCCGAAGAGATGGAGAACCTGAACCGTACGCTGACAGGCATCAGCCGTGTCTATGAGATGCAGCTGAAGAGTGCCTCGGCCCAGATTAGCACCATCGACGAGATTAATGAGCAGACACGTCACATGGCGGAGCAAATCCTTGAGTTGAACAAGATTTATGCCCGCATGATCGAGGCTATGCAGGTGAGGGCTAATATATAGTTCCCGTCAGGTTATCGGAGCGTCGAGACTTCGAATCGCTGAGATTTCGAAATATCGAAACTTCGAAATATCGAAACTTCGAAATATCGAAATATCGAAACTTCGAATCTTCGAATCCTCGAATCCTCGAAACCTCGGAATCTCGAAACCTCGAAACCTCGAAATCTCGAAAAAACTGAAAAAATCGAAACATCGAAAAAGAAAAACAATGGCAATAAAGAAAAGACCCGTTTCTCCGCGCCAGAAGATGATCAACCTGATGTATGTCGTGCTGATGGCTATGCTGGCATTGAACGTCTCTACCGAGGTGCTCAACGGCTTCTCCATTGTGGAGGAGAGCCTGAAGCGCACCACGCAGAGTGCTTCGCGCGAGAACCTGGCCATATACGACGACTTTGCCGTGCAGATGAAGAAGAACCCGCAGAAGGTGAAGCAATGGTACGACAAGTCGCAACGGGTAAAGCAGATGAGTGATGCGCTCTATAATCTGGCCGACGAGCTGAAGCTGGCTATTGTCCAGGAAGCCGACGGCGAGGACGGCGATGTGCGGAACATCCGTAATAAGGAAGACCTGGAGGCTGCCAATCAGGTGATGCTGTCGCCCAGTCGGGGGCGCGGCAAGGAACTGTTTGATGCCATCAACGCCTACCGCAACGCGATGCTGAAGATGGTGACCGGCTATCACCAGAAGAAGTCGATAGCCGAGAACCTGACTACTGAGATACCCAAGGAGGCCCAGTCGATGGGCAAGAACTGGCAGGAGTATATGTTCGAGTCGATGCCGGCTGCGGCCGCTGTCACGTTGCTCTCGAAGTTGCAGAACGACGTGCGCCATGCTGAGGGCGAGGTGCTGCACACGCTGGTGCAGAACATTGACGTGAAAGACATCCGTGTCAACGCGCTGAATGCCTTCGTCATCCCCAACTCGCAGACCATCGTCAGGGGTGACAAGTTCTCGGCCCGTATAGTGATGGCTGCTGTCGACACCACCCAGGTGCCTCAGATATTCATTGGGGGCAGGGAGGTCGACCTGCCTGGCGGGCTCTACGAGACGGTGACAGGACGGACGGGCGACTTCACCCTTGCAGGCTACATCCAGGTGGAGAACGGTAATGGGGAGTTGCTGAGGCGCGACTTCGAGCAGAAGTACACTGTTGTAGATCCGTCTGCAACGGTCAGTGCCGACCTGATGAACGTGCTCTATGCCGGCTATAACAATCCGCTGAGCGTGTCCGTGCCGGGTGTACCCCTCAGCAAGGTGCAGGCAACGATGACGGGCGGCACCCTGCAGCCCGTGGGTCCAGGCCGCTATATTGCCCGTCCTACCGCTGTGGGACAGAATGTCACCATCACCGTTACTTCCACCAATACCGGACGCGCCCAGCAGATGGGACAGTTCACCTTCCGGGTACGCCGCTTGCCAGATCCTACACCGTATATTGCGATGAAGGACGAGAGTGGAAGTCCGTTGCGCTACAAAGGTGGTGCGCTGTCGAAAGCCCAGCTGATGGCTGTCGACGGTATCGGTGCTGCCATCGACGATGGTATTCTCGACATTGCCTTCCGTGTGCAGTCGTTTGAGACGGTGTTCTTCGACAACATGGGTAATGCCGTGCCAATGGTGAGCGACGGTGCCAACTTCTCAGCGCGGCAGAAGGATACCTTCCGTAAGCTGCAGCGCAACCGCCGCTTCTACATCTCGCGTGTCAATGCCATTGGTCCTGACGGCATACAGCGCAAGCTCAACGCCTCGATGGAGGTCATCGTGAAGTGAGGAATGAAGAGTGAAGAATTTGCTACCGCATATAATAAGGAGAAAAAGTTATGAGAACGAAAAGAATAAACTGTAAGTGTGTTGATGGATGGTGGAAAGTCTGGATGCTGATGGCATTCTTTACTCTTCACTCATCACTCGTCACTTTTGCCCAGCCCAAGGTTCGCCGCCAGCAGGCTCAACAACAGCAGCAACAGCAGCAGAACCAGGGCATGACCATGCGCGCCCGGCTGATGTTCCCAACGGCTGTCGAGATGCCTGAGCATGTGGTGTGGCGGCGCGACATCTATCGCGAGATTGACCTCAACAAAGATGCTAATGCAGGCTTGTACTACCCCGTAGAGCCCATCGACAGGCAGCTGAATTTGTTTACCTATGTCTTCAAATTGGCTCTGAATGGCTATATCCCCGTCTACGAATATCGTCTGGACGGCAACGAGGTGTTTACCGATTCTGCCAAGGTGCAGATGAAGACGGTGCTCGACAACTACCACATCTTCTATGAGGAGAAGGATGGCAAGATACGCGTGGAGAACAGCGACATCCCCTCTGCCGAGGTCAAGATGTACTACCTGAAGGAGAGTGCATACTTCGACGATGCCAATTCTACGTTTCATCGCAAGGTGCAGTGCATCTGTCCCGTCATGCTGAGGGAAGATGACTTTGGCGGCGAGGCATCTAAGTACCCCCTATTCTGGGTCAAGTACTCCGACCTGGAGCCTTTCCTCAGTCGCCAGTCGGTGATGACCAGCAACTTGAACAACGCTGCCACGATGTCGTTGGAGGACTACTTCACCCTGAACCGCTACGAGGGCAAGATTTATAAGACCAACAATATGCTGGGCAAGACGCTGGCCCAGTATTGTCCTACCGACTCTGCTCTTGCCAAGGAGCAGAAGAAAATCGAGGCTGAGCTGCGAGCCTTTGAGGAGAACATTTTTGGCGACAAGGCTAAGAAGGACTCTTTAGACTCTATTGCCAAGCTCGACCCCAAGCAGCTTAAGGCTGCCAAAAAGAAGGGTGGTCGCAAAGGTCGCACAGCTGCCGTCAAGAGTGGTAAGTCCAAGCGGAGCAGCGGCGGCTCGTCGCCCAGCGGAGCAAAGATTACCGTGCGCCGCCAGCGTCACTAAAGAGGATAAGCTAAAGACAGGTCCTGCACTTTTCTCGGTGCAGGACTTTATTTTCTGCGCACCCAGACCTTGTGCGAATGCGAACCCTCCGCTGCGATAGGTGTGTCTGCTGCACTCACTACTTTGTCATGTTGTCTGGGTGGTAAAAGTAGAAGATTTTAGCAAAAACAATAAAAATATAAAGATTGTAGTTACAAAAGCAATGCTAAAACGTCTTAAATGATGTGAAACTATATAGTTTGTAGCTACTAATGAACAAAACGGAGTTAACGAAATGCCTTTTTATGGGCTTCCTCACAGTGCTGTCCGCATTGCCTCTTGACCTCTGCGCACAGCAGTACCGCGTGGCTGCCTGTGACTGGATGATGTTGAAACGGCAGAAGTTGGGCGAGTTCCAGTTGGCCAAGGACATCGGGGCCGATGGCGTTGAGGTGGACATGGGTCCGTTGGGAAAGCGGGTCCTGTT
The DNA here is from genome assembly GCA_946548065.1 of uncultured Prevotella sp. GTDB lineage: Bacteria > Bacteroidota > Bacteroidia > Bacteroidales > Bacteroidaceae > Prevotella. The sequence continues at coordinate 52,808 of CAMNPM010000008.1, read as the reverse complement.
TGACAACAAGCTGCGCGAGCCGGAGTTCCAGCAGAAGTTTCGCCGCACAGCCGATTCGCTGGGCATTCAGGTGCCGTCGATAGCGATGTCGGGATTCTTTGCCCAGAGCTTTCTGAAGCGCGACAACTACAAGGACCTGATGATGGACTGCCTGCAGACGATGGATGTGATGGGAGCCCGTGTGGCATTCCTGCCTCTGGGCGGAAGCGGCCATGAGTGGAAGCAGACAGGCGAGGCCCGTCAGGAGATGGTACGCCGCCTGCATGAAGTAGGCGAAATGGCACTCAAGGAAGGAAAGGTCATCGCCATCCGAACCCAGTTGGATGCCCGCGCGAACCTCTCTCTATTAAAGGAGGTAGACAGTAAGGGTATCAAGATCTACTACAACCTGCAGGATGCGGTAGACCAGGGACTCTGTCCCAGCAAGGAGCTGAAGACACTGGGAGCCGAGAACATTGCCCAGATTCACGCCTCGCTGACTGACAGCGTCACGCTGGACAAGGATCCCCGCATTGACCTGCGGAAGGTGAAGAAGACGCTCGACAAGATGAAGTGGACGGGCTGGCTGGTTGTGGAGCGTAGCCGTAATGCGAAAGACGTTCGCAACGTTCGTGGCAACTTCGGCACCAACGTGGCTTATCTGAAAGAGATATTCCAAAATGAGAGATAGATAACTAATAATAACTAATTAAAAATTTTGCTTATGAAGAAACTTCATTTCTTTACGTACAGTAAGATGTGCGTACTTGCCCTCACAGGAGCAAGTGCCCTTTTCCTTGCTTCGTGCGCCAAGGATGGTTTCACTGATGAGACTTTTAGCAGTTCTGTAACTAACAGTACGCTAGAATCGCCTGAACTGACAAAAGACTGTTTCAGTACTCAGGTGAACTCCGACGGTAGTGAAAGCATCAGGGTGACATGGAAGGCTGTTATGGGTGCAGGCGGCTATGAGTATCAGGCTTACAACGTCGATGATCCTGAGAATCCCGTGGAACTGGTGAACGGTGTTGTGGATGGTGTCTACTTTACATTCCCTAAGGCAGAGGACACTCGCTATATGGTGAAAGTAAAGACGCTTGGAAACACTAAGTTGAACAATACCGATGCTCCTGATGCAACATCTTTCAGCTACTCTACAATGATAGATGCCAAGGTGATTCCTGACGGCTCAGACATCGCAGCGTATATCAGTGCAAACATGACCGACAGCGAAGAGGAACAGGCCTTTGAGTTGGAGGCAGACGGCCACTATACCTGTAACGGTGCTGTCGACTTTATGGGTAACAAGATGACCCTGCGCGGCAATAAGGTCTCTCATCCCGTCGTTACCTTTGGCGCTGATGGCGTTATCCATACTTCAGCCCAGCTGAAAGTAAAGTGGATTAACTTCGATTGTTCAGAGGCTTCCGGCAAGAAGGGTGTCATCGAGATGTCGCCCAATCCTCCCGCCACGGCATCGGCAGAAGCACAGAACGTTACTGCTGGTAAAAACAGTGGCAAGCCAGCAGATGTATATGTGTTGATGGATCCTATTCTTGTTGACGACTGTGCATTCAAAGATGTGAAGGGCTCGTTCTTCACCGTCGGTGACTGCTCCTGGGGTATTGCCGACCTGCGCATTCAGAACTGCGTCATTCAGCTGGACTTTGACGGTTCTGTTAGCAGCAATTACGCATTACTTTCTGCATATTCCAATAAATACACTGCCCCCAGTGGAGGCCAGTTCTGGTATGGATGTATCAAGGGCATGACTATCCGCAATACCACCATCATGAACATCGCCTCGAACAGCAAGAACTTCACCATCCGTTTCAACAATAAGGATGTCGACCGTGTGTTCCCCACTGCCGATGGCACTGTGACTTGGATGGACAATACGTTTATCCGTATTATGGACGGCAAGAACTTCGCTGACAGAACACCTAACCAGAACAAATACGTCATCACCTTCGACAACAACATCTTCTATGACACTTGGAGAATACAGAAGTTTATTCAGGGCAACTGTACGGTCAATTGGCATCAGAACCAGAACACCACTTGGGGTGTTGTCAGCACGGTGGATGGCACTGATAAGGGCAAATGGGCTACTGAAGAGGATCCAGGTTTCGACTTGGCAGAGACTAAGAAATCGCTTGACTTTACTAAGGAGAACTTCGGTATCAATCTGACACCAACTGGTGCTATCTCAAGTAAAATCGGTGACCCGCGTTGGCTTAAATAATCGTAAACTCGAAAAAACTACGGATTATGAAAAAATATATAAAAAGCTTATGCCTCAGTCTGATGCTGATGTTCTCGGCATCTGCTATGGCTCAGAACCAGACCGTAACAGGTACCGTGCTTGACGAGCTGGGTGAACCTGTTATCGGTGCTACGGTGACCGTTGACGGCACGAAGAACGCTACGGTGACTGACCTTGACGGTAACTACAAGATTCAGGCTCCCAAGGGTGCCAAGGTTACCATTACCTATATCGGCTACATGCCTATGACGGTGGCTCCTGGTGGCACTGTTACGCTGCAGGAAGACAAGCAGACCCTGGAAGAAGTGGTGGTCGTAGGTTACGGCACACAGAAGAAGGCCCACCTGACAGGTTCGGTGGCTTCTGTTGAGGTAGATGACATTCAGGATCTTGCCAACGGTGGTCTGGCCAGCTCGCTGGGCGGTTTGGTAAATGGTCTGTCAGTCAGCGGCGGTGACAGCCGTCCCGGTGAGAACGCCCGCCTGTCTATCCGTGACGTAGGTTCTATGGGTGAGATCGGTTCTACTGCCCAGCAGCCTCTGTTCGTTATCGATGGCTATATCTATCCTAACGACGTGAAGGTTGGTAACTCTACACAGAACCTCGGTGCTGAGGCCTTCAACAACCTCGACCCCTCTGAGGTGGAGAGCATCTCGGTGCTGAAGGATGCCTCGGCTGCCGTCTATGGTGCCCGCGCTGCTAACGGTGTTATCCTCGTAACCACCAAGAAAGGTAAGATGGGTGCGCCCAGCATCAGCTATAGCGGTTCTGTAGGTATTACCACCGAAGTGGCCCGTCCCTCCATGCTGAGTGCTTATAACTATGGCCGCCTGTTCAATGCCATTGCGGCTGCCGACCCCACCAATACCAGTCTGAACCCTACAACAGCCCTGTTCCAGGCTGACGAGTTGGAGGCTATGAAGTCGCTGAACTATGACCTGCTGGACAAGTACTGGAAGACCGGTTACACTACCCGTCACGCTATCAACATCAGCGGTGCTACCGATAAGGTCAGCTATTTCGCCGGTGTGACCTACTTCAAGCAGGATGGTAACCTGGGTAAGCTTGACTACGACCGCTGGAACTACCGTGCCGGTGTCGATGTGAAGATTACCGACTATCTGTCAGCCAACCTGACCGTCAGCGGTGACTATGGTAAGAAGAACACCCCGCTGGTGAAGGTTGGTGGCTCGGGCAATGAGAAGGACTACAACCTGCTGCTCACCCGTCCACGCTACATTCCTGAGGAGGTAGACGGCAACTATATCCCTGCCTACGGTGTCAGTGGTACGCAGAAGAACCAGAACCAGCTCTACAACTTCGATGTGTTGCAGAACAATGGTGACTACAGCCGCAACATGACCAACAACTCGAGCATCAACGCCAGCATCAGCTACGACTTCGGTTGGAGCAAGATTCTGAAGGGCTTGAAGCTGAAGTTCTCTTACTCGAAGAGTATCAACAACGACAAGACCAACCAGTATGGTTCGAGCTTCACGCTCTACTCCATGAACCGCCGTTATGGTTCTGGCGAGCACCTCTATACGCCTACCAGCGGTGACGACAGTTCGTTTGACTATCTGGCCACCTCCAACTTCAATGCCATTAAAACCAACAATGGCAATATGCTGTATCGTACGACAAACCGTACCGACAACTACCAGATCAACTTCACCGCCCAGTATGGCCGTGAGTTTGGCCGGCATAGCGTCAATGCCCTGTTCTCTATTGAGAAGTCGGAGGCAGAAAATGAATATCTGATGGGCCAGCGTGAGAATCCTTATCCTTTCACCACGCAGCAGTACAACTCAGCAGACGGTGAGATGACAACGGTATTCACCCGCAGTGAGAGCGGTACGCTGTCGTACATCGGACGTATCAACTACGCCTATGCCGACCGCTATCTGTTCGAGTTCTTGCTCCGTTCGGATGCCTCTACCAAGTTCGCACCCAAGAACTACTGGGGTACCTTCCCCGCTATCTCTGCCGGTTGGGTAATCAGCGAGGAGCCTTGGTGGCAGAATATCAAGGCAGTGAAGTGGGTAGACTTCCTGAAGGTTCGCTTCAGCTGGGGTCTTACCGGTCGTGACAACTTGGCAGCCTGGCAGTGGATGCAGATCTACGCACAGGATGCCAACCGTGGTGTCATCTTTGGCACAGGCAGTAGCACCGACTCCAGCAACCGCATCACCATCAATAAGAACAATTCCGCCGTCAACGAGGATGTACACTGGGATAAGTCTTACAAGACCAACGTTGGTTTGGACTTCCAAGTGCTCAACCGTCGTCTGGCTGTGACCATCGACTACTATAAGGAGCGCAACCGTGAGATGCTGCTCAACCTGAACCAGGAGATTCCTACCACCATCGGTACGCAGTCGGCTTCTACCAACCTGGGTGAGATGAACAGCTGGGGTTGGGAGTTCAGCTTCACCTGGCGCGACAAGATTGGCAAGGACTTCAAGTATCGCATTGGCCTGAACACCGGCTTCCGCGACAACGAGGTGCTGCTGATGGACTGGGAGAAGGAGTATATCTATCGCCAGATTCGTCCGGGCAGCCGTACCGACATCGGTACCTGGGGTATGCAGTGCATCGGTATGTTCCGCTCGTTCCAGGATATCGAGGAGTACTTCGAGAAGTACAACATCACTTCTTACATGGGTATGACCAAGGACAAGGTCCGTCCGGGTATGCTGATCTATAAGGACGTTCGCGGTGCTTATGATTCCACAACGGGTACCTATGCTGGTCCTGACGGCATCGTCGACCAGGCCAACGACCAGGTTTGTCTGTCGAACCGCTCGAATCCTTACGGCATGACGCTGAACCTGCATGCTGACTGGAAGGGCATCTCGCTGACCGCTCAGCTGGGTGCCAGCTGGGGTGGCTATACCACGCTGCCGGCTGCTGCCATCGGTGTGGCTTCAGGTGCTAACATTGAGTACTACAACATGCCTTCGTTCTGGAATCCTGACAACATGTATGCTTACCAGGATGTCTACGACGGCAGCGGCAATCTCGTTGTGAAGGCCAACCGCGAGGCTCACTATCCCAACCTGGCTTACCAGAGTGTCAACGCTGTGGCTTCTAACTTCTGGCGCATCAGTGCTGCCAGCGTTCGCCTGAGCCGTCTGACGCTGGCTTACCAGCTGCCGAAGGAGTGGTTCAAGAGCATTGGTATCAAGAATGTTCGTATCAATGTTACTGGTCAGAACCTCATCAACTTCTACAATCCCTATCCCGACAAGTTCACCAGCCCCATGGCAGGCACTTATGGCGCATATCCTACACTGCGCAAATGGGATATCGGACTCAATGTGTCTTTCTAAGTTGACTATAGATAAAAGAATAAGAATATGAAAGCAATAAAATATTTCAGCTTAGGCCTCATGTCGGCTTTTGCCTTCTCTGCTTGCAGCGACCAGTTCCTGCAGGACAAGAAGAACTACGATAACGTAACGACTGATGTCTATAATTATATCGAAGGTGCCAATGCCCGTCTGAACGATATTTATGCATGGTGCCTGCCTCAGGTAGGCGACTTGACGGAGAGTACCAACTATCTGTCCGTATCGATGGGTAATGCCGACATCGCAGGAAGTTCTACTGAGGAGTATACCGGATTCAGCAATTTCGTCAATCCCGAGATTGAGCTGACTTCCATGTCTACTCAGAATGCTGTGCCTGACTACTTCATGGGTGCCCACAATAACATCCAGAACTCTATCTACGGACGTATCCGCAACATCAACGACTTTATCGCTGGTGTCAGCGGAAGTTCGCTGACGGAAGAGCAGAAGAATCAGATGCTGGGTCAGGCCTACTTCTTCCGGGCATGGTGCTACTACAACTTGGTGAAGTGGTATGGTGGTGTGCCCATCGTGACTGAGATGCTTGACCCCATTGTCGACAATTACACTCCGCGTTCTACCACCAAGGAGACCATTGACTTTATCCTCAACGACCTTGAACAGTCTGCCACCCTGCTGGCTCCGTTCACTTTAGGCGGCGGATGGGGTAGTGGTGACTACGGTCGCGTGACTACCGGTACTGCTCTGGCTCTGAAGGGCCGTGTGCTGCTGCTGTGGGCCAGCCCGCTGTTCAACCGCAGCAACGACCAGACCCGCTGGCAACAGGCTTATACGGAAATGAAAGAGGATCTGACCTCTATTAATGCTTGTGGCTATGGCCTCTATCAGACCAACAACAATATCAACGGTTCTGACTTCGCAGCACAGTTCCTGACACAAAACGTTAATCCAGAGGCTGTATTCGTTGGACTTTACAACAATATACCAGGTGACGGACTTGACAATCAGCGCAACAACCGCTGGGAGCGTGACATCCGTCCGGCAAACACCGGTGGTGGCGGTAAGCGTGCCGGTCTGGCTCTCGTCGAGCTCTTCCCCATGGCCGATGGTAAGATACCTAATCTTGCCAATGTGCCTGACCTCGCCGTTGCCGCTGGTCGTACCTATAAGAACACTTACTCCAAACTGGAGCGCAGTAAGTATGCTTACGACGAGACTGCACCGTTCATGAACCGCGACCCGCGTTTCTATCGCACCTTCGCCTTCCCCGGATTCCGCTGGGCTTATAATGGCGATGCTTCGCTGCGCGATGCTCATAACCCATCTGACGGTAAGAACTATGTGCTGTGGAACTATGTCTGGTACACATCTTTGAGCGATCAGGGCAACCCGGAGAGTGGAAACTCCTATGGTGCAGACAATCTGTTAACCAGCAAGCAAGGCATCTATGTACGCAAGAAGAGCGATGACCTGGATGTCAATGGCTCTCCGCTCTATAGTTATGTTGCTGCAGACACTAAGGGTGCTGCTCCGTTCTACTCTGCTGCTCCTCTGATTGAGATTCGCTATGCCGAGGTACTGCTGAACCTGGCTGAGGCTGCTTGCGGTGCCGGCCAGATGGCAGAAGCTGTGGGCTATCTGCAGCAGATTCGTGCTCGTGCTGGCTATAGTGCAGCTGTAAACTATGGCCTGCAGGAAAACCTGTCTGGCGACCAGGCTGCTTGTATGAGTGCTATCCTGTACGAGCGCCAGATTGAGTTTGCCTATGAGGGCAAGCGCTTCGACGACATGCGTCGCTGGATGCTTTTCGATGGTGGTACTCAGCAGCCTACCGGTGCTCCTGCCTCTTGGACGCTGACAGGCTGGGGTGGCAACACCTGCACATGGCTGGGCTTCACTCCGATGAACGGCCAGCGTCGTGAGAACATAGAGTTCCGTACGGGCGACAAGTTTGGTGTAGGTACCTCTCAATGGGATGGCGACCCCTTGGTGAAGGCTGGCGTGGCTCGTCCTGAGGGTGTCAACTTCAGCAAAGAGGATCTTTCTACTCAGCTTGCCGACCTGAAGACTTGGTACAACACGAACCTTGTTACCAGCTATAAGATGGGCGACGGACGCGACTCGCAGCACAATGCGCTGTACATCAACTTCCGTCCGAAGTACTACTTCCTGGGTCTCAGCAGCGGTGCGCAGACGCACAACCAGAAGCTGCCCCAGACCATTGGCTGGGAAGACTACAACAATGGCGGTGCCAATGGTACCTTCGACCCGCTGGCAGAGTAACCGCGTGTCTTGAAATATTTAGAAGCAGGCTTCCCGAACGTTGGGGAGCCTGCTTCTTTATTGCTGTCTATTCTGTAGGATGGCTTTGACCGCCGTATTTCCTGGGTTAACTCAAGACATCGCGTGAATTAACTCGGTTGTTCAATGGAATTAGCTCATGAGACAGTTTGAGCTAACTCAAGTTATCCGACTTTCCTTGCAGGTATTCGCGGGGAGAAAGCCCGTAGCGTTTGCGGAAGCACTTGCCGAAGTAGCTGGCATCAGCAAATCCGGAGCGGAAGGCTACCTCGGCAATGCTGAGGTTGGTGGTCTGTAGCAGCTCGGCAGCGTGGCTGAGGCGGAACTCCTTGATGAGGTCGATGGGCGCAAAGCCCGTCTGACCCTTTACTTTTTTATAGAAGGCTGAGCGCGAGAGCCCCATCTCGGCAGCAATGGCATCGATGTTGAAGTCGGTGTTCGACAGGTTCTTGCGGATGATACGGTGCAGGCGGTCGATGAACTCATCGCCCTCGTCGGGCTTCGAGGTCAGCTTGGCCAGCCGCTGACTGATGTACACCTCGTTGCGCATGCGGTTCATCTGCAGCATGGTGCGGATGATGAGCCAGGCGATGAGTGCAGCGATACAGATATAGATAAGGTATGCCCACCACGTGGCCCACCAGGGCGGCAGGATGCGGATGGCGAGCTGAGCCGAGGAATGTAGCGAGGGATTGGCATCATCGATGGTCTCTACGATGAAGGTGTAGTGTCCGGGTGGCACCTCGTTGTAGGAGCCTACGCGGTGCGGTCCGCTGTATCGCCAGTCGCGGTCGAAGCCTTCCAGCCGGTAGCGGTAGTTCACGTTGCCGTGGTTCTGGAAGTTGAGGGCGGCAAACTCGATGGTGAACGAGTTGTTGTCGTGTTCTATTTCCACCTGATTGGTATAGGCCAGCGCCTTTTCTCCACGGTATGGCTGGTGGTTGCTCACCAGGTCCATGATAAAGGTGCGATAGGCGGTGGTGCTGGTGTGCAGCAGTTCCGGGTTGAAGGTGAGTATGCCCTGTTTGCAGCCCATCCAGAGGTGTCCGTTAGAGCAGCAGAGGGCAGAGGCTTCCTCCATCTGCACATCGGGCAGTCCGTCGTAGCGGTCGAAGTTGCGGATGCGTCCCGTCTGTTGGTTGTAGCGCGACAGTCCGGCCTCGGTGGCAAACCAGAGGTGTCCCTGTTGGTCTTCAGCAATCGAGTAGACCACATCGTTGCGCAGTCCCTCGCGCGCTCCTAAGGCTTCGCCGCTAAGCTTCTGCAGCCCGCCGCCAAAGGCTCCTATCCATATCTGGTCAGCCTGGTCGCGGTAGAGGGTGTAGATGTCGTTGTTGGCAAACGAGGCATCTGGTTGGTCGCGGTAGGTCTTGAACTGTATTTCCTCAGGACGCTGGAAGCGCGTCAGGAGACTCATCAGTCCGTCGATGGTACCTACCCACAGGCGCCCTTCCTTGTCTTCCACGATGTTGCGCACCTCGGTATAGAGACCGTAGGCAGGATAGTGCTTCAGTCCGTAGTGGCTGTTGTAGAAAGTCAGCAGCCCATTCTCCTCGCGCACTAGGTTCAGACCGCCGTCCAGCGTACCTACCCAGACGTGCTGGCGGGAGTCGATATAGGTCATATAGACATTGTTGCCACTGATGCTCTGCGGGTTGGCTGGGTCGTGGCGATAGTGCTCTATGCGGTAGCCGGTAGGCTGCGAGTCATCGGGTGTGGCCACCACCAGCCCGTCGCCCTTGGTGGCCAGCCACAGGCGTCCCTGCTTGTCTTCCGTGGCATGGTAGACGGCACCAATGCCATACTTGTCGTAGGACAGCGTCTGGAGCAGTTCTCCGTCCATTCCGTAGAGATATACGTTGCGGTTGCGCGAGCCTACCAGGATGTTGCCGTTGCGCATCTGGAAAAGACAGCGTATGCCAGTGTGTTCGTCAGGCAGCGCTATGAGCCGGAACTGCTGGCGGGGTGTGTTCAGGCAGTAGACCCCTTGCGAGGTGGTGGTCACCCATAGCAGCCCGTCAGAGTCCTGGTATAGCTCTGAATATTTGTCTATGCCCGCTTGGTGGGCCGTCTGTTGCATCTGTAGCTGTCGCTGCCGGCTGTCTGCTTCGTCTTTGTCCATCGCCTCTTGCAGCGACAGGCGGCTGGAGGCGGGCATGACGAAGAGCCGATAGTCGCGACCGATGTAGATGTGGTAGCCTTTGTTCCGGGTGGTCACGTCGTGGTGCAGCTGCAGGGTCTGTGTGTCTATCTGCCCGTTGGAATCGAAGAGCCTGATGATGTTCACGCCCTGTTTGTCGCATCGAGCCATCAGCAGCGTCTTGTCCTTGGTGAGCAGCAGGACATGACCTTCGTCCGTGCGCTGTATCTTGATAACCTGTAGGTTGCCGGTATGCTTCTTCAGTTCGTCATAGACGGCATGGAAGCATTCCGTCTGGCGGTCGAAGGTGTAGAGCTTCCAGTCTACCGTCTTCAGCCACAGTCGCCCCTGCGCATCCTCTGCCATGCTTTCTATCTTGCGCGGAGGGATGACGGCATTATCCTTGGTGGGCTTGTTGAAGGTAACGAACTTCTCGCCATCGAAGCGACAGAGTCCGTACCATGTGCCAAACCACAGGAATCCGTCGCGGTCTTTCAGCACACACGTCACGTAGTTGGAGGGCAGTCCCTCGTTGGTGGTGTAGTGCTGCGAGATGACAGCAGGCTGCATCTGAGCTGGTGCTGTAGCGTACACTTGGGGTGCTGTTCCACCCAGGGCGCGCACCTGTGCCAGGGTGACGGTCTGTGTCATCACCCAGCAAAGCAGCAAGGAAAAAAGTCTTCGTACTCCTGTCATGGGGACAAAAGTACGAAGATTTTTTGAAAACGCAAAAAGATTTACTTATTTTTGCAGTCCGAAGTCAGCCTGTTGGGCTTCTACCTCCTGGAGCATCCGGGCTTTCTCGGCCTCAGAGAGCGTGGAGGGGCTGGTAGCACTAGAAGTACTAGAAGTACTAGTAAGACTAGTAGTACTAGTATTTCTAGTAGAACTAGTTAGACTAGTTGCGCTAGTTTCATCGAAGCACATGGGCATATTGTAGGGGATGCTTTCTATCTCCAGCTCGGCAGGAGTAGGGGCGTGGGTGCCTGGGAACTGCACTTCAGCCTTGACCTTGATCTTGCCAGCCTGACGGGTAGAACGGATGAGCACGGGAGCCGAGCCCCATTCTACGGCCCGCGGGTTGGCACAGATGCTGGCGTCGCCGATGATCTCGCCCTCACCCTCAATGGTGAAGCGGATGTTCTCCTTGGCCAGTCGGCGGACATGGCCTAAATCGTCGGTCACCTCGCAGATGACGACAATAAAGTCGGAGCCGTCGGCCACCAAGTGCTTGCCCATCTCGTCGGCGCGTAGCTGTAGCTTGGTGCTGCGACGCGACGGCATCTTCTCCTCGCGGCAGACCACCTTGCCGTCGATGATGCCCTCGGCCACCATCTTCACCTGTTGCCAGTTGCGCTTGGTGTAGCTCCAGTTGCGGGCTTCGAAAAAGTCCCAGGCATCGCGGAAGAGGGCATAGCCACCGGTATGCCGGGCCTGGCCGTTTTGTTGCTGTGATACAGCATCAGACTGGACGGGCTCCGTCCAGCAGTGCTCGCCATCGTACATGGTCAGGCGTACGCTGTCGCAGTTGCTGAATATGGTGACATCGCGCTCCGAGAACTGTGTCATCTCATGGGCGATGGTCAGGTAGGGCTGCTCGCTAGCGGGTATCAGGCGCGCCTTAAACATATTCAGGGCAGTCTTGGGCTGACGGAAGGCATCGTAGATGCCACCCCAGTAGGGGTCGGGATGATAGCCGCGCTGATGGTCGAAGGGGTGCCACTGGCAGCCGCCGATAAACTGGCCCGTAGTCTTGTAGAGCTCGTTGGTGCTACGGAGCAGCGAGAGGGCTTGTGTCAGCATGGGTCGCTCGCCCCAGGAGCGCGAGGCACGGTTCAGGTTGTTGTGGGCATACCAGTCGTCCACCAGCTCGCCAAACTCACGGGTGAAGATGGGCTGGCGAATCTTGGCAGGGTCTCCGGCGGGTAAACCGTCGGACGCGAAATCGTCGCCCGGCCAGCCATACACTACGTCGTAGTTGGCAGCCACACCTGCAGAGTGCATGTCGGCAGCGGCGACAGGGCGGTAGGGATAGGGATATTCGTCTTTGGTAATCTGCAGGGCCTCCAGGGCGAAGGATTCAGGATAGCGCGTCTCGTTGAGGATGGGTTCCCACATGAGTACGGAGGGGTGGTTGCGGTCGCGGCGGATGATGGCGCGCGTGTTCTCATGTACCTTCTTGTCCCAGCCAGGCTCCTTGTTCCAATACTGCCAGCCGGGTGTGGCCACGATGATGAAGAGTCCCAGCTCGTCGCAGGCATCCATGAACGATGGGTCTTGCGGATAGTGGGCCGTACGGATGATGGTGAAGCCCGCATCCTTGAGTCGCTTGGCGTCGCGCCATTGCTGCGAGTTGGGCAGGGCGTTGCCCACGTAGGCGAAGTCCTGGTGACGGTTGGCGCCTACCAGCTGGTGGTAGCGGCGGCCGTTGAGATAGAAGCCGGGCTGGCGGCCTTTGGCATCGTCGGTACGGACGAACTCGAAGGAGCGGATGCCAATGTGGGTGATACCTCCGTCGACCGACCTCTTGCCTTCAAGGATGCGTGTGGCAAGGGTATATAGATAAGGTGACTCTGGTGACCATAGCTGTGGGTTCTTGACGGTGAAGTGCTGGGTGACGGTGCGCGTCTCGCCTGGCTTCAGGGTGACCTTGGTAGTCCGATACAATGTTGCATCGGGCAGGGCATTTTCTATAGTGACGGTGTGAGGGCGGGTGTCGCTGTTGCGCACCTCGGTATTGATGAAGACCTCAGCACTCTTCTCGCTGATGTTGGCATAATGCACGAAGATGCCACCGCCAGCCACCTTTGCCTCCTCTACGGCATCGGTGATGGCCACCTTGTTTTTGGCAATGAGCCATACGTCGCGATAGATGCCTCCGTGGTAGGCGAAGTCGAGCGTCATCTGCTTCTTGCCTGGAGGGTAGGTCTTGTCGTCGCTGTTGTCAGCCTTGATGGCGATGAGGATGTCGTCGCCTGCGGCACAGCCAAGGGCGGTGAGGTTCAGGGTGATGGGCAGGTAGCCGCCTTCATGCTGTTTGACCTCTTTTCCATTGACATAGAGGGTCTGCTTGCCCATGATGGCCTCGAAGTGGAGGGTGACATCGCGCCCCTCGCACTCCTTGGGCATACGGAAGTGCTTGCGGTACCAGGCGATGCCCTGATAGTTGCGGCATCCGCTGGCCTCGGCAGGCATGAGCTGTACGGTGTGGGGTGTGCTGACCACCTGCCACGACTGATCATCGTAGTCCTTTGCTTCTGCGCCAGCGGCATCGCCTAAATGGAAGCGCCAGGCAGCGTTGAAGTTCCAGACCAGGCGTCCGCTGTTCTCCAAGGGGAAGAGGCCGGCGACGGAGTAAGTCTCCCCCAACCCCCTCCCGTAAAGGGGACTATTGGAGAGGATAGTGGAGATAAGAGTCAGTGTAACAAATAAAACTCTCTTTTTCATAAAAACCTATTTTTCGTTCTATTGCTTGATTATATTTCCTCCATAAGCCCCCTCTACAGGAGGGGGGTGGGGGGAGGGCTTTTCTCTCTTTGGGAGGGGGGTGCGGGAGGCTTTCTCTCTTTGGGATTCTCTCTTTGGGAGGGTGTGGGGTGGAGGCTTTTTTTATTGTGGGTTATTATAGTCTTTTCCAGTCTGAGTGCTGACGGGCTGTGTTTCCCAGTTGTCCGTGCGGAACGAACTGACGGGCAGTCCGTCGTGCATCAGGTCGCCTTCTACCCAGTCGCGCCAAGCATAGCGCACAGCGGCAGGCGCCTTTACTTGGTCAGATACCACATAGACGCGGTTGCGGCTCACCCATACCTTCGAGGCAGGATGGAACACACGGTCCTGACCAGCCACCTCGAAGTTCTGCGAGGTGGTGCCGTGCTCAAAGTAGACCCATTCTTTGCTGCGGTCGAAACTGATGACGCAAGTGTCGTTCTGGATGGTCATCTCTTTATAGGCGGCAAAGTCGGGCAGACCTTTCACATTATAGGTGTTGCTAAGTGCCAGGAGTGCCAGTCGCTCGCCAGCCTGCCGCTTCTTACGAGGGTGGATGCCATACTCCAGTCCGGCATCCATCAGCACTGCCATGCGGGCATTGGGAATCAGGCCCTCAGCCTTCAGCTGCTGTTCGCGCAACAGCTGCGAGTCTTTCCAGCCAATGAGCGAGTAGTCGTAGGGTGCTATCTGACAGTAGTAGAACGGGAACTCGCCCTGCTTCCAGTCATCGCGCCAGCCTTGTACCATACGTGCCATCAGTGGCGCATAGTAGTCGTAGCGGGGGATGTTGTCTTCGCCCTGATACCAGATGGCACCCTTCATCGTATAGCCGATGAGGGGCTTCAGCTGTCCATTATAGAGGGCAGTAGGACAACGTTGCTTCAGCTTGTCAACATCCTGCTGTGTGACATGCTGGTTGACCTTGGGAAATGCCTTCAGCCATTCAGCCTGCATCCAGGCCTCGCAAGCTGAACCGCCCCAGGAGGTGACGATGAGTCCAACGGGTACACCTAAGGTAGAGCGCAAGGCCCGCCCGAAGTAGTAGGCAGTGGCCGAGAAGTCGCGCACACTGGCACTGTTGGCCTCGTCCCAGTGGCCTGTCACACTGTCGACAGGTGTCAGCGAGGCATGACGCTTCACGGTAAACAGGCGGAGCTGTGCATCACGACAGCGCAGCAGTTCCTCTGTCGTTCCTTCCACCGGCTGCTGCTTAAAGCCCTTCATCTGCATCTCCATGTTCGACTGGCCTGAGCATATCCATACCTCGCCAATCATCACGTTGTGTAAGGTGACAGCCCCCTCCAGACCTCCCCCCATAGGGGAGGCTTTTTGAATGGCGGTTTCTCTTTTGGCACTGGTGTCAAACATGATGTCGTAGGGGCCACCAGCCTCGGGTGTCTTCACCTTTACCTCGAAGCGTCCGTCCTTATTTGCTGTCACCATATAGGCCTTCTTATCCCACGAGGTACTGACGGTGACCTTCTTCCCAGGCTCCGTCCATCCCCACAGGTTACACTCCGACTGCTGTTGCAGCACCATGTTGTCTGCAAAGAAGGCAGGCAGCTTGACTCGCGCCCCGATGGGGCTAAATAATAAACAGAAAATAAAAAATAAAACGATGCGTCTCATATCTTTACTATTTCTCAAATTTCAATACTGGAGGTTCCAATAATCCTGCAGGCAACAAGCCCTCGCCCTTGGTGCGATAGCGGGCATTGGTCCAGATGCCCTCATAGGGAGCCTTGCCCAAGTCCCATCCCCGCAGGGCATTGTGCCACGTATTCACCACCTCTATCTCTATTAGGTTCTTGCCCTTCTGGAGTGTACCCGTTATCTCTGCCTCATAGGGCGCTGTCCAGGCGATGCCGCAGTCACGGCCGTTCACCCAAACATGGGCGACGTCCTTCACGTTAGGCAGCGAGAGCCATGTGCGCCCAGTGGGTATCTCCTTCGACTTGAGCTTCAGCGTGGTGCTGTAGCGGGCATGTCCGCTGAAGTAGCGGATGCGCTCGTCCTCGTGCTGGCTCCAGTCGAACAGCGGCTGGTCTTTCAGCGTGATGTTGCTCTCGCGGAAGTGGATATCCCAATGCGAGGCAGAAAATATTCCCACCCTGGGAATAAAACATTCCCACCCTGGGAATAAAACATTCCCACCTTGGGAATATTTTGTGGAAAGCGTGACAACAAATGCAGAGCCGTAGGCGGGCAGGGTGAGCGAGCCGCTGAACAGACAACTTTCGTCTGTTACGGGATTGTAGAGCACGGCAGTCTGGCCTTTGGAACGGAAGACGGGCGTAAAGGTCTGCTCCTGTGCGGTCTGGTTCGCGAGAAAATAGATGTCTTTCTCTTCCGTTTGGCGGTGGCAGTAGGCAATGCCTTCAGGCAGTACGACATCTGGGGCGATGTCCCTCAGGGTAGCTTCCCTGTAGGGCTGGTCGATGATGAGTACACCTTGCTGGCGCAGTTCTGCGATGCGGGCCTGGGCTTCAGGGGAAACCTGAAGCCGCTGGGGTACTACTAATGCTTTATAATGGAAGGGCTGATGGAGCAGGGCATCCTTGTTCATCGAGTCGTACTGATAGCCATGCAGCGGATTAATCCAGTCCTTCAGGTCTACGATGCCGGCTGAGTGCCACACACCTACGGGCGACTCCACCATTGGCTGACCAACGTTGGCAAGACGCTTGCGCTCTGAGGCTACGCGCTCTGCACCGAAGAGTCCTGGCAGCATGGGTACGATGCGGTCAGGGGTGAAGGCGCGCCGAGGCATCTCCTCACCCGTATAGACGGCAATGTCGACCACGGGCTTGCCCTGTTGCAACAGCTGCTGGCAATGCGTGACATAGTCGACAAAAGCCTTGGCCTCAGGGAACCACGTCTGGTCGCGCTGGAAGAAGAGTCCGATGCCGTCGAGCGTCATGCCCGGTTTGCGGTTGAGCCAGGGGTTATGCGTATTGACATGAAAGAACAGGCGGTTCATGCCCAAGGCGAAGTTTCGGTCCAATAGCGGCTTGATGCTGGCAGGTGTCTCATCCCATACGCCACGCACCTCCGTAAAGCCCTCTGCCTGAACGATTTGCTTACCGTAGACATGGGCTCCGCTGATAGCGTCCAGCATGTCGTTGGGCTTGTCGTGGGTAGGCGAGTTGAGCCAGTATTCGCCCATGGGGATGTCTGCATACTTATAATGGTCCATGCCATCGGACACCATCGTGGGAGCCACGCTTTCCGAGGACAACCCCACGCCATAGTCGCGCGCCTTCTGGGCTACGGTGGCAAAGAACTTCTCGTTGATGAGCTCGTTGATGGTCAGGCGCACATCGCGTAACACCTCGTCGCTCTTCGCAGCTGATTCGATGGGGATGCCCACCATTACGGGCAACCAAGGGAGCAGGTCGTAGCCACGACGCTTTTGGAACTCCTGTGCAAACTGGTAGCCCCAGTTCTGCGAACCACACTCCCACGAGTCGACATGCAGGTACTTGATGACCTCCGCATGGGGGCGCCGCTTGAACTGCCCAAACCATGCGTCCACCTGCTTCCGCACTGCCTCAGGCGAGAACTTGTCGCACTCCAGACCCTTGGCACCACCAGCCGTAGCATTGGTGTGTCCCGTAGAGGTATGGCCAATGCGGATGATGCGATAAACCTGATAGTCGAGGTCTATGTTCTGCAGGCTGAAGCCCGTCACCTTATCGCCATCCAGCGTCAGACGGGCTATCTCGCGCTGTTTCCAACAAATGCTGTCTGGCAGTTCCTTGGCTGAGGCCTTGGGAGCAATGCGCCACACGTAGCCAGCCTTGCCCTCCCAGTTGTCAATGCGGGGCTGACTGTAGAAGGTGGCATTCTTCAGTCCTAAGCGTGGGCGCCACTTGGCGGCATCCAGGTCCTCGCTGCCTGGCTCCGTGCGCTTGGGAGTCCATGATAGTCGCCAGTAGCGGCCCTCAGTGGGAGGAATGGCGAAGGTGGTGTGGTGGTCGTAGTTCTGCCAGCCCTGACGGGGAGGCACCAACTGCTTGACCAGCCGATAGTCGATGCCATCGTCACTCACCTCCACAGCTAAGCGCTGCCCTTGGATATTGGTGCCATTGGCAGCTATCTCGATGTTGGTAAACAGGCGCTTGGCTCCCATGTCGATAGCTATCCAGGCATCCTCTGATGCTGCGAAGACACCCTTGGCATTGCGCGTCATCGTGGACGACATCGTAATAGGCACTTTTTCCAAGTCGCGCTGCAGGTTGAAGTTGTAGGGGAAGGGATGGAACGACGCGCGAGTCAGGGGGATGGCATAGGTGGCAATGTCCTCATAGTAGCCCTCATAGCCCTGCGGGCGAGCCAGTTTCAGGCCGCCCTTCTGGTGGATTATCTTTTCTAAGCTGCCTACCATGATGGTGTCGCAGTAGACAATCTTCTGCATCGACTCCTCTGGGCGTATCCAGGGACCGCCTGCTAAAGCAAAGCCGTCGCAGATATGAATGCCCATGTCCAGACCTAACGAGTCGGCCTGTTGCAGCGATAGGTCTATCATGCGCCAGAAGTTATCGCTCAGCGCATCGGCCTTTCCTTCGTATTCAGGCTTCTCCACAGCCCCACGGATGGGCATCAGGTAGCAGCCGCCCAAGCCTACATCCTTCATGGCCTTCAGGTCGGCGCGGATGCCAGCCTCGCTGACAGCTCCGTACATCCAGTACCAGAAGGTCCAGGGGCGGGTGGTGTCTTGCCCTTGGGCAGATAGCGCCAGGAGCAGCACAGACAGTATAGTAGTGATTCTTTTCATTCGAAGCGAAGGATGGCGCTAAAGTTGATTTTGCCCTTGGCCCAATGTGGCTGTGCCGAAGGGCCGTTCAGGTCGGTAGTGTTCACCTTGTTGCGCACGGCGGGTATGACGCTGAGCAGCGAGAGCCCCGTCTGCGGCAGGTCGTAGAGCAGATGGTCGCGGCCGTCGCGTGGGGTGAAGACGCCGACGTAGAGGGGCCGCTGGAGTGCGTGCGAGGGTGAGATGCCGATGGCGCCCTCGCTGGTCTGCAGCTGCATCCACTCCACCCCGGCAAAGTAGCCCTTGAACTCCGGGTATTGCCACGACTCGCCGGGGATGGGGTCGTTATAGTCGGTCTCGTAGTAGCCATACTGCGGGCCCTCCATGCGGTTCTGCCACACGCGGTAAGGGCCGCGGCCCACCCACCGCTTGTGGCTGACCTTCTCCTCAGGATAGTCGAAGCAGATGCCCATCAGGTCTACAACGCCGTTGAAGTGCACATCGGCCGAGAGCCACACGCTGCCGTCGCTGAAGAAGTGCCAGCAGACGGTCTGCAGACTGCCGTGGCGGTAGCGCACTGTGAGTTGGCCGCCGTCTGCCAGCTCGAAACCGCTAAAGGCCCCTTGGTCCAGGTATTCGGTGTATTGCGTCTTCTTCTGGAAAGCCTCCTTGTCGTCGTGGTTGTAGAACCCGTCCTGCGAGCGGTCGGCGCGCTTGGCGGCCACGAATCGCGGGCCGTTGCCCAGGCTGTAGCTGTGGTTGGCCGTCTTGACGCCGATGAGCCGTCCGTCTTTCTTTGAGAAAGCGTAGGAAGTGGTGCCCACGGTCACCGTGAGCGCCTGGTCGGTCTCCGTCTTGGCCATCGCCGTTCCGCCCAGAATGAAGTCCGAAGGGAATTGGTTTTTCCGCAGGTGTCGCCACGTCATCACCTGCTGGCCGTGCGGGTCGGTGGCGGTCAGTTCGAGCAGTGCACCATTGCCTTTGGGCATCGGCAGGGTGGTGCTCTGGCCCGGCTCTGTCGATGGCAATGCGATGGTCCCTTCGGCCACGGGCTTCTCTTCCGTTCCGCCGTAGTGGGGCATGTCTATCCATCGGTAGCCCAGCTTGCAGTCCTTCAGGTTGGTGAAGTCGTAGCGGTTGTCGAGGCAGATGCCGCTGTCGGTCAGCGTCAGTTGGATGGGGCTCCACACCTCGCGGATGGTGTAGTACGAGCCTTCCTTCTCCATGTGCGGCCCTACGATGCCGTCGGCACCAAAGTTACCCATGCAATCCACGATGTTGTTCATATCCGTGCGCACCACGCCCTGATCCATCAAGTCCCACAGGAAGCCACCGGCACAGCGGGGATTGGACATCATCAGCTTCCAGTAGTCCTTAAGACCGGCACCGTGACCACCGTCGTACAGGCCGTGCAGGAACTCCGTGGGCATGAAGATTTCCTTCTGGCGCATATACTCTGACGTCTCGCCCCACGAACGATAGTGCTTTGTCTCGAAGCCGTTGCGGTTGGCCCAGGGGTAGAGCACCACGCGCTGCTGCGGGTCGAACTTGCTAAAGACGGGTTCCAGTTCGTAGTTGAAGCCGCCCTCATTGCCGTTGCTCCAGAAGATGATGCTGGGATGGTTGACATCGCGCGTCACCATCTCCTCCACAATCTGACTTCCGATGATGGTGTTGTGTGCCCAGTGCCAGCCCGGCTGTTCGCACTCCACGTAGAGACCCAACGAGTCGCAGGCATCCAGGAACTCCGGGTCTGCAGGGTAGTGGCTCAGTCGCACGGCATTCATGTTCATGCTCTTGATCAGCAGCACATCCTCGATATTCTTCTGCTTCGACAGGGTGCGACCCGTTTCAGGACGGAACGAGTGGCGGTTGGCACCCTTCACGATGACCTTCTGTCCGTTAATAAACAGACCGTCCTCCTTGCAGCCGTAGACGTGATTGCCTGTCTCCTTCCTGCTGGCTGCTGATGCAGGATAGCTATGTCGATACTCGATGGTGCGGAAGCCGAAACGCTGACGTTCTATGTGCAGCGTCTTGCCCTCGGCATTCTTCAGGGTAAAGACAGCGGTATAGAGATGAGGCTGCTCGGCATTCCAGGCCTTGATGCCCTTGGCCGTAAAATCCACCTTCGCGCCGTCGCTGCTGATGGTATAGGCAGGGCTTTGCGCCACCTTC
The DNA here is from genome assembly GCA_946548065.1 of uncultured Prevotella sp. Classification (GTDB taxonomy): domain Bacteria; phylum Bacteroidota; class Bacteroidia; order Bacteroidales; family Bacteroidaceae; genus Prevotella. Next base: position 32,385 of record CAMNPM010000008.1, on the reverse strand, counting down.
GTCCCGTTTGCATCCATGATATGAACGCTTACTGAACTGCCGGGTAGGGCGCGATTCAGGAAGACATCGGCCATGAACCTTCCGTCGTGCTTGGCATTGATGGCCACACGGCTGATGTTCTGTGCAGGCTTGCTGATGACAAACACAGGGCGCCAGATGCCTCCGAAGTTCCAATAGTCAGCGCGACGCTCGGCCAGGTTCACCTGCGGCACTGTGCTTTCCTTGAGGCACTCCACCTCCAGGCGGTTTTTCTTCTTGCCAAAGAACACGCGGTCTGACACATCCATCGTATGGCGGGTAAAGCCGCCCTGATAGGTGCCATTGCCTGCCTTGCGCCCGTTGATCTGTACGCGAATCTCCGTAAAGGCTGCCTCGAAGACCAACAGAATCTGTCTGCCCTGCCATTCTTGGGGCAAGGTGAACTCATGCTTATACAGTCCCTTCTCGTCAGCAATACCCTCTGGTGTGGCCTTGCCGTAGAAGCGCATGCCGTACTGGTAGGTGCCGAAGCCCTGCAGCTCCCAGCACGAGGGTACGCCAATCTTGGTCCACTGACCACTATTACGTCCGTCACTGCACTGGAAGTCCCACTGCACCATGTCGTCACAGCCATGACCACTCAGATACTGCCGCTGCGTCTCCACAGCCGTCTGTGCCTGCACCGCCAGAGCCATCAGCCCCAGCAATGCCAAAAGAAAAGTCCGTCTCATATATAGCTATACATTATTCTATATAATAAGACGGAGATATAAAAAAAATGTCGCCATTACTGCCAAACCCTGCTGCCATAAAATAATTATCATTTTTTGATTATCATTTTTTGATAATTCCAAAATTATGCCTATCTTTGCAGCGGACAATACAGTGAAGAGATGACAGGAAACCCGTTTGTTACTAATGGTTACGCAGGTCCAGAGTATTTCTGTGACAGAGTTGAAGAGACAAGGATGTTGGTGGATTTCCTCACCAATGGTAATAATATGGCCCTCATGTCGCCACGGCGCTTGGGGAAAACCGACCTTATCAAGCATTGTTTCGAACAAGCGGCTATCAAAGATAAATACTATACCTTTGTCATTGATATATATGCTACCGACTCTTTTCGCGACTTTGTCTACATCTTCGGTAAGTCAATCCTTGAGGCTCTTAAACCCAAAGGGCGCAAGGTTTGGGAAGGATTCCTGAACGTGCTGTCGTCTATCCGCTCTGATATATCCTTCGACATCAACGGTAATCCCGTCTGGGGACTGGGGGTAGGGGCTATGGTACCTCCGCAAACCACATTAGATGAGATTTTCAGCTATCTGTCTGCTGCAGACAGACATTGTCTGGTAGCTATCGATGAGTTTCAGCAGATTGTTTATTATCACGATAATAAGAATGTTGAAGCTGCGCTGAGGACACAAATTCAGAAGTGCACGAATGCCAATTTCATCTTTGCTGGTTCGCAACGTCATCTGATGAGCGAGATGTTCCTCTCGCCAGCTCGTCCTTTCTACCAGTCAGTCGTCCCCATGAGTCTTCATCCAATCCCTTTGGAACACTATTGGGCGTTTGCTGAACCTCAGTTTGCCATTTCCGGTAACAGGCGAATCACCCGTGATGTGGTGGAGCAGGTATATCATCGGTTCTATGGCGTAACAGCCAATATACAGCGTATTATGAATCTGCTGTATATGCGTACACCTGCTAATGGCACATGTACTGTTGCCATGATAGACGAGGCCGTTTCCACCTATCTCCAAATGTCGTCGGAAGCTTATGCGACTCTTTTGCGGCAGATGCCAGAAAAGCAGCGCAATGTCTTATTGGCTATAGCTGCAGAGCATCGTGTCAAGAACATCTCTGGTGGCAAGTTTGTGCACAAGTACCGTTTGCCTTCTGCCAGCAGCGTCGTGTCAGCTGTCAAGGGATTGTTGGAAAAGGATTTCATCACTCAAGAAGACGGTGAATACTTCGTCTATGACCATTTCTTCCAGCTTTGGCTTGAGAAGGAAAGCGCACTGAGAGGTCTGTAGTTGGAATAATTTATTTCCAGGCTGGGAATATTTTCTTTCCTGGCGTGGGATTTTATGTTTCCAACTTGTGGACGTATGTTTCCAACTTGTAGACACATGTCTACAAGTTATGGACACATGTCTACAAGTTGTAGATAGAACTTCTCAGGGGATAAAAAAAGATTTCTCTGGTTTTGGGCGAAAATAACTTCCGCCTCATATATAGTTATACATTATTCTATATATGAGGCGGAAAACAGAGGGGTTAGGTTGTCAGCTGCCTGATGAATGATAAGCAGTGGCAGCATTCTATTCCTTATAGGTAATGATGAGGCCGCCCAGGGGCTGCATGGTCACCTTGGCCTTGCCGTCCTTGCCCACTTTAAGGGTCTTCAGGGCAGGTCGGGCATTGCCTTTCTTCTGCGGTTCGTCATAATAATACTCCACCGTCTTTCCTGCAAACATAGGCAGCTGGAGGGTCAGCGTCTTGGGCTTTGTGGTGCCATTGAGGCCTGCTACATACCAGCGGTCCGCAGTCCTGCGGGCCAGCACGACATACTGGGTAGGGTAGCCGTCAAGGAACTGAACCTCGTCCCACGTGGTAGGCAGCTGGCGCAGGAAGTCGAGCTCAAACTGTGGCAGCTCCGTCAGATTGTTGGGATACATGGCGACGCAGTTGACGCTGGTCTGCAGCACGATGCCCGTAGCCAGTTCGAAGATGTCTGTCGTATAGCGGGGATGGCGGCTCTTGTTGTCGCGGCTGATATGGTGGTTCATAATGATGCCGCCCCAGTCGATAGCCCCCACGGCATTGCGGGCAAAGGGATGCATGGTCAGCTCGAAGCCCTCGCTCTTTGCATGCTGTTCGGTAAACATGATGTTCTCTGAGGCCAGCACGGCTTCAGACGACACATAGTTGGGGTACATACGCTCCCAGCCTCGTGGGATGGTACATCCGTGGAACACCACCTGCAGCCCATAGCGGTTGGCATCGGCCAGAATGTCTTCGTAGAGTTTCATCGTCTCCTGCTTGTCGCTACCGAAGAAGTCGACCTTGATGCCGACAATGCCCAGCTGCTGTAGCCAGGCCATCTCGCGGTTGCGAGCCAGTGCGGTGTTCATGCAGTTGCGCGGGGTCTGAGGAGCATCGTTGACATAGCCGTTGGAGTTGTACCACAGCAGCAGTTTGACACCTTTCTGCTTGGCGTAGCTGACTAACTGAGGGATGCGGTCGCGACCAATGCGGGTGTCCCACCAGTTGTCCACCAGCACATATTCGAAGCCCATCGCTGCTGAGAGGTCTATCATCTTTATCTGGTCGTCGTAGTTAATAGACTCGTCTTGCCACAGCAGCCATGACCACGTGTAGCGTCCAGGCTTGTACTCCTGGCTGGGTTCGTAGAGCGGCTCCACCACATCATACATGATGGTGGTCTCAACGATGGGCTTCAGCGAATTACCTATCGTGAGGGTGCGCCACGGGGTCTCAGCTGGCAGCGACATTCCTGCCCATGCCGACCCCATGCCTTGCATCTCGCCCTTGTTGGGGAAGGCGACGGTAAAGCCCTGCCCGGTCTGGTAGTCGCTGAGGTGAGACGCTACGTAGTTGGAGCCAACTCCCGTCTCGCTGACAAGCACCCATAGGTTAGAATCGGGAGTTGTGGGTATTTTGAAAAGACAGGGGAAGGTGTATCCCTCGCCAAAGGCAGAGCGGTCTGTCAAGGGCGCGTCGGCCTTGTAGTCCTCCTCGTATGAGGGTTTCGTGCGTTGCCAGCCTGCCATAGGCAGACTCTGCGGGGTGAGAAATGTTGTGGTGCTGGCTGGAAGGTTGAAAGCCGTGGCTTCACCATAAACGATGACTGATAGTCGGCTGCCGTCCTCCTGGGGTTGCAGCCCATAACGGAAGGCGATGTCGTTGTTCGACACACAAAAGGTAATCGTCAGAGGTAGTCCCTTAGCATTGGTATAGGTAATGTCTGCCTGCCGAGCTACATAATGCGAGGAAGACGCTTTGGTGCGTGACATATTGTATTGGCGCTCTATCTCGTTCTCCTTTACCTCCTTGAATGTGAGTTCTTTCGTGAAGTCGCCAATGTCTGCATGCAGTCCCAAGGCAGATGGCATCAGCACTTGCTGCCCATTATAACTCACTTGGTAGAACACTTTGCCCGACTGGTCACTAACGGTCACTACCAACTTTCCGTCGGGCGATGCGATGGTAGTCTCCTTTGCTTGTGCCGTCAGGGCGATGATTCCTGTCAGCAATGACAATAAACAACGTCTCATTTGTATGTGTATAATTTGATATGAAGTATTTTCCAGTCGCCGCAGGCTATTTGGGCGTGGCGGCCTTGGTGGTTCTCGTCTCCGTTGTTGCGGCGCAGGTAGTGCGTCTGTCCTTCCTCATCAATGCTTACCTCGTCTATAGAGCCAATGCCTACTTGAACCGTCTCTGACCCAAACCTCACCACTACGCCAGTGCCTGCCAGCAGATACTCATGCTTGTCCAGTTTTACCAGCATGGCACCACCTTCGGGCCATTCGGAGCCATCAGTGGCCTGTGGAGACCAGGGAAGGGTGGAGTAGTGGCGACAGGTGATGCTCATGTCCTCGTCGCGGATGATACGTTCCTTGTCCTGCTGGTCAAACAGTAAGCCCCAGGACAATGTACTATTTGACAATTTACTATTTACGATTTGCTTGAGCAGGTTGTAGGCCTTGGCGAGGTTTTCTGTTGCCTTGGCGGGGGCTTTGTCAATGGCGAAAGGCGAGAACCCCAGGGCATGGTGCTCGCCAAAGACATACATGGCGCGGGCTCCGCTGTTCTCTGTGCAATGGCACTCGGGGATAAAGAGCGGATTATCAGGCAGGGCATAGCGGTCTGCCCAGCTCTTGAACCCAGCATCGTAGATGTCAGGTGCCAGGCACAGCAGTTGTGGTGCTCCCGCTTTCCAGAAGTCTGTCAGATGTGCCAGCGGACCTGCTGAGGGGTATTGGCCAGGCTGACGGTTGCGACTGTTCATGGCGGCATTGACATAGAGCGGCATTTGGGTATAGCGGCGTGCAGTCTCGCACAGTCTGCCTACGTACTTGGCATAGTGGTAGGCCATGAACTTCTCCTCGCCATAAGGGTCGTCTCCAAACAACTGCCGCCAGGTGGTGGGTTTGCTGATGTTCAGGGTCTTATAAAGCGTTCTGGGTATAGGCTCATCGTATGCCTTATTGGCCAGTGGTGAGTGGTCACGAGCCGACTCCAGCATACCTATCTCGTTCTCCACCTGAATCATGGTCACCACATCGGCGGCCGTCTGGCTCAGGTGTTGCATCAAGGCTCCAAAGGCACTGTTGTCGGCCTTGAACACCTCTTCAGAAAAGCAGGAGGCTATCTCCAGCGTCTTGCCCTTCTTGGTCTTGGCGCGAGGGAATCGCCTGGTGTCTTTCTTAAACCACAGCGGGGCGTAGCACGACATGGAGTTCTTCCAGGCTCCGAACCACAGGAACACCACCTTCAGCCCGTTCTCTCTGGCGCGTAGCACGGTGCGGTCGATAAGGGTGTAGTCGAATTGTCCCTCCTCTGGTTCCAGAAACTCCCAGTAGGCAGGCACCAAAACTGTGTTCAGTCCCAAGGCTTTCATACGGGGCATCACCTCGTCGATGTCTTCAACCGAGGTTACAGCCGAATTGCTCAGCTCGCCACCCAGGATAAACAGATTTTGGGATCGAAGTCCAAGGGTAGTTGCCAATAGTAGTACTAACAGTCGGATACGCATGGCTCTATTGTTTTATTCGTTATTAGTGCTGCAAAAATACAAACTTTTACGCAACTGACCAAAAGATTATCAAGGAAAATCACACTTATGCGGTCTGCCGCTTGGTCAGTCCGTTTTTTCTTCGTACCTTTGCTGCCCGAAATGAACGAGCAGATAACAGATTATGAGATTATGGCTCCTGTAGGCAGCCGCGACTCACTGGCTGCGGCACTGAAGGCCGGGGCGGGGAGCGTCTACTTCGGAGTGGAGCAGCTGAACATGCGCTCTCACTCTGCCAACCACTTTACGCTGGACGACCTGCGCGACATTGCGGCACAGTGTCGTGATGCTGGGGTGAAGTCGTACCTGACGGTGAATACCATTATCTATGGCGAGGACATTCCCCTGATGCACCAGATAGTAGATACCGCCCGCGAGGCTGGCATCACAGCCGTCATCGCCTCTGATGTGGCGGTGATGCAATATTGCCGGCAGGTGGGTGTCGAGGTGCATCTGTCTACCCAGCTGAACATCTCGAACATCGAAGCCCTGAAGTTTTATGCCCAGTTTGCCGATGTGGTGGTGCTGGCGCGTGAACTGCGGATGGAGCAGGTGGCTGAGATTCATCGCCAGATAGTGGAGCAGCATGTGACTGGTCCGTCTGGCAATCTGGTGCGGATAGAGATGTTCTGTCACGGAGCCTTGTGTATGGCTATCAGCGGCAAGTGCTATATGAGTCTGGACAATACCGGACGCTCTGCCAACCGAGGGGCCTGCATGCAAATCTGCCGCAGGTCATATTTGGTAACCGACCGAGAGACAGGCACGGAACTGGAGATAGACAACAAGTACATTATGTCGCCCAAGGACCTGAAGACCATCCGTTTTATCGACCGCATGATGCAGAGCGGAGTCAGGGTGTTTAAGATAGAAGGTCGTGCGCGTGGGCCAGAGTATGTGCTGACCGTGGTTCAATGCTACCGTGAGGCAATCCAGAGCGTGATTGACGGCACGTTCACCGAAGAGAAGAAAGATCAGTGGGACCGTCGGCTGGCCGCCGTCTTCAACCGTGGCTTCTGGGACGGCTATTACCAAGGGCAGACCCTTGGCGAGTGGAACAGCAGCTACGGCTCTGTCGCCACGGAGCGCAAGCAGTATGTCGGTAAAGGCGTGAAGTACTTCTCGCGTCTGGGCGTGGCGGAGTTTACCGTTGAGGCCGCCACTTTCTCGGTGGGCGACAAGATGCTGATTACCGGACCTACTACTGGGGCACTATATGTCACCGTAGACGAGATTCACGACGATGTGCAAGCAGTGGAGACCGCACAACAAGGCACTCGCGTGAGTATTAAAGTGCCAGAGAAAGTGCGGCCCAGCGACAAGCTATTTAAAATAGTAAAGAACTGAAAGTAAAGAACTAAGAGTTAGAAAATGACGATTAACGAGACGCAAGACGAGATTATTGAGGAGTTCAGCGGCCTGGATGACTGGATGGACAGGTATCAGCTGCTCATTGACTTGGGCAATGAACAAGAGCCTTTGGAGGAACAGTATAAGATAGAGAGCAACCTGATAGACGGTTGCCAAAGCCGCGTGTGGCTGCAGGCAGACTATAAGGATGGGATTATTGACTTCAAGGCTGAGAGCGATGCCTTGATAGTAAAAGGGATTGTGGCCTTGCTGATTCGTGTGCTCTCAGGTCACACGCCCCAGGATATTCTGGATGCCGACCTGTACTTTATCAATGCGATAGGTCTGAAGGAACATCTCTCGCCGACCCGTTCGAACGGGCTGCTGGCTATGGTAAAGCAGATGCGGATGTATGCTGTTGCGTTTCGTAGTCAGCAATCTTCTTGAGGTAATATCTGCGGAAGTCGCTCCAGCGGTAGTACGGGGCCAAGTCTCCAGGCAGGGGCAGTCGCGCCTCTTGCTCGTTGAGCAGCACCTTCACTAGGATGTCTTTGTCGGCTGGGCCGGAGCGATAGAACACCCATTGGATGTTGGAGGCCATAGGCACCACCAGACATGCCCACCATCCGCTGCCTTCCAGCTGTTCTAGGTCGGTCACCTGCTGGTCGAAGCCATTGATGCCCATCAGGCAGGTCAGGGGCAGTACTACCGTCTCGTGTCCGAAACGCAGCTGAACACCAGGGTGCTTATGGAGAATGCAACTGTCGGCCTCTTCTATCATTTTGCGCAACAGGTGGCGCTGGGAGTATGGCATCTTGCCTCCAAGAAGGGGTGAGGGTCCGTGGGAAAGATACCAATAGGCATTCTCACGCTGCCAGAACAGGTGGATGTCCTCATAAGTGAAATAGTCTATCATCTGACTTTTGTCGCCCATACGGGTGTTCTGCTGGATGAGGGCCGTCTTCATCAGGTAGTAGCTGAGCCATTCATTGTCTACCTCCTGCTGCAGATAGAGCGAGTCGTTGAAGATGAGGTGCATCAGTCGGGGATTACGCATTCGGGGGTGACTGAACTGCTTATATGTTGCCATAGCAACAGAGTCGCGGGTCAGGCTGTGCAGATATTTATCCTGATAGTTCATATACCACATATCACTCTGCGAGGCTTTCATCGAGATCTGCAGCTGGGGATTGAGTGCTGTCAGTTGCTGACAGGCGGCTCCCATCGAGAGAATGCAGCGATTGGCGGTGGTGCTCTTGGCATCGACATGGGCTGTGCCTTGGAATACCTCGGGGTAACGCTCCATCATGCGACGGGCTATGCCGCGTTGCTGACGCTTGCCACGACCGGTCAGGTCGCCCCAGCGCCCTTCGGAGTCGTTGAGTATCTCGCGCAGTTCCTGCAGCATCAGCCGGCCCGTTTCCGTCAGCTTACCCAGACTGTCAGCCTTAGACAGTGTTCTCAGGGGTATATCATAGCCTTTGCGTCGCGCGATATAGCGCGATCCATGTCGGCCGTAGTGTGAGATGTAGAACGGCTTCTTGCCTGCTGGCGCAGGTGTTTGTGTCATATCCGCGCTGTCAGGGTAGATACAGTAGTTGGTAGCAGAGAGGTTGCGATTGCGACTGATGACATCGAAAGCACTCTGGGCCTGTATGACGCAGGGAACCAGCAGCAGGAGCAAAACCAGCCATTGAACCCTTGTTCCGCTATATCGTGTTAGTGTGTGTGTCGTCATTTCTTCTGTTTGCCTATTTCCTGTTTGTCGAATGCGTCAAGTTTAGCAAGATAGTAGTCGCGGAAGTCGCTCCAATGATAGTAGCATCCCTCGGCGCTCTTGAGCGGCAGGGTGGCCTCGTTCTCATTGAGTAGCACCTTCAGGAGCACGTCTTGGTCATCAGGCCCCTCGCGATAGAACACCAGCTGCAGATTGGCTGCCATGGGGGATATCTTGTAGTTAGCCCATCTCCTGCGGTCGAGCGACTCCAGGTTGTCTGTGGCCAAACCATAGCCGTTGATGTCAAGCAGGCAGACCAGCGGCAGTACTACGGTGTCGTGTCCGTAGCGCAGCTGAACGCCCGGATGCTCCAGACGCAGACAGCTGTCGGCCTGCTGGATGATGCGGCGCAGCAGGTTGCGCTGGGTATAGGGTTGCAAACCGCCATTGATGGTACAGCCTCCGAAAGCCACATACCACCATGCATTCTCCTTACGCCAGTTGGCGTACACCTCGTCGTCGGTAAAAAGATCGTAGAGTGTGATGCTCTTGCTGATTTCTGTGCTCTGGATATTGCTGGCTATCTTGAAGAGGAAGTAGTTGAGTTCTCCTCCATCTATCTTATTACTATAGGCTGTGTCGTTGAACAGCGAGTTAATCAGCCGTTTGTTGTGCTCGTGGTGCTGGGCAAAGGCGTTATAGGCAACCTGTGTTGCAGAGTCCATCTTTAGGGAGAAGAGATAGCGGTCCTGCTGGTTCAGATAGTACATGTCGCGCTGGGTGGCATTATGATGAATGTTGGCCTGAGGAACCATCTTGGCCAACTGCAACATAGCGTTTTCCATCGAGAGGATGCAGCGCGGCACCGTAGTACTGCGGGCATCCACTTCTACCTTGCCCTCGAAGATTTCCGGAAAGCGCTCCACCATGCGGCGCATGATGTCGCGATGCTGCGAGGCCCCCAGTGCCGTCAGTTCACCCCAATGCTGATAGGCATCCTGGCGGATTACAGCCAGACGGGCCAGCACACTGCGGCCAAGCGGAGTCAGCTTGCCCAAGCTGTCGGCTTTGGCCAGCATCTGATAAGGAATGTCATACGTCCTGGCCCTATTGTGATAGCGCGAGCCATGCCTGCCATAGTGGCTGATGTAAAAAGGCTTCTTTCCCTTAGGAGCCGGTGTCAGCTTATGTTGCACCGGATTTGGATAAGCCATATAGTTACTGGCCGAACAACGGAGGTTATCTTGTATCTCGTCGCGTATCGTCTGAGCTTGAAGACTGAAGACAAAGACCACCAAGGTCGCCATAATCAGTATTTTCCGCATAACTTTCTTTAGATTTTGAGTGCAAATATAAAAAATTATTCTTATATTTGCAAACGAAAATACAAAAATCTACATCAATGGCTAAGAAACAACTATGGCAAGATGACTATTGGCTGCTGCTGATGCAACAGTATCTGAGTAAACCAGTAGGTATAAAACCCGTTTACAGTCGCAGCATGGTAGACCTGAGTCTGGAGCTGCACATCAATCCTATGGAACTACACAGGCGCATGGGCGAGATAGCCCAATTGCGCACACCCCGCATAGAGCGCATCTGGCAGGAGTACAGCCAGAACCCGCGTCGGCTGAGTCGTGCCGTCAGCCTGCTGCGCAGTATGAAAGGCTTTAATTCTGGTGGCGACTTCTTCGAGGGCGTGGAGGTTCACGAGACCTTTGAACGCGACTTCCGTCCTCTCCCTGAGGACGAGCGATTGTCGCCCATCATGCTTATCCTAATACTCGACCTCTATTTCCGGCTGACTCCTATCACCATGACCCAAGAGACTCCCGAAGTGCAGCAGTTGGCCAAGCTGATGTGCATCCCAACGCCGCTGGTGGTCGAGGTGCTGGATGTGTTTCAGTATTGCGACCCTTACCTGAAGCGTCGTGCTGCCAACTGCAGTCCGCTACTGCAGGCTTGCAAAACCGTCTGGCAGCGCTATGGCAACGGCGACCCCCGCCAGCTGGCCGATCTGGCAGAACAGCTGAAAGAATACTATAAGGCTTAAGATAATATGAGAATACTATTCATCACTGGAGCCTCCCTGCTATTAACAATTGCTACAATGACAGCGCAACCCAAACTGCGAGCCGACAATATCGACGAGGTATTGAAGGCCATGACCCTTGAAGAGAAAGCCAAACTGCTGGTTGGCGGTGCAAACAACTTCTTTAGTGCAGGTGCCGTAGTAGGCGGCGAGGCCAAACTGGTGGCTGGCGCTGCCGGTACGACTCCTGAGATTGCCCGACTGGGCATCCCCGCCACCGTACTCACTGACGGACCTGCCGGAGTGCGCATCGACCCAATACGTCCTAGTACCGACCAGACCTTCTATGCCACCGGATTCCCCATTGGCACCTGTCTGGCATCGACCTGGAACACGGAACTGGTGAAAAAGGTGGGCGAGGCTATCGGTAACGAGACCAAAGAGTATCGCTGCGATGTCATTCTGGGTCCGGGCATGAACCTGCACCGCAACCCGCTCTGCGGACGTAACTTCGAATACTATTCAGAAGACCCGCTGCTGACAGGTAAGATAGCAGCTGCTTATATCAATGGTGTACAGAGCCAGGGGGCTGGCGTCTCTGCCAAGCACTTTGCCGTCAACTCGCAGGAGACCGACCGCACCAGCGTCGACGAGCGCGTCTCGCAACGTGCCCTGCGCGAGCTTTACCTGAAAGGCTTCGAGATTGCCGTACGCGAGAGTAACCCTTGGACCTTCATGGCATCATATAATAAGGTGAACGGCACCTACTCGATGGGTAACCACGACCTGCTGACCAAGATACTGCGCGAGGACTGGGGCTACAAAGGCATTGTGATGACCGACTGGATTGGCATACGCGAGGGTCTGACCACTACCAGCGAGGTGCATGCAGGCAACGACCTGATGGAGCCCGGACAGCCTGCCCAGGTGGACGAGATTATTGCCGGGGTGAAGAATGGTACGCTGTCTATCGCTGATGTCGACCGCAATGTGCGCCGTATGCTGGAGTATATTGTCAAGACTCCCAGCTTCCATCAATATCCTGCCACCAACAAGCCCGACCTGGAGGGACATGCCAGGATTACCCGACAGAGTGCCACCGAGGGTATTGTGCTGCTGAAGAACAACGGTACGCTGCCTTGGAACTCTCAGCAGTCATTGCAAAGTCGCACTCTCAAAGAGAGCACTTCCATTAAGACCGTAGCCCTGTTTGGCGAGAACTCCTACGACTTCTTCTCGGGCGGCACAGGCTCAGGATGCGTACATACGCCTTATGTGGTCGACATGGTGGAAGGCTTGAAGAATGCCGGCATCAACTCTTCGAAGACACTGACAGAAATCTACCGCAAGTACATCGACTATGCTAAGGTGAAGTTCCAGGCAGAGCGTGATTCTGCCAAGTGGTATCAGAAGGAGCAGTTTGGACAGCAGAAATATCCTGAGATCAGCATCAGTCCCATCTGCATTAACAATGAAGTGCAGGCCTCCGATGCGGCCATTATCACCATCGGTCGCCAGGCAGGGGAGGGGGTAGACCGTGATATTGCTACCGAGTTTAACCTGACCAACGAGGAACGACAGCTCATCTTCGACGTGTGCAATGCCTTCCACGCTGCCGGCAAACCCGTCATCGTGATCATCAACTCAGGCTCCGTCATCGAGACGGCATCGTGGAGCCAGTATCCTGATGCCATCCTTTGTGCCTGGCAGCCTGGTGAGGAGGGCGGCAACTCGATTGTCGACATCCTGACGGGCAAGGTGAACCCTTCGGCCAAACTCACCATGACCTGGCCCATCGCAGCCACCGACCATCCGTCGACTAAGAACTACCCTGGCACCATCGACCTATACACCTATGATAATATAAGGGGCGACGGCGGGCAGGTACCCAACTACGACTATACGAACCACGAGGAAGACATCTATGTGGGTTATCGCTACTTCGACACGTTCCGTCGCGAGGTGGCCTATCCGTTCGGCTTCGGACTGTCGTATACCACCTTCGAATTCTCGAAACCCGTGGTGAAGGTTAGCGGCCGTCAGGTGATGGTCAGTGTGACTGTCAGGAACACAGGAAGCGTCAGCGGCAAGGAAGTGGCTCAGGTGTATGTCACGGCTCCCAAGGGTATCATCGAGAAACCAGCCCAGGAGTTGAAGGCCTTTGCCAAGACACGCGAACTGAAGCCCGGCGAGAGCCAGACTCTGCAGATGCAGCTGGACGTGCGCGACCTGGCTTCGTTCGACGAAGCTGGCAGTCAGTGGCTCACCGAGGCAGGAGAATACACCTTCCACATCGGTTCCTCGAGCCGCGACCTGCCTATCAAAGCCGGTGTAACGCTGAAGGAGTATACCGAGAAGGTAAGCAATGCGCTGGCTCCCCAGCAGCCGCTGACCCTGCTGAAACAATAGGAAAAAGGATAGTAAAGAACTATCTGTCAACCAATATTTATATAAGAGCATGAGAAAACTACTTTTATCACTATTCCTGATGACCCTCGGCCTGACAGTGCAGGCTGAGGATGGTCATGAGCTATGGCTGCGCTATCAGCCCCAAAACCGCGCCAAAGTAACCACCAACCTGCAGTCGCCAACTATCGACATAGCGCGTCGAGAGTTGGAAACCTATCTGAACGCCGACCAAGCCACCCTGATGCTCGATGCGTCGATGCCCGACGACGATGGCTTCAGCATCAGCGGAACCACTATCAAGGCTCGTCGCGAGATTGGACTTCTCTATGGAGCCTATGCACTGCTAAGCCAGCAGGCACGCTGCGGACTGCCTGTCCCCACCAACATCCAGAGCCATCCGGCTTTCATGTTACGACTGCTGAACCACTGGGACAATCTGGACGGAAGCATCGAGCGTGGCTATGCCGGCGAGAGCATCTTCTGGGACGAGAAAAGCTCTCCACTCTTAGCCCTCAACTCTCAACTTATTGCTGAGTACGCCCGCGCCAATGCCTCGATAGGCATCAACGGATCAGTGCTCAACAATGTCAATGCCTCGCCTAAGATGCTGACAGCCCCCTATCTGAAAAAGGTGAAAGAGATTGCCGACATCCTGCGGCCCTATGGCATCAAGGCCTACCTCAGCATTAACTTTGCCACACCGATGGCACTGGGCGATACCAAGACTGCCGACCCGCTGAACCCGGCAGTAGCCAAATGGTGGAAACGCAAGGTGAAGGAGATATACAAGCTGATACCCGACTTTGGCGGTTTTCTGGTGAAGGCCAACAGCGAGGGACAGCCCGGCCCTGGCGACTATCATCGTTCGCATGCCGATGGTGCCAACATGCTGGCCGATGCCCTAAAGCCCTTTGGCGGCATCGTCATGTGGCGCTGCTTCGTCTATGGAGCCAACCATAAGGGCGAGGACCGTGTGAAGCAGGCCGTCAGCGAATTCAAACCGCTCGACGGGCAGTTCCGACCGAATGTTATCCTGCAGACCAAGAACGGACCGCTCGACTTCCAGCCGCGTGAGCCATACAGTGCTGTCTTCGACCAAATTAAACAGACCCCCAACATGGTGGAACTGCAGATCACTCAGGAATATCTGGGACAGTCGCGCCACCTGGTCTACCTCGCTCCCATGTGGGAGGAGTTCTTCCAGCAGGTCCCTGCACAGCAGTTGAAGGGTATCGCCGGTGTGGCTAATATCGGACTGGACCGCAACTGGTGCGGCCATCACTTCTCGCAGGCCAACTGGTATGCCTTCGGCCGACTGGCTTGGAACCCGTCGCTCTCATCAGAGACCATTGCCAAAGAATGGCTGCAGCTGACCTTTACAAAAGCGCAGGATTTCGTGGCACCCATGACGGCTGTGATGATGGAGAGCCGGGAGGCGTGTGTCAATTATATGATGCCGTTGGGACTGCACCACATTTTCGCCTTCGACGAGCACTACGGTCCTGAACCTGACGGGTTTAAGGCGGATTATCCCTTGGAGTGGTGTCCGGTTTACTACCATCAGGCCGACAAGAACGGTGTAGGCTTCGACCGCAGTAGCAAGGGTACTAATGCTACAGGTCAGTATCGCGAGGCAATGGCAAAACTGTATGATAATATCGAAACTTGCCCGGAGAATCTGCTGCTGTGGTTCCACCACGTTCCCTGGACCTATCGCATGAAAGATGGCGCTTCGCTGTGGGAGTCGCTGCAGTATCACTACAATCTGGGTGTCATTCAGGTGGAGGGGTATCATAACCTGTGGCGCACCAAGATGCGCCACTTCGTGGATGAGCAACGCTGGCGTGAGGTAGAAGAGCGAATGGAGCACCAAGAGCAGAACGCCCGCCAGTGGCGCGATGTCTGCCTGCGTTACTTCGGACAGTTTGCTGAATAATATCCACCTCTGCTACTTGCAATATTTGGTAAAAAACGCCCGAAAGCCTAATTTAAGCTTTCGGGCGTTAATGGATGTCTGTCAAGGCATATTATAGTTGGTCAGGAAATAGGTCCTCTCCCAGTCTACAATCTTCAGTTCTGCCTCCTTTGCCAGATGGATGTCATGCTCCTCGAGCACCATCACCTGCTTGTCTTTCAGGTCATACAGCGGCCAGTCCTTGGCCTTTCCGTCAGGCGACTGGTCGGCTGTGAGCGACGGACAGCCGGTCTTGGCGAACTGTACCCACATCTTGCGCAGCGTTTTCCCGAAGGTGGCGTCAAATTCCCTTCCCGTGAAGAAAGTGTCCTCGGGATGTTTGAATACGGTTGAAACCTCTACCGCGTGTCCGGCTTTGATAATAGGCAGGGACGACTCTGTCGTGAAGTAGTAGGTGTACGATTTGCCGCCAGCCTTGGTCTGCTCCTCCGAAAGTCTGATCTGCGGTGCGATAAACAGCATCTGGCCGAACAGTCGGGCATAGGGCTCGTAGCTCTCTCCCTGGATGCTCTGGCAGTAGCTCTCGGCCAGTGCTTTCTCTTCGTCGGTAAATCTGGCGAAGTTCTCCGCCTTGCGCTGCTTGCCCCATTCGGTGAAGCCATCCACCCCGAAGGGAGGCACGAAGGTGTTGAACTCGTCCTTGTTGCAGCCATGCAGGAAGGCGATGTCCTTCGCTGCACCGTTAGCATATTCCTTCCACGGTTCCAGAGGCAGGATTCTTCCGTCCCGCTCCGGGGCTGTGCGTATTCCGAGCACCTGAAACAGTCCGTACAGGCGACCCCACGTCTCCACCAGTTTCTCGGCACTGACCTGCTGCAGGTCTGCAACGGTCTTGCACCCTAGTTCCTCCATCATCTTGTCCGTGCAGCGGATGGCCTCCTCCGGGGACCTGGTCTGGCCGGGGCTTCCGCTCTGTGCGATGATGCGCTTGAAATACTTCTGCGTGCCTTCAATCAGCGGCAGCATGGTACAACATCCCGCTCCGGCAGACTCGCCCCAGATGGTCACGTTGTCAGGGTCGCCGCCAAAGCCGGCAATATTCTCATGCACCCACTTCAGAGCCATTATCTGGTCCAGAAGTCCCAGGTTCTGCGCGTCCGGGTAGTCCTTGCCGTCCGACAGGTGGGACAGGTGGAAGAATCCGAGCGCGCCCAGTCTATAGGCAACGCATACGACGATGACGTCGGGGTTCTCCTCAACGAAGTTGTGGCACTCGTAGTTCGGGTCGGCCGTACCGCCCACTTCATAGGCTCCGCCATGAATCCAAACCATGACAGGCCTCTTTGCCGTCGTTGCATCGTCAGCCCGCCAAATGTTCAGGCACAAACAGTCCTCGCCCAGCACATATTCGGCTGCTATGTCGCCAGGTGCTTGCGAGCAGGTCTTCGCATTGTAGTATGCCTCATACACACCGTCGTTCGGAGCATAGGGCTGCGGCGCTTTCCAGCGCAGTTTGCCGACAGGCTGTTCGCCTACAAACGGTATGCCCTTGTAGGCTATGATGTTCTTCGTCTTTTTGCCCACGAAGGTTCCGTTGATGCACTTGACGGCCAGCGAGGGGTCGTAGCTCTTGCCGTCTGTTATCTTTTGGTTCTCACCGTATTGAGGCATCCCTTGTTCTGCCAATTCACTCATAGTTTTATACCTTTTTTTATTATTAGATGTTTGTCAGAGCATATAATACTTTGTCAGCGGATAGGTTCTCTCCCAGTCCACTATCTTTACATCAGCTTCCTTGGCCGGATGGATGTCGAACTCGTCGAGCACCATCACCTGCTTGTCTTTCTGGTCATACAGAGGCCAGTCCTTGGCCTTGCCGTCAGGCGACTGGTCGGCGGTGAGCGAGGGATTGCCGGTCTTGGCGAACTGCACCCACATCTTGCGAATGGTCTTGCAGAAAGTCTCGTCGAATGCGCGTCCCGTGTCTTCGGTCATCTCTGGATGATTGAACACTACAGCCAGCTCTATGGCGTGTCCGCACTTCATGATGGGGTCGGGCGACTCGGGAGTAAAGTAATAGGTAAATGCTTTGCCGCCGCCCTTGGTCTGCTCCTCCGATATCCTGATGGTCGGTGCAATAAACCAGCTCTGGCTGAACAGCTTGCTGTCAGGCTCGTAGCTTGGGTCTCCCTTCACCTCTTTCATGTAGCTCTCGACCAGTGCTTTCTCGTCAGCGGGCAGCTTGTCAAACTTTTCTTTCTTGCGCTCGGCGGCCCACTTGTTCCAACCATCGATTCCCCAGCAGAACACAAAGAAGTCCATCTCGTCCTTGTTGCAACCCACAAGAATCTCGATGTCCTTAGCGGCGCCGTTGGCATAGGCCTCATAGGTGTCTGTGGGCAGATGTATACCGTCTCTTTCAGGCACTTGGTGTATAAAGTTCACAGCTGAAGCTTCCAGGAGTTTCTCGCCATCAACCTTCAGCAGGTCGCTGACGGTCTTGCATCCCAGTACTTCCATCAGCTTGTTGGTACACTCAATGCCTTCTTCCGGTGTTCTCGTCTGGTTAATGGATCCGCTCTCAGCGATGAGTCGCTTGAAATACTGTTGCGAGCCTTTGAGTATAGGCTGCATGCTACAGCTGGCTGCACCTGCAGACTCACCGAAGATGGTCACGTTGTCGGGGTCTCCGCCAAAGCCTGCGATGTTCTCGTGCACCCACTTCAATGCCTTTTGCTGATCCAAGAGCCCCAGGTTCTGAGAGTCTGTGTACTCCTTGCCGTCCTCGAGGTGTGACAGATGCAGGAATCCCATCACTCCCAGCCGGTATGCAATGGTGACGACTATGACGTCCGGATTCTCCTTGATGAAATTGCAGCAGTCGAACATCGGGTCGACAGTACCGCCTGCCTCAAAAGCACCACCGTGTATCCATACCATCACGGGCTTCTTGTCTGCTGCATCGTCAGCCTTGAAGACATTCAGGTACAGGCAGTCCTCGTCAAAATAGTACATGGATCCTACCTCAAAGTTCGCATTGCCGTAGGCACTCTTTGCGTTGTAGTAAGCCTCGTACACACCATCGTCAGGCGTAACGTCCACCGGTGCCTTCCAGCGAAGTGCTCCGACGGGCTGCTGGCCGACATAGGGAATACCTCTGTATATGATGACATCTTCCTTCTTCCTGCCAACGAAAGTGCCGTTGATACACTTGACGGCCAACGACTTGTCGTAGTTGCCGTCCTTGATTTCTTTGTTCTCGCCACCATACATGGCGTGCAAAGCTTCTCTAATCTCGTTAATGTCCATTAGGTTGTTCTTTTAATATTTATGATGTTAGTATTATTTTTGAGTGGTTTGTATGATACTGCAAAAATAGTCAATTCCCCTCGAAATCGCAAGAATATAGCCCGGTTATTAGTAAGTTTTGTTAATTCTGAAGCAGGTTTTACGATTCTGAAGTCCGCATCCACTCTGTCGCAGTCATTCCCATGCTCTGTTTGAATACTGCATTAAATGTGCTGTAACTATGGAAACCACTCTGACATGACAGCTGACGAATCGAGATGGCCTGGTGGGTAGCTAAGGCCTCACGATAGAGATTGGTGAAATGCTGGATGCGCAGGCCGTTGATGTAGGCATTGTAAGTCATGTCCCGACTGGAGAAATACTGGCTAAGGTAAAGTCGGTTGGTCCCGATAGCCTGTGCAAGCTGGGAAAGCGTGAGGTCGTGCTGCAGATAGAGTTGAGGTTGCTCGCAATACTGCTCCAGCAACGATCCTATGCTGTTGCGAATGCTCAGCTGAGGGTTCGGGGCTGGGGCGTGGTCCTCCGACGTTTCTTCCCCGGCCTCCTTGACGGCTATGCTAAGGTCGGTTAGCGTTTCTACCCGCCACAGAAGATAGACAATAAGCACTGCGTTGACTGCCAGCATGGCATATATGTAGACAGGCCCATCGCTGGTAAACTCATAGATGACGAATACCAGCAGTACGATGGCCAGCACTATGAAGCTCTGCCACACCTCCTTGTGCTCCAGGTCGGCATAGTTGTCGCGCAGCCAGCGACCGTATTGCCTTGTCGCGTGTACCATATATATTATTAAGATTAATCCCATTAATAGCAAATAGGCATATATCCACGGATAGAGGGCCTTGTTGCGAGTGGCTATGAAGGCTGCCATTCCCAGTGTGACGGGGGCTGTCATCACGGCAATAGGCCAGAGCGGTCGCCTGCGGTCTTGCAGCATAGACAGCAATACGACTATCGACAGTGGGAAGACTGTCATGCTGTCCAGCATTCCGCCTATAAGATCAATCATTAGGATATCATCGTTTGAAGTAAGATACAGTATCGGCAGATACCACACGTGGTTCAAGGCGATGAAGGCAAAATATACGCCTGTCCACCGCCGCAGTCGTACTGGCGGTATAATGTCTGGGGCAAAGGCGTTGCCCCTGCGCAGCAGTAGATAGCAACTTGCTATCAAGGCCATAAACAGCACACCTGCATAAAGTATGGTAAAGAGGATATCTCCCCGAATCTGTTCATACATCATTCCGTTGCAAAGTTACGAAAAAACGAGGGAAATGCAAAAGGAAAGCCCGCTTTTCTTTTCATTTTCCGGGCCTGCTGTTGTCTTCTTTTGGGGCTTTTGGGCTGTCGTCAGCGTAGTCAGCAGTGCACTAATCTGCAGACTTTAGCCGGATTTTCCGTGTTTTTTGCCCTTGCATACACTAAAAATAAGTTGCCTACACTAGCCTGAAACGCCGATGTACAAAGGGCTCAGCGGGGTTAGTGTAGGCAGTGTAGGCAAAAATTAAAAACTTTTTTTTCTTACTCGTTATTTAACGACAGTTTTGCTTGTTCTCTTGGCATCACCACACCAGGGCGCGCTTCTCCTTGGGGATGAACATCTTGTCGGTAGGCTGGATGTTAAAGGCATCGTACCAGCTGTCGATCATCGGCAGGGCGGCATTCACGCGGAAGATGTGGGGTGAGTGTACGTCGCTGTTGACACAGTAGGCCAGGAACTCGTCCGTAATGTTGTTGGCCCACATACGGGCGTAAGCCAGGAAGAAGCGCTGGGCGGGAGTGAAGCCCTCCAGCTGGCCCAGAGGTTCCTGCTTCATGCGGTTCTCAAAGGCGCGGTAGGCCACCTGTATTCCGCCGTTGTCACCGATGTTCTCGCCGAGGGTCTTCTCGCCGTTCACCTTCAGGCCGGGCAGTGCCTCCTGCTGTGAGAACCAGTCGGCCAGTACCTTCGTGCGCTCGTCAAACTTGGCCTTGTCAGCTTCCGTCCACCAGTTCTTCAGGTTACCGTCCTTGTCGAACTGGCAGCCTTGGTCGTCGAATCCGTGACTAATCTCGTGGCCGATGACAGCGCCAATGGCACCGTAGTTGGCAGCATAGTCGGCCTCTGGGTCGAAGAACGGAGGCTGCAGGATGGCTGCGGGGAAGTTGATGCTGTTGAACGGTGGGGCGTAGCAGGCGTTCACCGTCTGCGGCGAGAAGGGCATGATGGTCTTGTCGACCGGCTTGCGCCAATTTTTACGGATACGGGCAGCACGATACTCCACCCTGATGCGGATGAAGTTCTCCACCAGATTCTCGTTCTCACGGATGTCGATAAACTTCTCCATGTCCTCCCACTTGTTGGGATAGCCCACGTTGATGTACATGGTGTGCAGCTTCTCAATGGCCTTAGCCTTGGTGCTGTCACTCATCCAAGTGTTCTCCTTCAGACGGTCTTCGAGGGCCTGCTGCAGGTCTTTCACCAGTCGGTAGACACGCTGCTTGCTGCTCTCAGGGAAATACTCTTTGACATATAGCTTGCCGATGGTCTCATCCAACATGCCGCTGAGGAAACTGACAGCACGCTTCCAGCGGGGCTGTTGTTCCGTCACGCCCGTAATGGCCTTGTCGGCTTCGAAAGAGCGTTCTTCAAAAGCGTCACTCAGGTATTCTCTGTAGGTCCTGACTATCTTCAGCTCCATATAGGCCTTCAGGTCTTCCACACTCGTCTCTGCCAGTACCTTCTCCACCTCGTGCAGTGCGTCGAGCTCGCCGACGTTCACCTCGTCGATGTCCTTCGGCAACTGCAGGGCATCACGATAGGCCACATAGTCAATGCCCTTGAAGTCGTTCAGCAGCTGTTCCCACGACATGATATGATTGGTCTTGTGCGGGTCGCGCTGTGCCACCTGGTCGAGCTCCTTCATGCCTATCCGGTATTCGACGGCCCAGGCGGCCTGCATCATGCGCTCAGCATCGGCATCGCTGTTGCCCACCATCTTCAGCAAGTCTTTGTTCAGACTCTTGGTGGCAGCCACGACAGCTTGCTGTTGCTCGTTGGGCTGGGCGTAGTCTTCGTGGTCTAAGGTTGTGCCGCCATGATCGGCGCTCATGATATACTCTGACGAGTTGAACGGATTCAGTCCCAAGTAGAGACTAAAGGGAGCCGTGTTGAAACCCTTGGCATCGAGTTCGTACATCTTCTTCAGCAGCTCCTCGCGGGTCTTCAGCGCGCGCACTTGGTTCAGGTAGGGCAGGATAGGCTCATAGCCCATCTTGTTACGACTCACGGTGTCCATATAGAGGCGGTAGAGCGAACCAATCTTCTGCCCGTCGCTGCCCTGAGGCAGGTTTTTCTCTCCGGCATACTTCATAATCAGCGCGTTGACACGCTTCTTGTTCAGTTCTGAAAGGTCGACGAAGCCTCCGTTCATCGGATGCTCTCCGTCCAACGGGTTGTTCTTCAGCCAGGTGCCAACGGCATACTGCCAGAAGTTATCACCGGGTTTCACACTCTCGTCGAGATTGGCTCTCAAGTTCTGTGCCGAGCCGGCCAAGCTTACCACGACCAGCGCAACGGCGATTATAAACCTTTTCATTTCCTTTGATAGTTTAAAATTGATATTTGTTTGTTTTTGCTTCACTCCCAGTAGGTCATCGTCCTTTTCTGCAGCACGGTGACCTGTTGGGTCTTGCCACCTTTCTCCCAGTAGGTGAGGTTCAGCGAGTTGCTGGTCCAGTTGCCAGTATCGTCGCGCGTCATGTAGCTGTTGCGCATGTTGATGGTCATGATGCACTCCTGGTTGCTGTTGTATACCTTCTGCTGCTGGGTGAGTATCTCGCCCTCGGGGTTGTAGGTATAGTCGTTGATATAGGTAATGCCCGCAGTGCTGTTCACCAGGGTTCGGCGGATGAGACGGTAGTTCTCATCGTAGTCGTAGGTCACCTGGCTGGAGCCTTCGCGCTCCTTCATCTGCGCGCTGAGCAGATAGCCGTAGCGGTTGTAGTGGCGTTCTGCGAGGTCGGGATTCTCCAGCTGCCCGTGTCCGCTGAAGTGCAGGAACTGCTCCTCGGCAACGGCATTCTCGGTGACCACCTCCTGTATGGCTCCTCGCAGGCCCATGCTGAGTCCGTCTTTGTAATAAGGAGCTGTGGGCAGGTAGAGGATGCCTATTTCGCGCGAGCCGTTTTCGTTCTGGTTGACAGAGAGCTTGATGCTGCCCCAGTCGTCGATATAGAACCAAGAGTTGTCGCGCTCGGTAAACTCATCATAGTCCTGCTTCAGCTTATAGAGGAAGTAGAGCCGGTTTTTCTCGAGCATCTTCTCCGTGCTATAGGGGCCTATGGTGACATAGGCCGAAGTGACGAAGGTGGTTTCTTTGGCTATGCTGACCATCAGCTTGGCGCGAAATCCGTAGTAGTTGCCTCGAAAGTAGAAGTCCTCGCCATCGTCAGACTGTCCCCACTCCGTGAAACCAGCCTCCTGGAGGGCCACACGCACACTGTCGAGCGGCCCTTCGATAGATACTCCGCTCAGCTGGATGCTGTTGGGGTCGGCGACGGGCTGGGCGCAGACATAGTGTGACAGCGCCAGCATGATGAACAGGTAGATAGTAGCCGTTTTCTTCATTGCGCTGCAAAGTTAATAAAAAGTTTAGACTTTAAAGTTGTGAGTTGCCAGTTTTTTTGTACTTTTGCACGCAACAAATCAAAAAAGCGAAAGAATTATGAAGATATTTGCAGTAGGAATGAATTATATCCAGCACAATAAAGAGCTGGATGGTGCGTTATATAAACCAGAGCGTCCCGTGATTTTCACCAAGGCCGACTCTGCGCTGCTGAAGGACCACAAGCCGTTCTTCGTGCCAGACTGGAGCGAGCGGGTGGACTATGAGACAGAGGTGGTGGTGCGTATCTGCCGGCTGGGCAAGAGCATCCCTGAGCGTTTCGCCCACCGCTATTACGACGCGCTGACGGTGGGTATCGACTTCACGGCCCGCGACTGGCAGCAGGAGGCCCGCCAGAAGGGTCATCCCTGGGAGATCTGCAAGGGGTTTGACGGTTCGGCAGTGATTGGCGACTGGGTGGAAAAGGAAAAGCTGCCCGACATACAGTCTCTGCACTTCCATCTGGACATCAACGGCCAGACGGTGCAAGAGGGTCTCACCAGCGACATGTTGTACAAGGTTGACGAGCTCATCAGCTACATCTCGCAGTTCTTCACCCTGAAGACAGGCGACTTGCTGTATACGGGAACACCCGTCGGAGTGGGGCCGGTGCATATAGGCGACCATCTGGAAGGATGGCTCGAGGAACGTAAGGTTCTGGAATTTAATTGTAGATAGTTTAGACATATAGTGAAAAGGTGTTGGACGATAGCCATGGCACTGCTGCTGACGCTGACAGCGAGCGCACAGCGGTTCTTCAACCTGACTGCCGAGGAGGTCAGGATTGACTCCGTGTTGCCTGTGTTCACCTACAGGCAGGCATTGGGCAGCGCCTATCAGGACTCGCTCTATACCGTCGCGATAGTCTATCCAGAGTATATCGCCATGAGCGCCGATGATGTGCAGCGTTATCAGCGCATCACCAACAGGCCCCTGCCGGAAGAGCCTGAGGTGCGACAGACCATTGTCGTGAATCGCAAGCGCGGCGAACTCGTCGTCTCCTTCGTTCCACTGGTGTTTAGGAACGGGGCGTATCAGAAGCTGGTCAGCTTTATGCTGGAGGTGAAAGGTAAGAGGTCGGAGGTAAAAGGCCGGAGAGCATCTGCCTCCAGTCGCTATGCCTCCCACTCCGTGTTGGCTTCTGGCAACTGGGTGAAGATCAGTATTCCAGAGTCGGGATTCTACCAACTGACCAGCGAGGTAGTAAAGCAAGCCGGCTTCTCTGATATGAATAAGGTGAAGCTCTATGGCTATGGCGGAGCCTTGCAGCCCGAACAGCTTACAGGCGACTATCTCACGGCTACCGATGACTTGAAGGAGGTGCCTACCTGTATGGTGAACGGACGCAGGATATTCTACGGCATAGGCCCCGTGACATGGGACGCGAATCATCGGAGACTGCGCAATCCGTACTCCGCCACGGGCTGCTATTTCCTCACTGAAAACGATGACGAACCCTACATGATGGACGAGGAGACCTTCAAGTCGACATACTATCCTATGGGCAACGACTACAACACCCTTTATGAGGTCGACGACTATGCCTGGTTCCACGGAGGGCGCAACCTCTACGATGCCACTATTCTGGCAGCAGGCAAGAGCAAGACCTATAGCATACCCTCGGCATCTGATGGACAGACAGGTTCGATGACCGTAGCAGTGTCGGGGGCTGGTGCCTCATCGGTGACCGTATCGCTGAACGGTACGGAGCTGGGCATCATCAGCATACCCGCCAACGGACAGTATGAAAGCATGCGGACAGCAGAGCTCACCTTTACCGAACTGACCACCCTACAGCAGACCAACGAGGTGACGCTGGACGTTTCCGGACAGTCTGGAACCGTCCGCCTGGACTATATCTCCATACACAACGACCAGCCTGCCGATGCTCCTGACCTGAGCACGATGACCCTGGGCGTTCCCAAGGTGGTTTATGGCATCCTCAACCAAGACCACCACGCTGACGAGGCTGTGGATATGGTCATCATCATCCCTACCGCCCAGCAGCTGCGGGTACAGGCCGAGCGCCTCAAGACCCTCCACGAAGAGCGCGACGGACTCAGGGTGCGCATAGTGCCTGCCGACGAGCTGTTCAACGAGTTTGCCAGCGGCACACCCGATGCCAATGCCTACCGTCGATACCTGAAGATGCTTTACGACAGGGCGGAGACCGATGCCGACATGCCGCGCTACCTGTTGCTCATGGGCGACGGAGCATGGGACAACCGCATGCTGATCAGCGACTGGAAAGGCTGCCTGCCCGATGAGTTCCTGCTCTGTTATGAGAGCGAGAACTCCTATAGCTCTACCGACTGCTACATCAGCGACGACTACTACGGTCTGCTTGACGACGGTGAGGGAGGCAGCCTGCTGACCGACCAGGCCGACGTGGCAGTGGGACGCATCTCAGCGCGCACTGCCGACCAGGCTGCCATAGTGGTAGACAAGATAGAGAACTATATGCTCAACACCAATGCCGGAGCTTGGCAAAACGTGCTCTGTTTTATGGGCGACGACGGTAACCAGAATGCCCACATGAATGATGCCGATGCTGCAGCAAGTCTGGTGGAGAAGCAATACCCCACCTACCAGGTGAAGCGTGTGATGTGGGATGCCTATACCCGCCAGTCGTCCTCGACGGGCAACAGCTATCCTGATGTGACGCGGCTCATCAGGCAGCAGATGCAGCAGGGAGCCTTGATCATGAACTACTCGGGTCACGGCAGAGCCGATGCCATCTCGCACGAATACGTGTTGAGGCTGGCCGACTTCGAGAACACCTCTACCCGACTGCCGCTGTGGGTGACATGCTCCTGCGACATCATGCCCTTCGACGGACAGGAGGAGAATATCGGCGAGACAGCCATGTTCAACAAGAAGGGTGGGGCGGTGGCTTTCTTTGGTACCACGCGTACGGTGTTCCAGAGTTATAACAGGCTGATGAACCAAGCCTTCACCAAGCATGTGCTGAGTCAGGAGGAAGGCCGTGTGATTGCCATCGGCGAGGCGGTGAGACGTGCCAAGAACGAGTTGATAGAGACTCGTGCTGACCGCACGGCCAATAAGTTGCAGTATACCCTGCTGGGCGACCCGGCCCTGCGACTGGCTGCTCCCACCCAAGGTGCAGTGGTCGATGCCATCAACGGTACAGCGGTGTCGGGGGCGCAGGACTTCAAGCTCGGTGCCGGTGCTACTGCCACCATCAGTGGACATATCGTGGGGCAGGACGGACAAGAAGACACCTCCTTCAACGGCACACTGACGGCTGTCATCCGCGATGCCCTGGAACAGGTGGTCTGCAAGCTGAACGACCCCACAGAGGCTGACGAGCCATTTGTGTATTACGACCGTCCGAACCTGATCTTTAATGGTAGCGACCAAGTGACCAACGGACGCTTCTCGTTCACCTTCGCAGTGCCTAAGGACATTAGCTATTCAGACCTGACGGGCCTTGTCAATCTGTATGCCGTCAGCAGCGACAAGCAGCGCGAGGCCAGCGGCATCTGCAGCCAGATAGTCATGGGTAGCGGAGAGGCCGTGAGCCAAAGCGGCTCAGGCCCCAATATCTATTGCTACCTGAACAGTGCCTCGTTCACCAATGGCGGCAGCGTGAATCCCACGCCCTACTTTGTGGCCCAGCTGAACGACGAGGACGGCATCAATGCCGCAGGCAGCGGGATAGGCCACGACCTGCAGCTGGTGATCGACGGGGATATGACTACCACCTACTCGCTCAACGACTATTTCCAGTACGACTTCGGCAGCTATACCAGTGGCAGTGTGGGATTCAGCATTCCCGAACTGTCGTATGGCGAGCACAAGCTGCAGTTCCGTGCCTGGGACGTGCTGAACAACTCCTCGACAGCAGAGCTGACCTTCAATGTGGTAAAAGGTCTTGAGCCTCACTTCTTCGATGTGGAGTGTACGCGCAATCCTGCCAGCACCACCACCTCGTTCCGCATCCTGCACGACCGCATAGGCAGCGCGATGGACGTGACGCTCGATGTGTTCGATATCTCCGGACGCCACCTGTGGTCCTACAACGAGGGAGGCATCTCCACCAATGGCACTTATACTGTCGACTGGGACTTGACCGTCGACGGCGGACGCCACCTGCAGACCGGTGTCTATCTCTATCGCTTACGCATCAGCAGCGACGGAAGCACCTATGCCTCGAAAGCCAAGAAACTGATTGTATTGACATATAAATAATGTATATGAAGACAAGTATAAGAACAATACTACTGACAGTGTGTGTGCTCTTTGGCCTGAAGGCTGAAGCGCAGGATACCAAGAGCCAGTTCAATCCCATTGAGCATGCTGTCATCTCGCAGACCATCGCACCCGATGCCCGTGCCGCCGGTATGGGTGATGTGGGCGTGGCCACCGATCCGGATGTCAACTCGCAGTATTGGAACCCTGCCAAGTATCCTTTCTGCATCAGTCGTGCAGGGGTGGCACTCAACTATACCCCGTGGCTGCGCAAGCTGGTCAACGACATCGACCTGGCCTATGTGGCCGGATACTATCGCATAGGCGACTATGCATCGGTCAGCGGCTCGCTGCGCTATTTCTCGCTGGGCGAGGTGATGACATCGATGGAGGAGAATGCAATGACGGTGAAACCCTACGAGATGTCCATCGATGTAGGCGCATCGCTGATGCTCAGCGAGAAGTTCTCCATAGCCGCCGTCATTCGATGGCTCTACTCCGACCTGCGCTACGACTATACCGAGAATGCCTCGCCGGCTTCGGCTTTCGCTGCCGACCTGGCGTGGTATTACAACAACTACATCAACATCGGACAGCGTGAGTGCCAGCTGGGAATAGGTATGAACATCTCTAACGTGGGTTCTAAGATTACCTATTTCGGCGACGACCGTTCCCACTTCCTGCCTGCCAACCTGCGTCTGGGTGCCTCGCTCATGGTGCCGGTCGATGAGTACAACCGCTTCTCTGTGGCCTTCGATGCCAACAAGCTGCTGGTGCCCACCATTCCCAAGCAGGAGGACGGCGAGTCGAAGGAGGACTACGAGCAGCGCGTCATCAACGAGTACAACGATGTCTCTTCCATATCCGGTATCTTCAAGAGCTTCACCGATGCCCCCGGCGGCTTCAAGGAGGAGCTGCAGGAGATACAGTGGAGCGTGGGTGCTGAGTATGTGTATCACGACCAGTTCTCGCTGCGAGCTGGCTATCACCATGAGTCGGAGAACAAGGGCAACCGCAAATACTTCACCGTGGGCGGTGGCTTCCGCATGAGTGTCTTCTCGCTCGATGTGGGCTACGTCATCTCTACGGCCAAGAGCAATCCGCTGGATCAGACCTTGCGTTTCACCCTCGCCTTCGATATGGATGGCATCAAGGACTTGTTTAGGAAATAGTTAAGCGTTGATATGATACGAGTAGGAATGGGATACGATGTCCACCAGCTGGTGCCTGACAGGGACTTGTGGATGGGTGGTATTAAGATTGAACATGAGTTAGGGCTCTTGGGGCATAGCGACGCTGACGTGCTGCTGCATGCCGTCTGCGATGCCATCCTTGGAGCTGCCAATATGCGCGACATAGGCTTTCACTTCCCCGACACGTCGGCAGAGACGGAAGGTATGGACAGCAAGGTCATCCTGCGCAAGACCATAGAGCTGATAGCCACCAAAGGCTACCGTCTGGTGAATATCGATGCCACCATCTGTGCCGAGCGGCCTAAGATGAATCCTCACATCCCACGCATGCAGCAGGTGATGGCTCAGGTGATAGGATGCGATGCAGATGCCATCTCCATCAAGGCTACCACCACAGAGAAGCTGGGCTTCACGGGCCGCCAGGAAGGCATCTCGGCCTATGCCGTAGCTCTCATCGAGAAAGATTAAGTGTCAATACGAACTTCAGGCTCATGTTGTTTTTTTCGGTTACTTGACTACGGCTTTCTTGCCGTTCTGGATGTAGACGCCTGCCTGCGAGGGCTTTTCCGTCAGGCGGCGGCCGTTGAGGTCGTACCATGCTCCCTCGCCTTCGGATTGCAGGCTGTCAATAGCCCCGATTCCCGTTGTCGAGCTGAAGACAATCTGTATGCGCTGCGGCGCGCTGGCTGTGGCAGGCCGCTGAAAGCGACGGGATTCTCCGTGTCATTCATGTCGCGCACCAGGGTATAGTTCACCGTCACGTCGCTGGCGGGCATGGTGAACGAGGCTGTGACTTTGGTGTTGTCGATGGTCACTGCGGGTTCCGTGTCATCGGCCCATGCGCCCGTGGCTGCTGTGATGAGCAGCGCGAGCGTCAATGATAGTTTTTTTAGTTGTTTGGCCAGTGGCCGAAAATTCTTCCGTTCGGCAAAGCCCAAGCACGCTTGGCTTTGCGCTCTCTTAATCGAATTTTTCATAATCGTTATTGTTTTTGTTTCTTTATTTCTTTTATTATATGTGTGCCCGATGACATGGCTGGGACAAAAACGGAGGAGCCCCACCTCTTGCCCCTCTCCAGCAGGGAGGGAAGTTGCGGGAACGGAAACCGCCGAGGCTCTCATTTTGAGAATCCCGGCGGATATTTTTCTGTGAGTGTAGGGGTGTTATAGTTGTCTTGCAAAATCTTTGATAGTGGTGACATTCAACTTAGGCCAATCAATATGCTTGAGTATGTTGAAGTGAGTGTCGTTGGTCACGATGTATTCCGCATCAGCTGCTACGGCACAGTCAACAAACTTGTTGTCATCAGGGTCAGCCTCTATCAGCCCAAAGTGATAATAGACTTCTAGAAACTCCGTTGTGTGAAGCCTGGCAATGGTCTCAACCACATTACGTGCAATTTCGGCATCGGTTTTCAGACCGATGATTTCCTCGTATTCGCTCAGAATGTCGGTGTTCACACACAGGATGATGTTCCCGGCAAGCACCTCAGTCCATATCTTGTGATAGGGGCTGCGACTGGGCAGGGCCTGCAGCAGGCAATTGGTGTCAAGGACGATGCGTCTCATAGGCGTAAGGTGTGCGCATGTGCTCTGCGCCCCACTGTTCAATGGTCTGTTCGTTAATATCGCCTTTGTCCCAGAGTGCGTCAATGGCCTTTTGTGCCTTTTGTGCAAAATAGTGAGCCAGGAGGTTTTTGAATTCGTTCAATTCTACCTCTGAATTGATTTGCCTCACTGCGTTCAGCAGTTCCAGTTGTGCCATTTGTGAATAACTCATAATCGTATCTTTTTTACGTTTCGACTGCAAAGATACGATAATTATCGCAACGCTCCAAGGGTTTCCCTCAGAAAAATTTCCGTTTTGTAGACACAAAGACACTAAGAACCGACTCCTCGCAGTGACAAGAAAGAATCGGGGCGGAACATTTTCAGTCCGCCCCGATTCTTTTTCTTCTAAACTACAATTTTTCTGATATTGCAATTCTTCTTAATTCTTAACTCTTGATTTCCCAGAGTTTCGTTTACTTGACAACGGCTTTCTTGCCGTTCTGGATGTAGACGCCTGCCTGCGAGGGCTTTTCCGTCAGGCGGCGGCCGTCCAGGGTGTACCAGGCGCCGGCTGCCGGCTGTTGGCCGTCAACTGCCGACTCTATGGTCTCGATGGCCGTGGCCTCGCTGCCGGGATAGTCGGCCCATGTGCCGTCCGACTGCAGGGCTTCCACCTTCCAGCCCTTGGCCTTGGCGGCGGCCACCTGCACCGTGGTCATCTCGTTCCTTTCCACCACCTTGTCGTTGAGTGGCGCCCTGAGGAGTGCTCCGGGGGTGTAGGGCAGCGACAGGTCGAGGGCCTTCAGGATGCCGCTGCCGTCGGCCACCGTCGGCAGGCTGGCCACGAGGGCCGTCATCGCGTCGCCACGGATGGCATTGTCCTCGATGTGCAGCTCGCGCAGCCGCGGGTTGCCCGACAGGTCGAGCTCCGTCAGGTGGTTGTTGCGGCAGTTGAGGTAGACCAGGCTCTTGAAGAACCTGACGCTGGAGAGGTCGTCGATGTCCATGGCCATCAGGTAGAGGTGCGTGACGTCCTCCAGGTCTGCCTCCGTGAGCGGTCTGCTGGCTGATGCTCCCGTGATGCTTTGCACGTAGCTGCGCAGGTTCTGGTTGGGGAATATCTCCTCGTCCACGGGCAGCACGATGGTGAAGTGGGCCGTGAGCGTCCCGTCGTACTTGCCGATGCCGGTGGCGGTGACGGTGGCGGTGCCCACCTCCACGTTGTCGGCATACTGCAGGGTATAGTCGGTACCCTCCGTCAGGATTTTGGTGCCGTCCTTCACGGTCACGGCGGGCGTCAGCTCCTGGCCCGTGTAGGTCATGGGCTTGATGTCGCCCACGGTGATGCTGATGTCGGTGTTGGTGAGTAGCTTGTTGTACTCCACGGAGATCTCGGCGTTGGCGCGCATCATGGTGAAGGTCCACTTGTTGCCGGCGGCGCGGGTCATGTCGATCTTGTTCAGCAGGTCGATGTTCTGCGCGTGTCTGGGACTGTTGGCCACGGCTGCCGACCACTGTCCGGTGGCCTGTGCCGTGCTCCATCCGCTGGCGGGTGTAATCTCTACGGTCACCACGTCGTTCTCTTTAGCCGAGGTCACCTCCTCGCCGTCCACCTTGAAGATGACGGTGCCGTGTTCATTCTGCCCTACGGTGAGTTGGTAGGTCGTTGCGGCGCTCGCAGTCATGGCCGCGAGAGCCAGTGCTAATATTGAAAATATCTTTTTCATAACTTGATTCTTATTTGTTCTTTCTTTATTTCACTACCATCTTCTTTCCGTTCACGATGTAGACACCCTTCTTAGTGGGCTTGCCGGGCAGGCGGCGGCCGTTGAGGTCGTACCATGCTCCCTCGCCTTCGGATTGCAGGCTGTCAATAGCCCCGATTCCCGTCGTCGAGCTGAAGACAATCTGTATGCGCTGCGGCGCGCTGGCGGTGGCAGGCACCTGGAGCCAAGCCTTGTTGGCGGCGATGCTGAGGGCTGTCTTCACCCATACGAACTGCAGGCCGTTCCATGCGTAGTTGTCCTGCGTGGCATCGGAAGCGGCGATGGTGGCAGCCTCCAGGGTTCCCGTGAAGCCTTCGTAGGGCGTCACGTTGTCGGGCGTATCGGTCGTGGTCGGGATGAGCAGGATGGTCTTCGTCTCCGAGCCGTTGTTCTTCACCAGGATGGGCGTGTTGGCAGGAGCAATGGTCAGCTCATCGGCGGTAGCCGTCGTGCCGCTCACGGCGGTGATGGTGT
>CAMNPM010000007.1 GCA_946548065.1 uncultured Prevotella sp. | reverse complement strand
AGGCCGCAGGCGCCGAGGAAGGGTTCTTCCAATACTGGAGCGGGCTGTGGAGCAGAATGTTCAACAAACAGCGCGAGATGCATATCCAGCAGAGCGAGATGAGTCTGCTGCCGACGCTGACATCGAACCTGCTGACGATGGCGGTCCTGTTGGTGGGAGCGTGGTATATCCTGCAAGGCGACCTTTCCGTCGGTATGCTCATGGCCTTCCAAGGTTTCATGACGGCGTTCATGGCTCCCGTGGAGAAAATTGTGAATGCCGGACAGCAGTTGCTGGAGATGCGCTCCCAGATAGAGCGTGTGGACGACGTGATGAGGTATCCCGAAGACCGGCATGCCGACGGTGAGCATTCGGAGGCGGGCAAGCTGCTGGGCGAGCTGGAACTGCGCGACGTCACCTTCGGCTACAACCGGACGCAGCCGCCCCTGATCGACCATTTCAACCTGCACCTCCGGGCTGGCGAGTCGGTAGCCTTCGTGGGCAGCAGTGGCTGTGGCAAATCCACCCTCGCCAAACTGATATCCGGACTCTACAAGCCCTGGAGCGGCGAGATACTCTTCGACGGGCGTCCCATCGAGAGCATCTCCAGCGACGAGCTGACCAACTCCATCGCCGTCGTCGACCAGAACATCGTGCTCTTCGACGACACGCTGTCGCAGAACATCCGCATGTGGGACCAGAGCATCGAGGATTTCGCCATCCTCATGGCATGCAGCGACGCACAGGTACACAGCGACATCATGAGCCGTCCCGAAGGCTTGGCTACCAAGGTGGTGCGGGGCGGAAAGAACTTCAGCGGAGGTCAGTGCCAGCGCTTCGAGATAGCCACGGCACTTGCCCGCGAGCCCATGATCCTGATCATGGACGAGGCCACCTCTGCATTAGACCCCACCACCGAGGACCTGGTGATGAGGCACATCCGCGAGATGGGCATCACGCAGATTGTGGTGGCCCACCGTCTGTCAACCATCCGTGACTGCGACCAGATCATCGTCATGGAAGCCGGTCACGTGGTCCAGCAAGGCACCCACGAACAGCTGATGCAACAGGACGGCCTGTACCGCCAGCTCATGGAAAACGGATAAGGAAAGGAGGAGAAACTGAAGATGAGCATATTTTCCAGTCAGATAGAGAAACGCAGGAAGTTGGATGCCTCCACCCTGTTGCGTGAGATCAAGGAAGGCGCTACACGCATGGGATTACACTATGGCGGCACTGTTCCCCAGACCGACAACCTGGCCATCCGCCAGGTGCTGGAAGCGTTGAAGATTGTCGATTACGAACTGGAGCCCGATGATGTGTTGTCCCTGGAGCAGCAGTTGCACAACATTCTCCAGGCGCATGGCATCATGACGCGACAGGTGAGACTCACCGACGGTTGGTGGCGAGAGGCCTCCGGCCCCTTGCTGGGCAGTACGCATAGCGGCAGGCTGGTGGCGCTGCTGCCCAAGTGGACAGGCCGCAGCTATCGCTTCACCGACGAGGACGGCACCCCGCGGGAGGTGTCAAGGCAGCAGATGAAGGACGTACTGAAGCCAGAGGCTTACAGCTTCACCAAGGCACTGCCCCTGCAACGGCTGACCAAGCGCCAGCTCTTCGCCTTCATCTGGTCGTCGGCAAGCACCCACAGTATGGTTCACATGGTACTTGCCGCACTGCTTGTCGTGCTTCTGGGTATGTTTGTGCCTATGGCGAACAAGATGGTGTTCGAGACGGTGATACCTGCCGGTATTGCCACCGACTTGGCTCCTATTGCCGGACTGCTGGTGGGAGCAGCAGTGGCTATCATGCTGACGACTTATATCCGCAATCTGTATATCGTTCGCGTTGAGAACATCGTGGAGATGAACCTGCACAACGCCGTCATGGCACGACTCTTCCTGCTGCCCCCGAAATTCTTCCACACCCACAGCAGCGGTGAACTGACCTCCAAGATGAACAACCTCAGTAACCTGTGCCAGCAAATCAATGAGACGACCGTCGGTGCACTGTTGAACGGTGTGCTCTCTGTGGTCTATTTCATCCAAGTGGGCATCTACGGCGGACCGCTCCTGCTACCCGCAATGGCTCTGTTTGCCCTGCAAGCACTGATACTGGTGCTCTACTTCCGCAAGGCGACCCATGTACAACAGCTATACATCGGCAAGAATGATGCCCTCAGCGGTATGGAGTGCAACCTGTATGCAGGCATACAGAAGGTCAAGCTCACTGGTTCAGAGACACGCGCCTTCACCCAGTGGCTCAACCGGTATACCCATACAGCCAGGATTATCTACAACCCACGGCTTGCCACACGCCTGTATCCCTCGCTGCTGGCGCTGATGAACGTAGTCACCCTGCTCGTCATCTACATATTTGCCATGCACGCCTCCATCAAGACCAGCGACTTCATTGCCTTCACCTCTGCCTTTGGCATGCTGACAGCAGCACTCACCGGGCTCACGGAGCAAATCCCCCAGATGACCAAGATTGAACCGCAGCTGGAGAGTATCATGGACATTGTCGAGGCCGTACCAGAGGTGTCAGGCTCACATACCACAATCAAAGCCCTGTCGGGCAGTATCGAAGTCAAGCATCTGTCATTCCGCTATCAGGACGACATGCCGCTGGTCATCGACGACCTCTCGCTCAGCATCAAGGCTGGCGAATACGTGGGCATCGTGGGCATCTCCGGCTGTGGGAAGTCCACCCTGCTGCGCCTGTTGCTGGGCTTTGAGAAACCCCAGCGTGGCAATATATACTACGACCACTACGACTTGGAGAAGATTGACAAGAAACAGCTCCGCCAACGGATAGGGACGTGCCTGCAGAACGGCAGTCTCTTCACGGGCGACATCTTCCACAACATCACCATCACCGCCCCCTGGTCCACCCACGACGATGCCTGGGAGGCACTGCGAATGGCGTGTATGTACAACGAGGTGAAAGCCCTGCCTATGGGCCTGCACACCGTCATCAGCGAGGGCGGCGGCGGATTCTCCGGTGGTCAGAAGCAGCGCCTGCTCATCGCCCGTGCCCTGATAGGGCATCCCAACATTCTCTTCTTCGACGAGGCCACCTCGGCACTCGACAACATCAGTCAGAGGCGGGTGAGCGACAACCTCGACAGGCTGCACTGCACACGTGTGGTCATTGCCCATCGGCTGAGCACTATCCGCCACTGTGACCGCATCATCGTGCTCAACAAGGGGAAGATTGCCGAGGAGGGCACCTTCGAGCAGCTGATGGCCCGCAAGGGCTTGTTCTACGAAATGAGTCTGCGACAACTTTAGAATGTATAAGCGTAATAGTACAAAACTATGAACAAGATATGGATATTATCAAGCGTACTACTGCTGACAGCCTGCCAGCAACAGGGCAAGTCTGGTGATACTTCCGAAATCAAGGATACTACCGTCACCGCCGCAAGCCAGGATTCGGACACGACGGCTATCGGCAGACCGGCCGACAGCACGGCCCTGCCATCCGTCTTCCAGACTATGGGCAAGGTGGTGGCTGCACGCTATGCCGACGTGAAGTTTGAGGCCGTCCTGCCAGTGGTGCGCGTCATGGTACGCAACGGTGACCGAGTGCGCCGGGGGCAGCTGCTGGCCGAGCAGGATGCGCGGAAGCAGGCGAATGCCATAGAGCAGCATCAGCGCGAGATAGAGCAGGCCCGCCTCCAGATGCAGGAAGTGATCATCTCACAGGGATACGACCCCGAGCAGATGGACCGCGTGCCCCAGCGTGTGCGACATATTGCCGAGGTCAAGAGTGGTCTGCTGATTGCTCAGAACAAGCTGGCGGCAGCGCGCAACGAGTTGAAGACCACCCGCGTGACGGCTCCCTTCGACGGCATCGTGGCGAATGTCACGGCACATGCCGGCCAGCTGGCACAGACAGGGGATGTGGTGTGTCGCGTCATCTCGCCGCAGCAGATGGAGGTGGAGTTTCGGGTGATGGAGAGCGACCTTGGCCGCTTCCCCATAGGCACAGCCATCAGCGTGGTGCCCGTAGCCGACGAGCATGCCCTCTATGACGCCAAGGTGACGGAGATCAATCCCGTGGTCGATGAGCAAGGCACCGTCATGATCAGAGCCCGTGTGGCTGCGCCCAACAGCCTTTTCGACGGCATGCACGTGTCTGTAAACCTAAAATCACCCCAGCCATGAGACATTTCGCCATCGCTCTGATGCTCTGCGGCATCCTCACAGGTATGGCCCAGACTACGGTTCGCCTCGACCTGGAGCGCACCGTCGAGCTGGCTACCGACAGCAGCCTCACTGCCGACCGCTATCGCAGCGTGTTCCACGAGGCACGCTACACCTGGCTCTCATGGATGGCTGGCCGCAAGCTGCAACTGGAGCTGAACGCCACCCCGCTCAACTTCGAGCAACTCATGACCCAGCGCTACATCAGCGACACCGACAACGACGAGTATCGCCAGCAGAAACGACTGCTGTCAA
This sequence comes from uncultured Prevotella sp., assembly GCA_946548065.1. GTDB lineage: Bacteria > Bacteroidota > Bacteroidia > Bacteroidales > Bacteroidaceae > Prevotella. The sequence continues at coordinate 61,107 of CAMNPM010000007.1, read as the reverse complement.
GCGCCAGTCTGCAGGCCCAGCAGGTGATGGAGCCGTGGGGCGGCTCCTTCTATGCCTCGACGGGACTGGCCTACCTCGGCAACTACGGCGACTTTACCCAGCATCAGTTTGCCCTTACGCCCGTCCGTGTGGGCTATCGACAGGAACTGCTGGGATACAATCCCTACCGCTGGAACCGCCAGACCGAACCCATGCGACTCACGGTGGCACAGCAGCAGATGAACTACTCGGTGGAGCAGACGGCTGCTGAGGCTGTCAAGCGATTCTTTCTACTGGCTGTGACGCAAGAGCAGCTGAAGATGGCGCAGGAGCAGATACAGTCGTGCGACACCATCCTCGCCATCGGCAACCGCCGTTTCCGCATTGCGTCTATCTCAAAGGCTGAACTCGACATCCTGACACTGCAACGCTCGCTTGCCGCCACCGCTCTGAAGAGCGCCCAGCTGAGCCATCAACAGGCAGTCAGGAGTCTTGCCGTCTGGCTGGGAATGGACGAGCACACCCATATACAGCTGGTCATACCCACCGTATTGCCCCACCTGAATGTGGCTGCCAGCGATGCCATTGCCCATGCCTCACGCAACAATCCCAACTATCTGTCCATGCAACTCAAGGAGCTGGAAGCCCGACGCGACGCTGAACAGCTGAAGCGCAAGAAGGGACTCAACGCCAGCATCGATGCCTCGATAGGTCTCAACCAGGTGGCAGAAAACTTCGGTCATGCTTTTCGAAGTCCACTGGTGCAGAATCAGGTGATGGTAAGCCTCACCGTGCCTATCGTCGATCACGGCAAGAAGCGCAATGCCTGGCTCGCGGCACAGAGTAAGGCTGAGACAGCTGCGCACCAGCGTGAGGAGCAGCGACGCGACACCGAACTGGATGTCATGCAGACCGTGGCAGAGGTTGACCAGCGGCAGTCGATGGTCGGCGATGCCCAACGCTCGCTGCAGATTGCCGAGGATGCCTATACCGCCATGCTGCAACGTTTCATCAGAGGTCAGGCCAACGTCAACGACCTGTCGCTGGCACAGCAGTACTGGCAGACGGCGCGAGTCGATCAGGTCAAGGCATTGCAGGATTTCTGGAACAGCTATTTCCATCTGCGCCTGCTCACGCTCTACGACTATCTCAAGCGGGAGCCTATACGCCACTGACGCGACAGCTTTGGGGGCGATTTCGGCTGCTTGTCGCAAATGCATTTCATTGTCGCATATAGTCCCGAAAAAAAACAGCAAAAAAGTTTGTTTATTCGGAATATTTTCGTATCTTTGCCCTCACAAAACCATAGAGTAATTAACAATAAGTCAAACAATTAAAAAATTTGTAAGATTATGAAGCAGAATGAAGAGAACAGCCAGAAGGCTCAGGAGCTCACACTGGAAGAGTTGGAGAATGTGAACGGTGGCGGTGACGGTGGTGGTCGTGGCAAAAGGAAGTTTGAGCCATGACACATGAGGGACGGTTCTTTTTGTGCGTTGTTAGTGGCGGCTGCGGAGCCTAGCAACACAGAAAGGACCTTCTTGTCTGTCTGCGACAGTCATGGGAGTGATTTCGGCTGCTTGTCGCAAATGCGCCTCTCTGTCGCATGTAGTCCTGACGAAAATCAGCAAAAAGTTTGTTTTGTTCGGAATGTTGTCGTATCTTTGCAATCGTAAACAAGTTAATAACAAGTCAATGTCTCTGTCATACCTCTATAATAAGATGGCGCAAAGGTACAACAATTCTGCCGGACATACAAATAAATTCTTTGTTTATGCTGTCATGCGGGTCTGTGTGGACCTGCCACGGAAAAATCCGGGTGCGCCGTTAACGAGCAAGCTCGAAAGAAAGGTAGAGAAGTTCTCACATCATATTCAGCAGTCTTTACATATTTGTTAGTGAATGCAAAGATACGGAAAGGGAGGGCTATGCCCAAAACTATTCAGCGAACACCCCGTTTTATTCAGCGAAGGCCGGATAGCGTCTTCGGAACTCAGCACAGGTCACGGCTGTGGCAATGGCTACATTCAGACTCTCGGCTGTCTCTTCACCAGTCTTGTGGTAGTTGGGGATGAGCAACCGGCGGTTGACGAGCTGGCGTATCTCGTCAGAGATGCCGTTGCCTTCATTGCCCATTACGATGATGCCGTTTGCCGACAGTTCTTCCTGATACAGATTCTTGCCGTCCAGCAGGGTGCCGTAGACAGGACATTGAACCTCCCGAAGGAGCTTGGCCAGGTCGCAATATATGATATGTACGTGGGCGATACTGCCCATCGTAGCCTGCACGACCTTGGGATTGTAGGCATCTGCCGTGTCCGCTGAGCAGTAGATGGTGTCAATGCCAAACCAGTCGGCTATGCGGATGATGGTACCCAGGTTGCCGGGGTCTTGCACACCGTCGAGGGCCAGCGACAGCTGGTCAATATCGTCTGGAGGGGTAGGGGACTGCTGGGTCGGCAGGTGCATCACGGCCAGCACCTCTTGCGGATGCTGCAGGAAGCTGACGCGGCGCAGCTCTTCGTCCGTAACCAGTTGAGCTTCAGGATAGTCTGTGGTGGAAAAGATGGAGTGGGGCTGATAGCCTGCTCGTAACAGGTCGCCCACTACCTTGGGTCCCTCGGCAACAAACAGGCCCTCACGGCGGCGGTTCTTCTTCTGTTCAAGCGAACGAATCAGTTTTATTTGGTTCTTGCTAATCATATTTTTTTGAGTGTCAGGTGGCAAAGTTACAATTTTTTTTTGTACTTTTGCACGAAAATGTGCAAAAAGTTCATCATATCAGCTCTGTCGATATTGCTGTTGGCATCCTGTTCGGAGACAAAATACGTCGCCGATGGTGACTATTTGCTGGACCGTGTGCAGGTGAAGAGCGATACGAAGGCTGCTGACATCAACCCTGCCGCGATGAAGCAGTTTGTACGCCAGCGCTCCAACGTTCGGTGGTTCTCGGCCTTTAAGATTCCTTTGCGTACCTATTCACTCTCGGGCCGCGACACCACTCGGTGGATCAACCGGACCCTGCGTTCCATCGGCGAGCCTCCCGTCATCTATGATTTTGCCAAGACTCGCCAGTCGATGCAGAATATCGTCCAGCAGATGCACAACAAAGGCTATCTGCGGGCTGACGTTGATGTGTACAACAAGATTCGGGGCAAGAAGATTTCCTTGCTCTATCTGCTGCGTCCGGGAAAGGAATTTTTTATTCGGAATGTGCACTACGAGATACAAGACTCGCTGATAGCCACCCTCCTTCAGATGGACAATCACGAGAACAGAGGTCTGCGCAAGGGGATGGTGTTCAATATTGACAATCTGGATGCAGAGCGCAAGCGCATAACCGATATCCTTGTCAATCGCGGCTACTATCGTTTCAATAAAGATTTCATTTCCTATCGGGCCGATTCTGTTGTCGGTACAACAGATGTCGACCTGACCCTCGTGCTGCATCGCTATCGCAGTGGTGAACAGACCGGTCTGCACCATCGGCAGTACACTATCCGACAGGTAACGTTCCGCAGTGGCAATCCCAACGATTCGGTGATTCATCTGCGCCCTAATATCCTGCAGGCTAACACTTTTATCCGCCCCGGCGAGCTATATGCCGCCAACGGGCTGCAGACCACCTACAACCACTTCGGCCGTCTGGGAGCAGTGCGCTACACCAACATCGCCTTCCGCGAACACCCTGACTCAGCACTGCTCGACTGCGACATCAGCATCACCACCAATAAGCCCAGCACCATCTCGTTCCAGCCCGAAGGCACCAACACGGCGGGCGACCTGGGTGCAGCGGCATCGCTGACCTACCAGAACCGAAACCTCTTTCATGGCTCCGAGGCCCTGAGCATCGAGCTGCGAGGAGCCTATGAAGCCATCACCGGACTGGAGGGATATTCCAATTCAAACTTCCTGGAATACAGTGTGCAGACCAAGCTCACATTCCCCCGCTTCATAGCCCCCTTCCTCTCGTCAGCCTTCCGCAGACGGGTCAATGCCACCTCCCAGGTGTCGCTGCTCTACGACCTCCAGAACCGGCCGGAATTCCTGCGGCGTGTATTCTCCGTAGGATGGCGATATAATTGGAACGACCCGAGCCGGCATGACCGCTATCAGCTCGACTTGCTCGACCTCAACTTTATCTCGATGCCCTGGATCAGTGAAAAGTTCTATTCTGAATATCTGATGAATGCTGCCAAGCGCAATGCGTTGCTGTTTTACAACTATCAGGATCTCTTTATACTGCGGGCGGGATTCCGCTATGCCTATAATAACGGAAGGTATGCTTTCAAGACTAATATCGAGTCGGGCGGCAACCTGCTGAACCTGATGGCTCATACGTTTGGATTCCATCGCAACCAGGAAGGCGACTATACTTTCCTTGACGTGGCTTTTGCGCAGTATGTGAAGGGCGATTTTGAATACACCCGCAACTTCCAGCTGGACTATCGCAACCAGCTGGTGTTCCATTTCGGTCTGGGCATTGCCTATCCCTATGGCAACAGCAGGGAGCTGCCTTTCGAGAAGACTTACTTCTCCGGCGGAGCCAATAGTGTTCGCGGATGGAGTGTGCGCAGCCTCGGACCTGGAGGCTACAAAGACGACGACGACTCTTACAAATATCTGATGCACGTTGGCGACATGAAGCTCGACCTGAACCTGGAGTATCGCACTCATCTGTTCTGGAAGCTGGGTGGAGCGCTCTTCATCGATGCGGGTAATGTGTGGAAAATACGCACTGATGAACTTCAGGAGGAAGGAACGTTCCGGCTCTCATCCTTCTGGAAACAGATTGCCGTCAGCTACGGGCTGGGATTCCGTTTCAACTTCGACTACTTCATCCTACGTTTCGATATGGGTATGAAGGCTGTCAATCCCGCTTATACTTCCTCGAAGGAGCACTATCCCATTCTCCATCCTAAGTTCAGTCGCGACTTTGCCTTTCACTTTGCGGTAGGCCTTCCATTCTGACCTTCCAGTTGCCGTTGCGCTTCACCACCGTCAGCAGGTACGTGCCGGAAGCCTCCTCCTGGCGGGCATCCTCGCCGGGAGCCGTTGGAGCCAGATAGTTGCTTACCTGCAGCTCTACCACGCACATCGTGTCGTTGGCCACCGTATAATATTGATGTGACTCAACAATAGCCGGACGCTCATGCAGCAGTTGCAGGTCGTGATCGCTCGTGTTCGATGCAGCAAAACGCAGCCATTGTTCACTCTCTGCGGTCGACAGCTTCTGCGCTTCGGCATAGTCGCAGTTAAAATAAGCGTCGGCCCAACAGACAGCCACCTCCATGGCAGCGTCATCGTTGCTGCCAATCATGTTACAACTGGCCAAGACGGCCATCGACAATATTGCTATGAAGTTTTTCATGGTGCAAAGTTAGCAAATAAAGCTGACACACGGGAGCAATTTTGGAAGATTAACGCAGCTCGCCCCATAAATAAAGGCAATTCGAGGAAAATTGGGAAAAAACGATGTTTACGACCCCGTGATCCTCACCCAAGAAGCCCGAGAAGTAAGTTTGCTGTTTTTATAGTTGTTTTATTTTGATGATTCAATAATTATTATTAATTTTGCAGCGGACGTTTAAATATGTTAGGATTATGACAGCAGTAGCACTGAACAATTTGTGGACATACATCGAAGGTCTTTCACTCAAGCAGAAAGACCGTGAGTGGCTTGCCGGCAAACTGTTGGAACCAAAGGCCGACGATGCCAAGACCGCCAAGCAGAAGGCATACGTGAAAGAAACCTTGACCCGCGCACTCAACGAGGTAAAAGCCGCCAAGCGCGGTGAAGTGAAAATGATGACAGAAGAAAAATTCTTGGAAGGGCTAAAATCTGAGGGCGTCGTATGAACGTAAAAATTATACCTTCTGCCGAATTCGACCGTCAGTAGATCATGGGGTCGGTTCTAGTGATCATTCAAAGATAGTGATTTTTTTCGAATCCTTGTGCTATTTTGCTAAATTTCTTCAAAATCACCCTCATTTATCTTTCTTTTTGGCTGAAAACCTGCTATTTTCTTTGTAAATTTGAAGAAAATTCTTAATTTTGCACAAACAAAGAAAGAAAATATGGCTGCAACACTCGACAATGTTAGTCCTGCCATCCTGAGATGGGCAATCTTGCGGGCGGGATATAATGAGGAGAAAGCTGTAGAGGCCTTCCCCAAGTTGGGTGATTGGTTGTATGAGGAAAAACTGCCTACGATTAGCCAATTACAAAGATTCGCTTCCAAGTTCTTCGTACCCTTTGGATACTTGTTCTTGCAACACCCCCCAACGGAGACTATTCCTTTTCCCATGTTCAGGGGTGAAGCTAGGCAAAACAGCCATTTTGACTTGAATGTCTATGATACGGTGATGAATGTACAAAGCCGTCAGGATTGGCTTGAAGATTACTTGAATGAAAACGAAATAGGCGTATGCGAGATAGTTGGCTCCATCCAATTGAACACGCATATTAGCGAGGCTGTTTCTTTGTTGCGCGAAACCCTACAGCTGGAGTCTTGTTGGGCTTTTGGATATCAGAAAATCGAAGAAGCATTAAATACTCTGATTCAGAAATTAGAGGATGCAGGTGTTTTTTTGGCCTTTAACGGCGTGGTGGGTAATAACACGCACCGAGCCTTGAAAGTCAGTGAATGTCGTGGGTTTGCCCTTGTAAACCAAACTGCGCCTTATATATTCGTAAACAGCGCAGACAGCAAGTCTGCCCAAATGTTCACCATTATACATGAAACAGCCCATATTATGTTGGGCATTAGTGCGGGACATGCTGGTGAGGAATTGTTCAGTCATGATACGGTAGAATCCTATTGTGACAAGGTTGCAGCAGAGTTCTTGGTTCCGGCAGATGTGCTCCAAGATGTGTGGACAGGAGATGTCAAGAGGGTAGCCCGTAAATTCAAGGTAAGCGAAATAGTAGTTGCGCGTCGTGCCCATGACTTGAGAATGATGAGTGATACTGATTATAGGGCGTTTTGGTTGGAATACAGTAAAAGGCCGATTAACAAGAAGAAAGACGGTGGTGGCGGTAGCTTTTATCTGACCAGTGTAAAACGGGTTGGGCGGCTCTTCGCTATCCATGTCCGCAATGCGGTCAATAATCGGCAGTTGAGCTATACAGATGCTTACCGCCTAACAGGTCTGTATGGGAATACTTACCAGCATTTCATGAACAATAACGTATAAGTGGACTATGGCATATATATTTGACACCAATATATTTATTCGCTCCAAGAACGAGATGCCAATGGACATTTGGCCTACGTTTTGGGAAAGATTTCGTGAAATGGTCAACTCTGGAGATATATTTACAAGCGTCACTGTCAAGGAAGAAATAGAAAAGGGTAAAGATGAACTGACGGAATGGTTAAAGACAAATGCTCCAAAGTCTTTCTATTTATCATTGGATGCTGATGTAATGATTCAATATGCAAATGTTCAGAACTGGGCAAAGTCTAATCCTGTTTATAGCCCACAAGCATTGAATACATTCGCAAATGTTGCGGATGCATATCTCATTGCAACTGCTTCGGCTAAGCATTTGACACTTGTAACTTATGAAGGTTCCAGCCCGAATAGTAAAAAACGAGTAATGATTCCAGATGCCTGTAATGCAATGGGAGTTCGCTGTTGCGACTTGAATACAGTACTAAGAGAGTTGGGAATAACCATATAATATGTTCTTTTAGTTGCCTATATATACCAATTTAGTCGTTATTTTTGTTTCCCCCTTGGTTAATTGAATAATTCTTTGTACCTTTACACCTGACAATGAGCCATTGAAACAGGCTGGTGGTTCTGAGTCGGGAGTTCATTGACAAGCAAATCACGGCAGAATGAGGAAATGAGTAATCGGCTTGCCGCTTGCTACTGAAAGGACGCAAGAACCGTTGCCAGTTCGTAACCCAGATTTTTCTCAATCCTCCGAGCTGCCTTTATTTACAAAAGGTTTGCGATTTTATCCAAAGTTACGAAATAATTCTTAATACATCGTTCTTATTTATTATTTTATTTGTACCTTTGCACGAAATTTTGAAAACAAACATGCTACGATTCATCTCTTTCGGTAGTGGGAGCAGTGGAAACTGCTATATGCTGACTACCCCGAACGATGGGCTTCTCATTGATATTGGGGTAGGGCTGCGGGGCCTGAAGAAGGACTGCCGCGAGTATGGCGTCAACCTCTCACAGATACATCATATCCTTATCACTCACGATCATGCTGACCACATCAAGTCGGTGGGCTCGTTCAGTCACGACTATCAGGTGCCGGTATATGCTACCCGTAAGGTGCATCAAGGTATTAACCGCAACTACTGCATCACCCGAAAACTGGCTCCCGAAATGACTCGGACGCTGGAGACCGGACAGACTGAGCAGGTGGGCGACTTCATGGTTACGGCCTTTCATGTGCCGCACGACAGTTCCGACAATGTGGGCTACTTCATCGAGGCTGAGGGTACGAACCTGTGCGTGATTACGGATGCGGGCCAGGTGACCGACGAGATGAAGGGGTATATCCAGCGCGCCCGTCACCTGGTGATCGAGGCCAACCACGATGTCGAGATGCTAAAGAGCGGACCCTATCCGCAGTTCCTGAAGGATCGTATCCTGTCGGGTACCGGCCATCTGTCCAATCGCGACTGTGCACAGGTGCTGGCCGACAACATGTCCGACTTCCTACAACACATCTGGCTGTGCCATCTCAGCGAAGAGAACAACCATCCTGAACTGGCTCGCAAGACGGTGGAAACCGTACTGCGCAGCTATGGGGTTATTCCCGGTGTCGACGTACAGCTGGAGGTGCTGAAGCGCAACACGCCAACAGGTCCCTTTGAACTGGGGTAGCCTGTCGCCATTGAACAATGCCGCTAGAACTTATAGGCAACATCAAATAGGAACCATCGCCCTCGCTGGGGGATGAGGCCTGTGCAGGCACCGCTGATGGAGTATTGCCGGTTGAGCAGGTTGTTCACGTTGAAGCTCAACTCCAGCTTGCCAATCTGATAACGTGCTCCCAGGTCCCAGATGAAGTAGGGTGGCACCTCTTTGCTGACAAGGAGTTCTTGACTGGCATCATGGATCACTTCCTGCAACTTGGCATAGGTGATTTGCTCCTCACGAGTGAGCTCCCCCTTTTCCTTTAGCTTCGTTTCCAGTTTATTAATCATGTTGTTGGCATTCTCCATGGTACCATAGTTTATGATGTTGATATAGTTGGTGCGCTGCTTGGCATAGAACGCCAGTCGGGTGTGCAGCTGCAGCCGTGAGGTGGGCTTCCATGCCAGGACGGCGTTGGCTGAGAAGCGTGGCATGTTGAACGCCCGGTCGTAGCTGTCGCTGTCCATCTCGTAGCGGGTGGCCTTCATCCAGCTTGCCGACAGATGGGCATAGAAGTTGCGGTGGTCGTAGCTGCCGGCAAATTCAATGCCGTAGATGTTCGAATTGCCCATATTGTAGTGCTCCAGCACCGACATGTAGATCATGTCGCGCATCTGGTTGTAGAAGGCATTCAGCTCCAGGTTGAGTCCCTTCACCAGTTGTGTGCCGGCCAGGGTGAGCTGCCAGGAGTGCATCGTCTCAGGGCTGAGCCCCAGCAGCAGTTGCTCGCGCCCGGTGGCTCCCAGCATGGCCAGCAGGAACTGGTTGGTCTTGCGATAGAGGTAGGGTGCATCGGTAAAGGCTTTCGAATAGCTGAGCTTCACATTCCACTTGGGCTGCACGAAGATGAGTGCCACGCGGGGCGAGAACTCGCGTATGTAGGTGGTGTCGTAGCGAGCCTTATAGTCGAAGCGCAGACCGGCATTCAGGATGAACGGACCCCACTGGTGTTTCAGCTGGGCATAGACGTTGGCATTGTTCTCATGTCCCTTGCCCACCTCCGAGATGTTGGCTGTTTCGGGCAGCGTGTTCTGAAAGTCGTAGGTGAACGCATAGCGCGCATCGTCCAGCTGGAAGTAGCTGTACTCCGCTCCGAAGGTCAGCAGTCCCTTGTGTGTACCGTTGTTGATATAGCTCCAGTCGCCCTGCAGCTTCGTGCTGAAGGTGTGTTCCTGGCCGCTGATGTATCGGGCAAAGCCGCCAGTGTGGTTTTCCAGCAGGCTCTTCGAGTGCTCTGGCAATGGCAGAATGGTTGACAGGCCGGGCAGGGGAGCCTCCGTGATGACCTGATAGTGTGTCAGGTCGTTGTTGTCGTAGGCAAAATCTCCTTTCAGGTAGAAGTCGCCAAACTGCTGTCCCAGGCTGACGTGGGCATGGTGCGAGAAGGAGGTATGGCTCGGGCGTATGCCGTTGAAGGTCTTGTATTTGTCGGCGTCATAGGGCGAGAAGGTATGGGTCATCGTCATCGGAGCCTGTATCTGCGAGAACTGTCCGTTGTACAGGAACTGCAGCTTCTTGTACTTGATGCTGGCTCCTATGTCGTAGTTGGGCTTGTTGCCTACGCGGCCAATGGTGACGTCGCCTTCATACTGCTTCAGTCCGGTGTCTTCTTTGCCAACGAATCGCTGCTCTCCCTTGGCCATGTGGAAGCTGCCCCATACCAGTAGGTCCAGGTCGAAGTATCGCTTTCCGAAGATGGCATCGCCGCGATACTGGCCGTAGTTGCCTATTCCGGCCCGCACCTTGAGGCCGTCGACCTCGGCTCCCTGCTTGGTGATGAGGTTGACCACGGCCGTCAGCGACACGCCGCCATACAGCGACGAGGCTGGTCCGCGCAGCACCTCTATCTGCTTGAGCTTCTCCAGCGAGATGCTGAAGTCGGGGGCGGCCGTGTTGGTACAGTAGCTGTTCAGCCGGTGGCCGTTCAGCATGAAGAGTATCTTCTCCTGGCTGTTGCTGTAGATGCCTCGCATCGAGATGTTGATGTCGTCGTTGCAGTCGATGGGTATCATGCCCGGCACGTAGATGGCCAGCACTTCCTGCAGGTTGCGGGCTCCTGAGACGCGTATCATCTCCTCGGTGATGAGGGTAGTAGGCACAGGCACCTCCTGAAGCGTCTCTGCCTGGCTCGATGCAGTGGTGATGGTGGCGGTGTTGCCCGCCTTTATGTCCTCCACCATGTCGATGAATCGCTGGGGGTCGTCCAGCGTAGTGCTGTAGTAGGGGTTGTTGTCGAGCAGCAGCCTGACGTAGTCTTGGGCCTCGGTGTCGCGGTCCATTCCAAGATAGCATAGTGCCAGCAGCCGGTAGGCGCTTTGCCGCATCTCTATGGGCAGTGTCTTGATGTGATGCTGCAGCAACTCCTCTGCCTGTTCCAGCTGTCCGATATTGTATTTTTGCTCTGCCTCGTTGTAAATATCGCGGTAGTTGTCGCCACCGGTCTGTGCAGAGGCACATATCGGGCAGCAGCAGAGCAGCAGGGCGATGATGGTATTTCTGGGGTTCATAGCTTCGTCTTTTATTTTAGAGTGTGAATGAGATGGATGTCATCAGGTTGCGTCCGCGCAGGTAGTTGGGATACATGGACCACGCTGGTCCCACCACATAGCGGTCGGTATTGAACACGTTTTCACAGTCAAGTGCCAGTGAGATGTGCTTGTTATAGGTGTACTTCACGCCGACGTCCAGGATGACGCGGCGCTTCAGGAAGTAGTCGCCGTTGACAAACTTATTGGCATTCTCATCAAAAATGAATCTCTGCACCAATATGTTGCCTGTGTATTGCAGGTTGCCATAGAGCTTCAGTTGGTGGCGTTTGCTTTCTACGGCCTTCCATCCTATGTTCAGGTTGATGGTATGGTTGGGCACACAGGCCACGCGCTTCTCCTCGTCACTGAAGAAGTAGTAGCTGGCTCTGAGGGCCTTGCACCAGTAGAATGTCATATTGGCCGTCAGCCGATGCCAATTCCAGAAGGCGCTGGCTTCCAGGGCCAGACTTTCGTAGCTGCCTTCATTGTTCCATGACTTTTCGGAAGTTTCACGGTTGCAGAAGAGGTTCTCGTATTTGTTATACGAGAAGTTGACATCGTACGACAGGTTCAGTGCGGGCAGCTTGCCCATCACTGAGAATTGCATCGCGGTAAGGTATTGTGGAAGGTAATCCTGTTCCGCATAGGTGCGTTCGCTACGGTAGTCGTACGACATGTCGACAAACGAGCGAGCATAGGTCAGCTTCAGGTTCACAGCCTTGTTGGCCAGGTAGATGAGTGCCAGTCGTGGCGACCAGGCCGTGATATTGCTCTGCAAGCGTCGCTGCTTGTGGTCGAAGCGCAGTCCGGCATTGAAGATCAGTTTTTGGGTAAACGAGTGCTTGTCCTGAGCGTAGAACGACAGGCTGTTCTCGCTGCCTTCGTTGTTAAAGTCGTCTGAAGGTTTGCTTACTGTGACTACCTCTTCGTATTTCTCCCCGTCAATGAAAGTGTGTTCGCTCAGTGTGTAGTGCTCGAACTGGCTGCCCAGCAGCAGGTTGCCCGTCATGGAGCCAAGGCGGTAGTTGGTATTTGCGCGCAGGTTGCCGCCAAGGGTGTGTTCACGGATTTTACTGGTTGAGAAAAAGCCGTGGCTGTAAACTTGTTCTTCCTCGGGCAATGCTTCGTCTTCAGGATCCAGCGGATCAAATATTTTGTAATGTATGTGGTTGTACCAGTCGCCGTAGACCGATGCAGCGAGTGTCACCGAACCCAGCTGGTGGCTGTAGCCCAGCTCCACGTGGTTGCTCTCTTGGTTGGCACCGGGTTTGACGTCGTCGAAGTAGCGGTAGCGGTCATATCTGTAGAGGCCTTTATCATCGCTAAATTGTGACACCGAGCGTGAGTTCTTGTGCGAAAATAAGATGTTGAAGTCTTTGTATCGCATGGTCATGCCTACGTCGTAGCAGGGCTTGTCGCGGTAGCGGTCTGCCAGCGCATAGTATCCTGCCTGTGCCGACAAGTTGAAGTGCTCTTTGTATCGCTCGGCCCACTCTTCGCCGATGCTTATTCCCTGGCCGTCGCTCTGGTAGAACGATCCCCATACGAAGACGTCGGCTTCCATAAATGTGGTACCCATCGTGAGGTCGGCCTTGTGGGTGTTGAAGGTGCCGTAGCCATATTTGGCTTTGATGCCGTTGAGGTCGGCACCCTGCTTGGTGATGATGTTGACCACGGCCGACAGGGCCACGTTGCCATAGAGCGACGAGGCCGGTCCGCGCAGCACCTCGATGTGGTCTATCTTCTCTGTGCTCAGCGCGTAGTCGAGCGAGCAGCTGTTGTAGGTGCGGTTGTTCAGTCGGTGGCCGTTTTCCATGACGAGTATCAGCTCCTGGTTGCGGGCGAAGGCTCCGTGCATGGCGATGTTCTCTTCCCATTCGGCCTGCACGTCGGTCATGCCGGGAACATAGGTGGCCAGCAGGTGGCTCAGGTTCTTGTTGTATCCCAGGTTCTCTATCATCTCGGCCGTGATGATGGTGACGGGCACGGGAGCCTCTTCCAGGCCCTCGGCCACGCTCGATGCCGTTGTGATGGTGCGGCCGCCCTTCAGGCGGTTCACCATCTCCTGGAAGCGGATAGGGTCGTCCACATGGCTGTAGTAGTTGTTGAGTTCTACCAGTTGTACGGCATAGTGTTCTGCCTGTTTCTCGTTGTCCTGTGCCAGGTAGCACAGTGCCAACAGCCGCAGGGCCTTCTGCCGCTGGTCGCCCTGGAAGGAGTTCATATGCGACCGCACGGCATCTATGCACTGGTCGAACCGGCCTATGTCATAGTCTTGCTCGGCCTGATCCAGCAGCAGGGTGACATTGTTATCCGCGTAGTCCTGGCTGTTGGCCGGCAGGCTCCACACGGACAGCAGGGCTATATATATAATAATGTATAGGACTCTGCTCATTTCGTGCGTATAGGGATGTTGATGGTGAAGCGTGTACCGGTGCCTTCTTCCGACTCAAAGGTCAGCCGCCCCTGGTGCTTGTTCTCCACAATGTCGCGTGTGATGCCCATGCCCAGGCCCGTGCCTTGCCCGATGGGCTTGGTGGTGAAGAAGTTCTCGAACAGGCGCTGTTTCACCTCCTCGGTCATGCCGTCGCCGTTGTCGGCAATGACGATGATGGCATTGCCGTCGGCCATGCTGGTATTGATGTCGATGGTGGGCTGGTAGCCATCGCCCTGATCCTGACTGCGCTTCCATACGGCATAGCAGGCATTGTTCATCAGGTTGAGCACGGCTCGGCTCAGGTCCTGGGGAATCACCATCATGCGCGGCAGGTCTTCCTGGTAGCTCTCATGGATGCTGATGTTGAAGCTCTTGTCCTTGGCGCGCATGGCATGATACGACAGCCAGACGTATTCTTTTACCAGCCGGTTGATGTCGGTAGGTATGAACTCGTTCTCCTTGCCTCTCGACACGAGCAGGATGCCCTGGATGATGCTGATGGCGCGCTCGCCGTGCTCCACGATCTTGCCCATGTTCTCCTTCAGGTCGGTCACGATGTCGGCTATTTCCTCGCGGTCCTCGTCCGACAGCTTGTCCTCGTTGTCCTCCACAATCTCAGTCAGGTCGGTCAACAGCTTGTCCGACATCTTGCTGAAGTTGATGACGAAGTTCAGCGGGTTTTGTATCTCGTGGGCTATACCGGCTGTCAGCATGCCCAGCGAGGCCAGCTTCTCTTGCTCTTTAAGCCGTTGTTTCAGGTCGTCTATTTCCTGTGCCATATCCATTCCGTTTTTAGAGGGTTGGTAGTGTAATGGTGAATTCTGTGTATTTGCCCTTCTCTGACTCTACTGTGATGTCGCCACCGTGGTTCTGTACGATTTCGCGGCTCAGGTATAGTCCTACGCCCGACGCTTCGCCGGTGGTCTTCGTGGTGAAGAAGGGGTCGAAAATCTTGTCGATCACGGTATGCTCGATGCCGATACCGTTGTCGCGGAACTTCAGTTTCAGTTGCTTTCCCTGAAGTGTGGCGATGAAGCGTATCTCGGGGGCATACGCCTGGTTGTCTGCTTGCTTGCGTTTCGACTGCTTGACGACGGCATAGATGGCGTTGCCCAGTATGCTCATGAATGTCTTGCTCAGCTGTTCGGCATTGCCGTTGATGTCGATTTCCTGGCTGGGCAGCTCGAAGACGGTCTTGATGCCGTATTCCGAAATCTGCTTCTCGAAGTATTTCAGCACCATCTCCTGGTCTTGGTGCAGCAGCGAGGTGATGTTCATCTTCACGATGCCGCCCGAGCGGTCTTTCAGCATCTCCTCCATGGCCTTCAGTGTGCGCGAGGTGCTGGCACCGTGCTCGCCCACCTTCACCAGGTTGCCGTGCAGCATGTCGAGCACGTCCATCGTGTCCTCGTAGTTCTCCTTGTCCATGTGTTCCTCTTCGTCCTCGATGTTGGCCTTGATGTCGTTCACCAGTCCCTCCGACAGCTTGGCGAAGTTGTTGATGTAGTTCAGGGGGTTCAGTATGCGGTCGATGAGTCCTTGTGTCAGCTTACCGACGGCAGCCACTTTCTCCAGCTGCACCACCTCGGCAGTTCGTTCCTTGACGAGTGCTTCCAGTTCGTGCTTTTCCTTTTCCAGTCGTCTGGTGCGCCAGTTGATGAACAGGTAGGTCAGTGCGGCAGCCGCCAGCAGGTATAGCAGTATCATATACCAGCGCAAGTACCAGGGCTGCAGGATGACGAAGCGGATGCTCGCCGGGTCGGACACCTGTCCGTAGGCATCGCGGCACTGCACTTCAAAGGTGTAGCTGCCTGCCGACAGGTTGGCGAACTCCTCATAGGTCTCGGTCTCCCATTTGGTCCAGTTGCCGCCGTTCAGCCTGTAGCGGTATTGTGTGCGCAGCAGCAACGAGGGATGTTCTATGGCGTATGCAATCACCATGCGGCCATAGTTGTGGTTCAGTTCCGGCAGTTCGTCGGGTTGCTTGCCGAAACCGCCCCAGAGCATGGTGTCGGCCAGCTCCACCGAGCATATCTTGACGCGCGGCTTCTTGCTTCGGGCGGGCTCCTTCTGCGACTCGTCGGCCACCGTGATGCCTTTGTCGCCGCCCATCCACAGCAGGTCGCCGTCGTGCAGCATGGCGCGCACCGAGTTATCCATCAGCGCATATACCAGACTGCTGTGCTCGGCATCCTTTTGTCCGTCCTTCATGGCGTATAGGTGTTTGCCTTTGTTGTCGGTGAGCCACAGGATGTTCTCTGGGTCGCTGTAGTCGTAGAGAGGGTAGGGGAAGGGCTTCGTGCTGTTGGCAGAAACGG
Organism: uncultured Prevotella sp.; assembly: GCA_946548065.1. Lineage (GTDB taxonomy): Bacteria > Bacteroidota > Bacteroidia > Bacteroidales > Bacteroidaceae > Prevotella. The sequence goes on along the minus strand of CAMNPM010000007.1, from coordinate 44,953 downwards.
GGGTCACTTTGCCGTTGTTGTTCACCAGCGTCATGATGACATCTTCGTCTTTCCCGGCAGCGTAGGGGGCAAACGAATTCCATATCTTGCCATACAGGTTCTGCATCCAGATGACACCATCCCGGTCGGTGATGATTTTCACCACCTTCTCTGCGTCGCATATTTTCTTGCGGTCGGCATGGGTGTTGTAGTAGACGCCGTCCATCTCGCCGCTGTAGAACCCTTGCTCGTTGGGCATCACCGACAGGGTGTTGGCGGTGGTCAGCTGCTCTATGTGGTTGTCGGGCGTGATGCGGTACACACCGTCGGTTGTCGCTGCCAGCAGGTTGTTGCTCTGGTGCTGCAGTTGCCAGCAGGCGTGGGTGATGCGCGATACGGATTCAAACCTGTGGCCGTTCTCCACATAGAGTCCGCTCAGTGTACCGGCATAGATCCTGCCGCCCAGTTTCTCTATGCTCAGCACCTCGCCGTGCAGGCCTTCGTTGGGCGTGAAGCGCGAGTAGAGCGAGGGGTAGGCTATGGCGAAGACTCCGTTGTCGGTAGCTCCGTAGATGATGCCGTGACCGTTGTAGGTGATGTGGCTGATATTGTTCGAGCAGAGTCCGTTGACATCCGTGATGCGCATCACCTCGCGGTCGGACTTGTCCATGATTATCAGGCCGTCGCCGTTGGTGGCTATGGCTCTGTGGCCGTCGGCCAGCTCTTGTATCTGGTTCACATGGCCTATTCCCTTGAACACCGAGGAGCCTGTCTCCGGCACCTTTTCGCCCTTGGCCAGCTCAACCTTGTTGTTGCGGATGGTGTAGATGCGGTTGTCGCTGACCTTGAAGAAGATGCTGCCGCGCTTCTCCCAGATCCACTGCACCTCGCCTTCGAAGCAGTTCATGTTGTTGGCATCCAGCAGCCGCAGCTTGCCCTGGGCGTTGGGGGCCACATGTCCCACGTAGTTGTAGCCGCCGGTCCAGATGGTGCCTTTCGAGTCGCAGAACACCGACGTGATGCGCGTGATGCCGGGGGTGTGTATGATGCGCCACTTGGCATGGTCCAGATAGAGCAGTCCTTCGAAGTTGGCTACGTATAAGGTGCCGTCGGGACCGGTGATAACGTCGAAGTTCTGGTTGTGGGCCTTGTACTCCGTGGCGGGATAGTTGCGGATATAGGGCATGCCCTGGGCGTGCAGCTGCTGTGGCAGCAGGGTGGCCACCAGCAGTAGTGCGGCGGTTATCATTGTCTTCATAGGCGCACCTCCTTTCCGATGATCTCCTCATAAGGCACGTTGTCGCCGATGTAGTACTGCCATTCCTCGCGCGTCAGGTTGCGTTTGAGCTGGCGTTGCAGGCGCTTGATCATGATGGGTACTGAGATGAGGGCCTGCGTCAGGTCGCCTTTCTGGTCGCCCGTCCAGATGTAGGTCTTCCGAGGGTCGTAGGTGAAGTTGATGATCCATCCCGGAACGCTGAACAGCGTCATGGCTTCCAGCTTTGCCAGATTCGTCATCCACAGGTTCAGCGTGCCGTCATAGCTCGCTGAGTAGATGCGCTGGCCGTTGATCTTGATCTTCGAGATCTGCGAGCGGTGGCCGCTCAGTCTGGTGACCTTGCCCTGTGGGTTGATGTAGTAGAGTGTGCCGTCTTTCATGCCGTAGGCCTTGATATGCTGGTTCTTCGACTCGGCAAAGGCGGTCACCTGGCCTTTCACCGGCACCGGCTGCGTCTCTATCCGGTCGAAGCTCTTGATCAGGTGCTGGCGGCCGCGGTCGTCAAAGAGCAGTGGCGTATTGTCGTAGCGGCTGATGGATACCACCCGGAACGACAGGTCCTTCGTCTTCAGGATCTTACGGCTCTCGGGGTCGAAGAGGGCCATGCCTGACTCGCCGAACAGGACGAACTGCCGGCCCACCACTTCCATGCACTTCAGCTTGGCTACGCTGACGGGCAGCACCTCGACCAGCTGTTCGTTCTTGAACACCAGCAGCTCGCTGGTGCGGCTGAGGGCGTAGATGATTTTCTTGTTGCGGTCGATATACACGTCGCGGAAGTCGTATTTCGAGTTGCGTATGATGGTGCTCGTCTGCAGGTTGGGGCCGTCCAGACGGTGCTTGAGCACTTCGCCGTAGGTGCTGCACGATACGAAGCCGTCCTTGATGTCTTCGTAGAAGGCTATGTCGGTGATGCTGCCCTTATGCTTGGCCCATAAGTTTCTGTTCTGGCTGGTCATGGCCAGTGCCTGGTAGACCGATGGGTAGTAGATGTTGCCGTGGTAGCGGGTGGTGAAGATGATCGCCGTATAGGCCAGCAGGTCGGCCACTTCGCGGTTGCCGGCCCGGTACTGGGTCTGTGCCGTGTTGCCCAGCGAGCGGGCCAGCGTGATGTAGCTCAGCGTGTCGGCCACACGCTTCGAGTATTCGGCCTCCGACCGCTGGTGCTCGGCTATGCGACGCTGGCTCTGAGCCGTCTGCGATGCCTCCACGGCCTTCTGCTCGGCTATCAGGGCGTTCTGACGCTCCGTCTCGGCCTGGCGCCGCTGCTGCTCGGCGTTCTGGCGCTCCTGCTCAGCCACGCGCGTCTGCTCGATAGCCACGTCGCGCTGTTCGTCGCTGATGCGCCGCTCCTCGTTGGCTATCTCCTCCATCTGGGCATTCACGTGCTGCATCACCACCGACTGCTGCTCGCGCTTGGTCAGCTCCTGCAGCTGCTGCTCCAGCTCGGCGTTCTTCGACACCTGACGGCTGTAGAGTATGCCGGCCGTTACACACGCACCGATAAGCAGCAGCCCTGCAATCACGTTCACTGTGGCTGATTTCTTCTCCATACCCCTTGCCTATGCTTTGCGTTTCAGGGCCAGCAGGGTGATGTCGTCACTCTGGTCGGCACCGTCGGCAAACTGTTTCACATCCTCCAGCTGACCGTCAATCACCTCGCGGCAGCTCTTACCGTTCACCTTGCCCAGCAGCGCCTCCATGCGCGCCTCGCCATACTCCTCAAGGGCCGGGTTGAAGGCCTCGTTCACACCGTCGGTGTACATCACCAGCGTGTCGCCCACCTCCAGCTTGGTGTGGTCGCTGGTGTAGTCTATGCCTTCCACCACGCCTACTATGCAGTTGGTGCTCATGGGCATCTGCTCCACACGGCCGCCGCTGCGCAGGATGAACGGCGAGTTATGGCCGCCGTTGCAGTATTCCAGCTCGCCGGTGCGGATGTTGTAGATGCAGTAGAACACGGTGACGAACATGCCGCCCACCGACTCGGCGCACAGCAGCTCGTTGGCCTTCGTCAGACACACGTCAGTGGGGTAGCCCTGCAGCGCGATGGTGCGTATCAGCGTACGGCTCACGGCCATGAAGATGGCGGCCGGCACACCCTTGCCGCTCACGTCGGCCATCACCAGGCCGATGTGGTCGGCGTCGATGCGGAAGAAGTCGTAGAAGTCGCCGCCCACGTCCTTGGCCGGGGTCATCAGTGCTGCCAGGTCCAGCTCGCGGTCGTTCTCGGGGAACGGAGGAAACACGCGCGGCAGAATGGCCTGCTGTATCTCGCCTGCCACCTGCAGGTCGCTCTTCAGCGACTCCAGCTGTGTGTGCTCAGCCTGCGAGTGCTTGATGTAGTCTATCTGCTGGGCAGCCTTCTCGATGGTCACGCTCAGGTCGTCCAGGTCGATGGGCTTCGTGGCAAAGTCGAAGGCACCGTTGTTCATCGCCTGGCGGATGTTGCCCATGTCGCCGTAGGCCGATACCATGATGCACTTCATGGCGGGGTTCTGCATCTCGTTGATCTTGGCCAGGAGGGTCAGACCGTCCATCTCCGGCATGTTGATGTCCGACAGGATGATGTCGATGTCCTTCACCTTCATCATCACCGTCAGCGCCTCAAGGCCGTTGTGGGCAAAGTGGAATTCATACTCTCCTTTACGGATCTTGCGGCGGAAGTATTGCGTCAGGAGCAACTCAAGGTCCATCTCGTCGTCGACGCTCAAAATCTTTACTGGTGTCATTATTGTGTAGTTCTTAAAATTTTATTTCTCGATTCGGCGTAATTTGCTTATCCGTGCAAAATTACAAAAAAAGCACCAATAACGACTGCTTTCAACTGTTAATATAACCTAAATCGCCACAAATCGCGCGCAAAAATCGCACTTTTCAATGTTGTCTAAAAACTTGCTTTTTAAATAAAAATTAAATTTAAATTTAAATTAATTCATGCCCCCCTATAAAGGGGGCATAATTTTAAATTAATTTTTTTATTTTAATTTTAAATTTTAATTTTGGGATTTTCTCGATTTCTCAACATTTTTTCCAGAGTTTCGGGGCGGGATGCGGTTCCAGAGTTTCGGGGCGGGATGCGGTTTGTAAGTTTGCCATATTTTTTTAGAGTTTCGTGGATGTATGCTGTTTAGCTGTTTTCCATAATATTTTAAAAGCCAGTAGATTGACTTTCTTGCATTAACTCAAAACTTCATTCGAATTAACTTGCACGACGATTTGAGTTAACTCCCGCAATGCTTCGAGCTAACCAAGGCACGGGGAAGGGCAGGGGGATAGGGCCTGCTGATCTTCTAAGCTGGTCTTTCTTTAAGCTTTCTTTCTTCAGGGCTAGCCCCCTTTATAGGGGGGGCTAGCCTTAAAGCTTAAGCTTAGCTTAAGCTGCTGAAAAGATTCAAATAATAACACGCGCAAGGAAAAGCCAGAACCAGGCCCCAGGAAAATTTTATCACCCTCAGTCTGAAATTACCGCCTTCAGGAATATTTTATCACACGGAACCTCAAGCAACCTCAAGGAACCTCAAGTCATTGCCACCGGATGTCGTACCTTTGCAGCGCCAACCTGAGAGGCCAAGCCGTTGTGCCGCCAGGAAACACAAGATCCCTATTGGCAAAGGGCATTTAAACGTTTTATCAGTATGAAAGTCGTTGTTTTGAAAAAGTTTTTGTACCTTTGTCGCCGCGAAATGAGATTCATTGTGAGCAATATGAAGAAAACGGTTTGGGCATTGCTGTGTGTGCTGCTGGTATTTGTGGTGGCTACGATAGGAGCGAGCTTTTATATGCTCGACTACTCTTTGGCGCCTGACAAGAACCGGGCTGATACTGACTCATGTTATCGGCAGCTGTTCGGTAACTATCCTGAGACAGTAGGGTGGGTGGATAGCCTGCAGAGAATCGATGCGCTCCGCGATACCTTCGTCACGATGCCTGAGGGGTATCGCTGTCATGCGTATTATGTGAATACGGGCAGTCGTAGGACGGCACTTGTCATTCATGGCTGGCGCGACCAGGCTATCAAGTTCTTCTATTTGGCCCGGATGTATGAGCGCGAGTTTGGCTACAACGTCGTCATGCCCGACCTCTATGCCAGTGGGCAGAGCGACGGCGAGGCCCTGCGCATGGGCTGGCTCGACAGGCTCGACATGCTGCGGTGGCTGGAGGTGTTTCAGACCGATTCGATGGTGGTTCATGGCGTGTCTATGGGTGGTGCTACTACGATGATGATGTCGGCCCATCCGATGCCAGATGGCATCAAGGACATCCGGTTTGTAGACGACTGTGGCTATACCAGTGTATGGGACGAGTTTGCCGGTGAGATGAGAAACCGGTTCAGCTTGCCGGAATTCCCGCTGATGTACTCTACCAACGTCATTTGCAAACTGCGTTATGGCTGGGCGTTCGACGAGGCCTCTGCCATCCGCCAGGTAGCCAGATGCCATTATCCCATGCTCTTTATCCATGGCGACAGAGACAAGTTTGTACCTACCAGTATGGTCTACCGGCTATACGAGGCCAAACCCGCTCCAAAAGAACTCTGGATAGCCCCTGAAACCGCCCACGCCCGTTCGTACAAGAACCACCGGGCGGAATACACCAAAAGGGTCGGCGCGTTTATTACTCACCCGTTTCAAGGACGCCCCTGACTGGCGCTCATCGGAACTTTCCGATTTCTCAACTGGCAGGATCAGTTTGTTTCCAACCACTCGCGATCATTCTGTGAGAGTGAAAGCCCCTGAAGATATGTCCACAGATTGTTCAATGCTAATGTAGTCATCAGACTTCCAAAAAACATTAGACTTTAGGGATACAGAATGGAGAACTTATTGGTTTCTGAAAAAATTCAAAAGAAAATCACGCGAGGTCATCAACGGCAACTGGCAGAACTCTCGATAGTCACGTATGTTGTTCGTAACAATGACATCGCAGTCAGCTGCAACAGCACACATATATTGCAAGAGATCCTCAAAGTCACGCACGTCGTCATGGACAAGTGCGGTGTCAAGTTGATGCGCATCACAAGGAAGAACCGTAATGCCTTTTCGGAGACTCCGCATAAGTTTATAACGATCAGTTCTTGGAATGTCCCGTTTGATATAGTTAATATTGGCAAAGGTAAGATAAGAGGCACATACCTCAAAGACACCCCTTTGGGCAAGTTCATATATCGTACGACCTTGCATGGAGTGTTCTCTTTCATCAACAATATCGATGAAAACGTTTGTGTCAAGAAATATTTTCACTTTCTGTCAAGACCTAAGATCCATTTGGTACGTTCATCGGCGGCCTCTTGGGGTGTAAGCCTTAACCCGTTGAACAGTTCTTCCACTTCAGGTGAGATTTCCAACTCAGCCATTTTTTTGGCCAAAAACTCATCGTCAGCCTTACGCTTGGTTTCCTCTGCCTCGCGCATAGACTCTTGTAGAAAATCCACAACGGCATTCATATCGTTTACATCCATACTTCTCATTACATCAATGTATGGAGCCATAGGGGTGGACTGTACTCTTCTTGTTGCAAGTGTCATGACTACTCCTTTCTTTAAATTTCTGCTGCAAAGTTACGAATAAAATCTGAATGAACAAATAAACTTGGAACAAAATAGCAAGAACATCGTAGATATACGTTACCAACAGACAGGTGAGTCGAGCAGTACTAACGAATTGGGTATGCGCGAGATGCAGGCAAAGGCCTACGAGGCCCGCAACAGGCGATTCTTGTTGATCAAGGCTCCGCCCGCATCGGGTAAGAGCAGGGCGCTGATGTTCATTGCCTTGGACAAACTGATGCACCAAGGGCTGAAACGGGTGGTGGTGGCTGTGCCGGAAAAGAGCATCGGGCGGTCGTTTCAGAACACACGCTTGAAGCCCTATGGATTCTTTGCCGACTGGGAAGTGGCTACCTATTTTAATCTGACAGATGTCAAGAACGAGAAAGACAAGAAGGGACGCTTCATAGAATTTTCTTGCACCGAACTGTTGAGCATTTTTAATAGGTGAATGCGGTCATTTGCACTCCATTGCCATAGATGGTCTTGAAGTCGTCGCGCATGGAGATGACATGATAGCCTGCCTGTCGCCACTGCTCGCCCAGTTTGAGTGCCTTTTCGCGGTTGGCATGGTCGCGAACATCATCGTCGGCAATGAGCATGAAGGCTGCTGTGCGGTACTTGCTGTTTCCCAGGCAGAAGTTGTGCATCGAGGTGTCGCCACCGCTGTTGCCGAACGACAGCACAGGCACCTTGCCAATCTCCTGTGTAATCTGTAGCACTTTGTTGGTCTTAAGGTTCTTGATAATCAGCGAGTCGGTGCGTATCAGGTATTCCTCTTTGCCCATGGCGTAGTTCACACCGGCAGTCTCGCCCTGTCGGCTTGACTTGAGGCATACATCCATGCCAATGACCCTGTTGGGGGCGATGCCGATGGACTCTACAAGTGCTCGGCAGATGAATCGGTCGGAGCCTGAGACGACATAACTGGTGAAACCGTTGTCTTTCAGATAGTCGAACACTTCGAGCATTGGCTGATAGAATCCCTGGCCGTTGGTCATGCCTGTGAATCCGTTTGCAGGCAGTGCGGAATACGCCTTCACGTAGCTATCGAACTCGGCGAGCGTCATGCCTGCGTAGGCCTTGGCAGCTGCACGGGCGTGAATCATGTCGAAATGGGCAGGAAGAGCTTTTCCGTTGCGCACGAAATCCCTGATGTCCTGGGCAGCCTGACGCACGTCGGCAGGTGCCTTGTCGCGGTAGCTGGCATCGTCGAGCACACGATATTCCAGTATGTTATATTCAAAATAGGAAGGGTAGAGCTCGGCTAAGAAGGTGCCGTCCATGTCGAAGGTGGCAATTCGGTCTTCGGCCTGGATATAGTTGGGCGACTGTGGGTTGGTTACGTCTTCGACATACTGTTTCAGTGCGGTCAGGGCCTCACAGTTGTTCCATAGGGTGAAGTACTCCCTTTTCACAGGGGCTGACGACTCCTTGTCGTCTTTGCTGCATGATGTCATGACAGGGCTGCACACTAACAGGCAGGCTGCCATCATCCATAAAATACACTTTTTCATGTCGCTGTTTGTTTTTGGCTGCAAAATTAATAAAAAAGAATGAATAAAGGGTATGTTTTCTACAGATAATTCCACAAATTGGAGTGAAGTTAAAATTATTTGGAATAAATTTTGTAGTTTGCTCAGTTCTTTGTAACTTTGCCACCAATATGGAAAGAATGCATACAAGAGAAGAGAAACTGGAGGCCTTTGGACGGTTGCTCGACGTGATGGACCGCCTGCGCGAAGAATGCCCCTGGGACAGGAAGCAGACCAACGACAGCCTCCGTCCCAATACTATAGAGGAGACCTATGAGCTGTGTGATGCCCTGATACGCGACGACCAGCGCGAGATATGCAAGGAGCTGGGCGACGTGCTGTTGCATGTGGTGTTCTATGGTAGGATAGGGGAGGAGAAGCAGTCGTTCGACATTGCCGACGTGTGCAACAAGCTGTGCGACAAGCTGATATTCCGCCATCCCCATGTCTATGGTGATGCTGTGGCCAAGAATGCCGAGCAAGTGCTGGAGAGCTGGGAGCAGATAAAGCTGAAGGAGAAAGACGGCAACAAGAGTGTGCTGTCGGGTGTGCCGGCGGCCCTGCCTTCGCTCATCAAAGCCTATCGTGTGCAGGACAAAGCCCGCAACGTAGGCTTCGACTGGGAGGACAAGCAGGATGTGTGGGGCAAGGTGCACGAGGAGCTGGCAGAGTTGGAAGCCGAGCTGTCGAAGGGTGACAAGGAGCGTTCCACGCAGGAGCTGGGCGACTTTCTGTTCAGCGTCATCAATGCTGCCAGGTTGTATAAGCTGAATCCCGACAACGCGCTGGAGATGACGAATCAGAAGTTCATTCGCCGGTTCAACTATATCGAGCAGCACAGCATTCGCTCGGGTAAGCCCCTGACAGAGATGACGTTGGAGGAGATGGACCGGCTGTGGGATGAAGCCAAACAAGAAGAGAATACAAACTTAAAACAATAGAAAGCGATGAAGAAATTAGTAGTAATAGCTGTCGTTGCATGTGCAGTGCTCATGATGGGCGGCTGCGGCAACAGTACTAAGCAGGTGCCATTTGACAATGGCGACTCGTCAGAGATAGTGAATGCTGACCCTACGATATACGGAATCTGCGTCGAGGGTACGGCCATGAATATCTTGCAGCTGGTGACGGATATGGGTGACACGATGTCCATCGACATCTCAGCGGCACAAGAGGATGGAAAGGTGTTTGGCGGCATGCAGGTAGGCGATCGTATGGCGGTGCTTCCCGGCACCAAGAAGCAGACGGCCTCGATGGTCATCGACCAGGCTTCGCTGCTGGGCAACTGGGTGATGCCCAACCCGTTAGACGGTTCCGACGAGGTGGGAATCAGAATCAAGGAGGGCGGTATTGCCGAAAGTATCGAACAGTCGAATATTACCTATAAGACTTGGCGTCTGTCGCGCGGAAAGCTGGAGATCGTACTGGTGCGCGAGGGCGGCAGCGAGGAAGAGGAGACTTACATCTACGACCTGGTGAAGCTGGGTCCCGACTCGCTGATCTACAAGGATGCTGAAGAGACGTTTGAATACAGCAGGCAGAAGCCTCGCGAGAAATACGGCACGGAGATTGAGCTGGAAGATGCTCAGGACGAGTTTTTCATGTAAGCAGTATCGGTCTTGGAGCCTTTCAGAGTACATATCCTGGGCTGTGGCAGTGCGCTGCCCACGCCCCGACACTATTCCTCCGCACAGGTGGTTGAGCTGCGGGGGAAGCAGTTTCTGGTGGACTGTGGTGAGGGAACACAGATACAGCTGCGGCGCTCAAGAATCAGATTCACTAAGATCAGTGCCGTGTTCATCACCCATCTGCACGGCGACCATTGTTTCGGACTCATAGGTCTGCTCAGCACCTTCGGCCTGCTGGGGCGGACGGCCAGGCTGACCGTTTATGCTCCTCAGGCATTGGAGAGCATGCTGAAACAACAGATGGCTTTGTTCTGTCATGACTTCGACTACGAGGTCGACTTCGTGGCTGTGGACACAACTTGCCAGCAGGTGGTCTACGAAGACCGCTCGCTGACGGTGGAGAGTATTCCGCTGGAGCATCGCATGCCCTGCTGTGGATACCTGTTCCGCGAAAAACCTACCTTGGCACATATCCGTCGGGACATGATTGATTTCTACCATATCCCCGTCAGCCAGATCAACAATATTAAAAACGGTGCCGACTGGGTGACGCCAGAGGGCGAGCGGGTGGCTAACAGCAGACTTGTGACACCCGCCGATCCCGCTCGTTCGTATGCCTATTGCAGCGACACCCGGTATATTCCCACATTGCACCAGCGCATCGAAGGGGTCACCATGCTGTATCACGAAAGCACCTATGGCGAAGACAACTTGCTGCTGGCTCAGAAGTATTGTCACTCTACGGCCCGTCAGGCGGCGATGGTGGCGCGCGATGCCAATGCCGGCAAGCTGCTGCTGGGGCATTATTCGCAGCGGTATGACGATGAAAGTGTGTTGCTGAAAGAGGCTCAGGAGGTGTTCCCCAATTCCTTCCTGACCACTGAACAGGCTACGTTTGACGTGTGAATCTACTTTTTTCGGTAAAAAGTTTGGTGGAATAGAACTTTTTTTGTATATTTGCACCAATTATTCGAATAATTGCTTATGAAGAAAAGACTACTCATTATATCTATTGTATTTATGGGAATGTTTGCAGCACCCATCAGGGGTGTTGCTGCCGATGCTGATTTCTTGCAGATGGAGCAGGCCATTGACGATGATATCACCCTCACCATGAACGGGCAGTGGGTAACCATCAATGGCGCACAGGGCAAGACATTGGAGGTGGTCTCGCTGACGGGTCGGAAGGTGATGACCCTGAAGATAGAGAGTCCGGCACAACGGGTGGAACTAAACGTACCTAAAGGTTGCTATATCTTGAAAATAGGAAAGGTTGTAAGAAAGGTTGCCATTCACTAACGGCTTTCTTGCTGTTGTTGCTCCTGTGTGGATGTAACAGCGGAAACAACCATCAGGACAGGAATATCACGATGGAGGCGTTTTCAGGACTGAAGACGCCTGCCTTTGTGTTAGACAGGCATGAAATAGATGCCTGCCTGCGCAAGCTAGTACGTGAGGATGCCGGAGCCACCTTGGCCGACCGCCAGACGTGCAACTACTACCGCAGTACGGACAACAGGCTGATATGGGTCAGCCGGTATGGGATAGACCATCGTGCAGACACGCTGCTCTCCTGGCTCCGGCAGGCGGGCGACATGGGATTCTCGGAGCGGGCCTTCGAAGTAGAGACTATCATGCAGGATCTGCAACGCCTGCGCAGTTTGAAGATTGGCCCACAGGGCATCAGCCAGCTTGCCGCACAGTTGGAATTCAGGCTGACGAAGTCGTGCCTGCGATACTGTTACGGACAGCGCTTCGGGTTTGTCAATCCACAGCATCTTTTAAACAACCTGGATGTCGAGAAGTCGGACACAGTGAAGAAAACAGTGAAGTATCGCGGGTTGTTCGATGTCGAGATGGACCACCCCGACAAGGACTATGCGGCACAAGTGCTTCGGAAGGTAAGAAACGACAGTCTTGACACCTACCTGCGTGAGATACAGCCCCGGGATTCCTACTATTCCCGTCTGCAGGCCATGCTGCCTACAGCCGTGTCTTCCGAACAGCGTAAGCGCATCATTGTCAACATGGAGCGGAGCCGCTGGCGCAGACATCAGCCCATAGCTACGGAGGGAAAGCGGATAGTAGTCAACATTCCTGCTTATCACCTCTATGCCTATAGTGATGTTGAGACATTGGACATGCGTGTGGTGTGCGGCAATGTGAAGACCAAGACTCCCCAGCTGAGCAGCAATATTGAGTGGATGGAGATTAACCCCCAGTGGGTTATTCCTATGAGCATAGTCGAGACAGATGTGGTCCGCCACGCTGGCGATACGGCTTACTTTACGAGGAACAGGTACAACATCTACGAACGCGCCACCAACCAGCAGGTCTCCGTAGAGAGCGTCTCCCGCCAGATGCTGCTCAGCGGCAAATACCGCGTAGCCCAAGAGGGTGGGGCAGGCAACTCGCTGGGACGCATCGTGTTTCGTTTCAAGAACAATTTCTCGGTGTTCCTTCATGACACCTCCAACCCGGGAGCCTTCTCGCGCGACGGCAGGGCTGTCTCTCACGGCTGTGTAAGAGTGGCAAAACCTTTCGAACTGGCCCGTTTTGTGTTGGAGGATCCTGATGAATGGCTATTGGACAAGATACGGATAGCAATGGGGCTGTCGCCCGAGACACCTCATGGGTTGGACTATGTCGACAGCCATCCTGAGGCGAAAGACCGAAACAAACTGATTGGGTATGTCCCAGTGAAGCCTCGCGTACCTCTTTATATTATATACTATACTCTCTGGCCCGACGAGAATGGGGTACTTCAGACCTGGCCCGACGTCTATGGCTACGATGAGGTGATGTGGAACCAGCTGAAGCCTTACTTGTAACACTACTCTCTATGACGCAGAAAGACGAGCAGCAGTTAATCCGTGAGTTGTCCGACCCGGTGACACGCCGACGGGCGTTTGAGCAGGTGGTACGCCAGTACAGTGAACAACTGTACTGGAATGTGCGGCGTATCGTACTGACTCACGAAGATGCAGACGACGTGGTTCAGAATGTGTTCCTCAAAGCGTGGTCGCATCTGGATCATTTCCATCATGAGTCGAAACTGTCCACCTGGCTGTATCGTATTGCCGTCAACGAAAGCATCGACTTCTTGAGAAAGAAGAAAAACTTTTCAGTAGTCAGCACAGACCATGAGGAAGGCAGTGTGGTAAGTATGCTTATGGCTGATGAATATTTCGACGGCGACGCGACTCAAGCCCAGCTGCAGGAAGCAATAGCCCGGCTGCCGGAAGTACAGCGGACGGTGTTCAACCTGCGCTACTTTGAAGACATGAAGTATAGCGACATGAGCGAGCTGCTGCACACTACTGAGGGGTCGCTGAAAGCTTCTTATCATATAGCCGTAAAAAAAATATCTGAGTTTTTCAGGCAGCGGGATTAAACCTTCAGCTGCCAATATCGTCATAACATCAAAGATTACAGAATGACCAACGAAGAAAGACATATTGAAGAGACGTTCGGACGGCAGAATCCGTTCCGTGTGCCAGAGGGTTATTTCGACCAGCTGCCCGACCGCGTGATGGCTCAGTTGCCGCAGTCAGACAGACAGTCGCGCCAGGTTCGGTTGCGCCGATGGCTCTATGCCGCTGCCTCTGTGGTGCTGTTAGCCGTAATGGGGCTTACCTACTATTTCCATCAGGAGAGTGAGGAATTGCCGGTGGTGGCTGCTGTCGAGGTTGGTACGGACAATTCGTATATTGACGATGCTGCCGACTATGCAATGATTGACAATACAGAGATTTATGCATGTCTGGCAGATAATTAGCGACTAACTGAATAATTTGAGCTGATGAAGCATATTGTTGTTACATTTCTTTTCCTGCTGGCAGCAGCGACCCTGCAAGCACAAGAGCACCAGAAGTTCTCGCCTGAGAAGTTCGACGCTGAGATGGAGGCCTATATCACCAAGGAAGCAGGCTTGGATCAGCAGGAGGCCGCCAAGCTATTCCCCATCTTTCGCGAGATGCACAAGAAGCAGCGTCCCATCTATCAGCGCATGCGCGGTCTGGGCAAGAGCAAACCAGCCGACGAGGCGGGGTGTGCAGAAGCCATCAAGGAGCGCGACAAGTGCAATCTGGAACTGAAACAGCTGGAGCAGTGTTATCACAAGAAAATGCTTCAGGTGGTATCAGCCTCCAAGCTGTATGATGTCATCAAGGCAGAGACGCATTTCTATCGTAGGATGATGAAGGGGTGGCAGGCTAAGTCTGGCCGTAAGAAGGACAAGCGTCGCTAAGCTCACACCTGTCGCAATGAGGCTTGCGCGACGTGCAGACATAACGTCCGTGCAGCAGCAACCAATGATGTGCCCGTGGAATATCCTCCGCGGGTATGTTTTTTATTAGTTCCTGTTCTACTTTGTAGGGTGTGTCGGCAGACTGAGGCACAAGTCCCAGGCGGTGGCTCACCCGATAGACGTGGGTATCGACAGCCATCGTGGACTTCCCAAAGGCCACACTCTGTATCACATTGGCAGTTTTGCGCCCTACGCCGGGAAGGTCGAGCAGCTGGTTCATGTCCGAGGGGACCTCGCCATCATGCTTTTCAGCCAGCATACGGGCCATACGTACCAGATGCTCAGCCTTGGAATTGGGATAAGAAACACTCTTGATGTATTCCAGCACGTCGTCAACATCAGCCTGTGCCATTGTGCGGGCATCGGGATAGTGACGAAACAGTTCCGGCGTAACCTGATTGATGCGCTTGTCTGTGCATTGAGCACTCAAGATAACAGCAACAAGTAACTGAAACACACTGCCGAACTCCAGTTCGGTCTGCACTTCAGGCATCTGTGTGCGAAAGTAGCTGAGTACGGTGTCGTAACGTTGTTTGCGGGTCATGACAGTTGCTGCAGGCGAGCAATATATTTACCGATAATGTCGAATTCGAGGTTCACGACCGACCCCACCTGAATGTCGCAGAAGTTAGTATGCTCAAATGTGTACGGGATGATGGCAACCTGGAAAGTGTTCTGCGTAGGGTTGCATACGGTGAGGCTGACACCATTGACCGTTACTGACCCTTTGTCAACGGTGAAATATCCATTGCGGGCCATCTCTTTGTCAAGTTTGTATTCAAAGGTGAAGTAGGTGCTTCCGTTGGCATCTTCTACGGCTATGCAGCGGGCTGTCTCGTCCACATG
This sequence comes from uncultured Prevotella sp., assembly GCA_946548065.1. Classification (GTDB taxonomy): domain Bacteria; phylum Bacteroidota; class Bacteroidia; order Bacteroidales; family Bacteroidaceae; genus Prevotella. The sequence goes on along the minus strand of CAMNPM010000007.1, from coordinate 29,829 downwards.
GCCTTGCACGATATGTCCGTCCAGTCGGCCGTTCATCAGCATAGAGCGCTCTACGTTCACTTTGTCACCCACCTTGAGCAGCCCGAGGTTCGAACGCTCCAAGGTCTCTTTCATCGCTGTTACCGTATAGGTGTCGCCTTCTATTCGTACTACCGTCAGGCACACGCCGTTATGGGCAACGCTCTGGTCGATGCCCAACTCGCCCGTAAACGAGCAACGCAGGTTGAAGTCGATATTGTCTCTGTCTTTCTTGATGGCTACAACGGTAGCAAACTCTTCAATGATACCGGAAAACATAACTCTAAACGCTTAAGATGTGAATGAAAAAAATGGGGTCGCCCGATGATGTGATGAAAACTCCTTTGTTAAAAGATTCGAGTGCTCTCCGTCGTTGTAATCCACTGGCCTTTCGGCTTTCTGCCTGGCAGAGTTGTGGCCCGCCATTGACTAGAGAAGCGGTCTCTGTTTTCAGTGTAATTTGATGAGTATCCCGATCGAATCGGCACGACCCCTTTTTCTGTTGCAAAGGTACGAAAAAATAGGGATATAGCAAAGAATTATTCCTCAATTATTTCGTATTCGTCAGTTTTTTCTTCAGTTTTTTGTTCTTTTATTGTTTCAGTGCTTTCTGTCTCCGCCTTTTCCGACGTCTTGTCCGGCTGCTTGGTCTTTCGTTTTTTGAGTAGCCACCATATTCCCGTTGCCGTCAGCGCAAGGAATATGATGAGTAATATCCAGAACAGAGCAGAAGCGAAGAAGTTCCTCTTCACCGTCACTTCTATGGTGCGCATGTCATAGGCCTCTGGCGACTCCTGCAGGAATGTCTTCACCTTGAATGTATAGCTGCCTGCAGGAATGTCCTCGTAGAGGGCCGTTCGTGTCTTGTCGGCATTCTGCCAGTCTTCGTCATAGCCTTCCAGCATGTACTGATATACCAGTCGGTGCTGCAGCGAATAGTTCAGTGCTGCAAACCTGAAGGCAAAGGTAGTGGCCTCCTTTGGTATGGTGACGCTTTTGCTCTCTGGCACATAGTAGTCATAGGTGTCTGTCAGTCGGGGACTCTGCAGCACGTCGTCCAGGAAGAAGTCGGTGATGCGCAGCTTCAGCAGCGATCCGGTCGACGTAGTGAGTTTCTTTCGGTCGATGGTGTAGAATCCGTCCATGGTGCCGAAGAGAATCTTGCCGCCTCCTGCCATGATGGCAGAGCCTTCCGAGCACATCGTGTCGTCGACACCGTCGAGCTGCGAGAAGGTGGTGAGGATTTTCTTGCTGACATCAAACGAGCATAGTATGTGGTCGGTAGCAAACCATACGTTTCCCTTCTCATCGAAGGTGATGCTGCGTATCTCCTCAGAGGGGAGACCGTCGGCTATCCCGTAGCTCTCAAAGCGCCAGGCACCGCTGCTTTCCTGCTTCGTGGTGCGGCTTAGTCCACCGCTGTTGGTGCCTACCCACACAGTGCCGCTCTTGTCGCAGGCCAGACATACGATGTCGGTACTCTGCAAACCGTCTTCCAGCTTCTCCGGCTCTTTCAGTGTTTCCACCATGACATTGTTGTTCTTCATCGATATGATGAGTATGCCGTCGGTGGTACCGGCCCATACCTTGTCATCTTTGGCAACGGTGATGGTGCGCACCTTCTGGTGAGTCCCCGCGGGATAGCTCTTCAGCACGTTCTGCGAATGGAAGGCTATGTATTTGCCGTCCTTGCCCTTCTTCAGCAGATTCACTCCTCCGCCATAGGTGGCCACCCAGATGTTGCCCTTCTTGTCTTCTACGGCTTGGTAGGCTGCATTGCTGCTTAGCGACCATTTGTCGTTGTCGTCGTGCCTGATGTTCAGCACCGTATAGCTGCCGTTGCCGCCTGGGGTAATCTTGTAGACACCGTTGTCCTTGTCGCACACCCAGTAGTTGCCTTTCGAGTCTGCCGATATGCCGTAGGGACGGCCTATGGGGTTTCCTTTCGAGTCGTGTGTGATGTGTCCTATCTGGTTGCCTTGGTCGTCGTAGACAAAGATGCTGCCGTGCTTGTTGCATATCAGCGTATGATGCCGCTGCGAGTCATAGCACATAGCACGTATCTCATGGTCCAGCGGCAGTGTCGACTCGGGCAGGGGCCGTGTGCGGGCAATGGTTCTTTTCAGTACCTCCAGCTTCTCCAGCCCTCGGCGGTTGGTCGACTCCCACACCACACCGTCATTCATCTCCAGACGTGCGTTCACTGAGTTGGAGAGGTTCCAGGGGTTGCTGGGGTCGTTGTGGAAGTATTCCACCTCGTCGGTCTCGCGGTTATAGTAGCCATAGCCACCGTGGTTCATGCGCACCCAGACGTGTCCCAGCTTCTCGGCAAACTCAGCCCCTCGGCTGGTGAACTCGGGCACCATCACTCGCTGACTGAAAAACTTGACATCGCCCGTCTCTGGCTTCAGACGGTAAGCCCCGTCGCCAAGGTCGGAAAACCAGATCACTCCGCGGCTGTCGACAAAGAGTCCTGTAATCTCTCTGCCTACATTCTTCAGCAGCTCAGGCTCCTGTCCGTAGGTGAAGCGGTAGATGCCTCCCGACTTGGTGCCGATAAAAATGTTATATCCGTTGGTGGCCAGGCACTTGACGTGTTCGTTTTCCAGATATCCCTTACGCTCCAGCGACAGGTTCGACATGTTGATGCGGTGTATGCCGTTTTCGGTTCCTGCCCAGATGTCCGACCGGTATCCTTCCACCACACAGTTCACCGTCTGTCCGCTGGTGATAATCAGGTCTTGCTTGTATCCGTTGCGGTCCAGGTGCAGCTTGTAGAGTCCAGCCTTGCCGTACGATATCAGCAGGTCGCCCATCCGGGTGACATAGGGCGCAAAGAAATAGTCGACCAGCAGGTCGCTGTGGTCGCCAACGCCCTCCAGCGGGTCTTCTATACGGTCGGTCTTGCGGTTGATGACGAAGATGCGGCCGTCGTACATCTTCAGCCATACGTTCTGGGCCAGGTCGATGGTGATGTGTTCCACACGGTTGTGCAGTCCGCGAATACCGCTTGCCACACCCGTCTTGTAGTTGTAGAAATGGTATCCGTCGAATCGTGATATACCATTCCAGGTGGCCAGCCACAAGTATCCGTAGTCGTCGGTGTATAGTCCGGCAACGGCATTGCTGGGCAGTCCGTCGTCGGTGGAATAGTGTGATAATGAAGCCTGCAGTTGCTGGGCTCTCGCGTCGTTCCGACCCGAAAGCACCAGCAAGGCAAGCAGCGATAATAGAATTGTTCTTAAGTTAGTAATCATTATTCTTTTTTAATATGCGAAGAGCGGATAGTCCTTCATCTTCTCATTGACGCGCTGACGAACGCTGGCTATCACCTGCTCGTCCTCAGGATTGTTGAGCACTTCCTCAATGAGTTCGGCAATTAGTACCATCAGGTCTTCCTTGGCTCCGCGCGTGGTGATGGCGGGGGTACCAAGACGTATGCCGCTGGTCTGGAAGGCCGAGCGGGTGTCGAAAGGCACCATGTTCTTGTTCACCGTGATGTCGGCTGCCACCAGGGCGTTCTCAGCCACCTTACCGGTCAGGTCGGGATATTTCGAGCGCAGGTCTACCAGCATGGAGTGGTTGTCCGTGCCTCCGCTGACGATGGTGAAGCCGCGCTTTACCAGCTCCTCAGCCAGCACCTTGGCATTCTTCTGCACCTGCTTGGCCCACTCCTTGAACTCAGGCTGCAGGGCCTCGCCGAAGGCCACAGCCTTGGCTGCGATGACGTGCTCCAGCGGACCGCCCTGCTGACCGGGGAATACGGCCGAATTCAGCAGCTGCGACATCATCTTTGTCACGCCCTTCGGGGTCTTCAGTCCCCAGGGATTCTCGAAGTCCTTGCCCATCAGGATGATACCGCCTCGCGGACCGCGCAGCGTCTTATGGGTGGTAGAGGTGACGATATGTGCGTACTTGACGGGATTGTCCAGCAGGCCTGCTGCAATCAGACCGGCGGGGTGAGCCATGTCAATCATCAGCAGTGCACCCACCTTGTCGGCTATCTCGCGCATCCGCTTGTAGTCCCACTCGCGGCTGTAGGCCGAGCCGCCGCCGATAATCAGCTTGGGCTTGTGCTCCAGGGCCAGACGCTCCATCTCGTCATAGTCCACGCGACCCGTCTCCTTGTTCAGGTTGTAGCCCACGGGCTTGTACAGTATGCCGCTGGTGTTCACCAACGAGCCGTGCGACAGGTGGCCGCCGTGGTCCAGGTTCAGTCCCATGAAGGTGTCGCCGGGCTTCAGCACGGCCAGCAGTACGGCTGCGTTGGCCTGTGCGCCGGAGTGGGGCTGCACGTTGGCATACTCGGCACCGAACAGCTTGCATACGCGGTCGATGGCCAGCTGCTCCACCTTGTCCACCACCTGGCATCCGCCGTAGTATCTGTGGCCGGGGTATCCTTCGGCATATTTGTTGGTCAGATAGGAACCCATGGCCTCCATTACCTGATCGCTGACGAAGTTCTCGCTCGCAATGAGCTCAATGCCCTTGAGCTGGCGCTGATGCTCCTGCTCAATCAACTCGAAAATCTGATTGTCTCTTTCCATTTTGTCTTTTATGTTTGGTTTTCTTATGTGAAAGTGCTGCAAAGGTACAAAATAAAGTGAAGAGTGAAGAGTGAAGAGTGAAGAATTTGCTTCCGCCTTGTCATTTTTTAACACACTCTTCACTCCTCATTCCTCTCTCCTTCTTTTAATAAGTCGGGTCTGAGCAGTCGGGTGCGCTCCATAGCCTGCTCCAGCTCCCAGTTGCGAATCTTGGCCTCGTTGCCGCTTAGCAGTATCTCAGGCACCTTCCAACCCTTGTAGTCGGCCGGACGGGTGTAGATGGGAGCCGCCAGCAGGTCGTCCTGGAAACAGTCGGAGAGGGCCGACTGCTCGTCGCCAATCACTCCCGGCACCACTCTTACCACCGCATCGGCTATCATGGCTGCCACCAGCTCGCCGCCCGTCAGCACAAAGTCGCCTATGGATATCTCTCGCGTTATCAGGTGGTCGCGCACTCGCTGGTCTATTCCTTTATAGTGTCCGGCCAGGATGATGATGTTCCCCTTCATCGACAGCTCGTTGGCCATGTGCTGGTCGAACCGCTCGCCGTCGGGCGAGGTGAAGATGACCTCGTCGTAGTCGCGTTCCGCCTTCAGTGCCGTGATACAGCGGTCTATCGGTTCACACTGCATCACCATTCCTGCCGAGCCGCCGTAGGGATAGTCGTCCACGCGCCGCCATTTGTCCAACGTGTAGTCGCGCAGGTTGTGCAGTCTGATCTCTGCCAGACCTTTCTTCTCGGCTCTTGCCAATATGCTCTCGTGCACGAAGCCCTCCAGCATCTCAGGCAGCACGGTAATAATGTCAATACGCATAGAATTCCTTTATTTTGTTGATGTATCGTTCGCCCACCTTGCGCCCCATCTCATACACCCGCAGCATCTCTTCTGCATCGTGCGAGATGTGGCCGATGGGTATCTTCTCGTCTGGTCTGATTACCAGACAGCGACCTTCCTCCTCTGCTTTAGCCACATAGCCTAACTCGTTGTTATACATTAGGTGACGCTCGTTCATTGCCTTTACCATTTTGGGATATTTTCGCAGTGCCACCCTGATGAGCGGCATCAGTGGGTTGGGCTTTTTCACAAACCCCTTGGGCTGGGTCAGTATCACCACGTTGCGGTCGTAGCCGCGATGCTCGAAATACTCCAGCGGGATAGAGTCGGCCACCCCGCCGTCCAGCAGCTTGTGGCCTTCCAGGGTGATAATTTTCGACAGCAGCGGCATCGAAGCCGAGGCACGTATCCACTCGTAGCAGTCGTAGTCGGCAGCGGTCAGCGGCTTGTACACCGCCTCGCCCGTCTCCACGTCCGTACACACCACCACAAACTCCATTGGGTTGCGCTCAAAGGCATCGTCGTCAAACAAGTCATACGTCTTCGGCACCACATGGTAGCCGAACTCAGCGTTGAAGTAGTTGCCTGTGGTCAGCAGCGACCATAGTCCGCTGTATCTGCCGTCGCGCGCAAAACGCGTATTATATCTGATGGCCCTGCCTGCCTGTCTCGACTTGTAGTTGCATCCGAAGGCAGCTCCCGCCGACACGCCAATCAGACCGTCGGGCCACACCTCGTGCTCCATCATTACGTCCGTCACTCCTGCAGTCCACAGCCCACGCATGGCACCGCCCTCCAACACCAATCCTCGGCTCATCATTCGGGAAAGCTTAGCTCATCTTACTGATGTACGCCATGATGACCTCTACAGCTGCTTCGGGCGTCATGTCGTCCATCGAAAGCACAAGCTGGTAGTTGCGCGTATCATAGCGCGACGTGTCGTCGTACTTATGGATATATGTCTCGCGGCTTTCGTCCATCGAGTGAATGACATCCAGCGCCTCCTGTTCGTTGATTCCACGCTTCGTCATGAGTCGGTCGATACGATGCTTCATGGATGCCTGGATGAAGATGCTCAGCGTGTTGGGCCAGTCGCGGAACACGAGGAATCCAGAACGTCCTGCCACGACACACGACTCTTTGCGGGCCAGCTCCTGCAGGATAGCCTTCTCCGTCTCAAACATCGAGGAGGTGGTTAGCTTCACTTCGCCTTCCATCGGCAGATGTGCACTATTGATGAGGGTGGTGTAGTATGTGTTGAACTCGTTCCACCAGGTTTTCTTCTTAGCCTTGATGCGCTCTATTTCTTCGACAGACAGACCGAATTTCTCAGTCAGTTTGGCAATGAGTGCCTTGTCGAAATACTTCACCTTCAACCGTTCGGCCAGCAAACGTCCTACGGTACGGCCACCAGAACCCACTTCGCGGTTGATGGTAATCACAAACTGCTTGTCTTTATTCATAATTCAATACTGACTTGTTCTAAATTGCGCTGCAAAGTTACGAAAAAACGAGAGAAATGCAAAAGGAAAGCCTGCTTTTCTTTTCATTTCCGAGTGACAGTAACTTCTCCAAAGGAAAAGTTACGAAAAGTTTTGCAATTACAAGCCATTTGCGCGTTAAAAGTGCAAAAAGGCGAGCGAAACGGTGAAAAGTGGTAGATAAAATAATTATTATTATTGCATTTATTCGGTGTAATTTAGAATTTATTCGTACCTTTGTCGCGGGAAACCAGAGACATGTTTCAATGATTGGACTAACACGGAAGAAGAATATGAAAAGAATTGGAGTGATGATGTCCTTGCTGCTCGTGGCTCTAACGCTGGCAGCAGGCAACAAGTTGACGTTGAGTGATATTACTCAAGGCGAGTTCCGCCCGAAGTCGATGCCTGCCGTACAGGCATTGGCCGACGGAGAGTCGTACGCCCAGCTTTCGGCCGACTATCGCCGCATAGTGAAGTACTCGTACAAGACGGGTAAAGAAACGGGTGTGCTGTTTGATGTGGCTACAGCCAAGGGTGCCGACCTGCCGTATATCGAGGGATATATTGTGAGTCCCGACGGCAGCCGGCTACTCATCCAGACAGACACGAACCCCATCTATCGCCATTCGTTCACCTCCACCTATTATATATATACAGTGCGCAACAATCGTCTGGCTCCGCTGTCAGAGAACGGCCCGCAACAGACACCGCTCTTTTCGCCCGACGGTCAGCAGATAGCCTTTGTTCGCGACAACAACATCTTCCTGGTGAAGCTGCTCTACGACAATGCTGAGGTCCAGGTGACGAAGGACGGAAGGCGCAACGAGGTGATCAACGGCATTCCCGACTGGGTGAACGAAGAGGAGTTTGGCAACGCCCGCGCAATGGTGTTTACTGCCGACAGCCGCCAGCTGGTATGGGTGCGCTATGACGAATCGAAGGTCAAGGAATACGCTATGCCGCTCTATAAGGGCCTGAAGCCTGAGCTGACCGACTTTGCCGACTATCCGGGCTTCTATTCCTATAAGTATCCGATAGCCGGTGAGGAGAACTCGCGTGCAACGGTGTGGAGCTTTGACATTGCAAGCCGACAGACGCGACAGCTACAGTTGCCGATAGAGGCTGACGGCTATGTGCCGCGACTGAAGATGACCAGCGATGCTGCACAGGTGGCTGTGTTCACACTGAACCGCCATCAGGACTGTCTGCGCATCTTCCTCTGCAATCCGCTGTCTACCGTATGTCGGCAGGTGATAGAGGAGAAGGTGCCTAAGTATGTTCGCGAAGAGGTAGTCGAAGGCATACAGATCAGCCAGAACCATATACTATTGCCCAGCGACCGTACGGGCTGGATGCATCTGTATCTGTATAACATGAATGGCCAGTTGCTGCGCCAGGTGGACGACGGGGCGTATGAGGTGAGCGAGGTTTACGGCTATGATGAAGCTACGGGCAATACCTATTTTGCCTCGCACGAGAACGGTGCCACCGACCAGCGCGTATGGGTGGCCCGCAAGGATGGTCGCAGGGAGTGCCTGACACCGAGGGCAGGGTGGAGTATTGCCGTCTTCAGTAAGAACTTCCAGTATTTCATCCATACCTGGAGCGACATACAGACCCCGCCCGTCTATACGCTATGCGACCAGAAGGGTAAGACGCTGGCCACGCTGTTGGACAATCAGCCCCTGCAGGACAAGCTGGCAGGCTACGATATGGGCCGTCGCGAACTCTTCACGCTGACCACTCAAGACGGGGTGGAGTTGAACGGGTGGATGGTAAAGCCCGCCGACTTCAATCCGGCCAGGAAGTATCCGGTGATTATGTATCAGTATGGCGGCCCCGGCAGCCAGCAGGTGAAGAATGCCTGGGGGCTGGGGATGGCCAGTCAGGGAGCCATTCTGGAGCAGCTGCTGAGCCAGCAGGGCTACATCTGCGTGTGTGTGGACAATCGCGGAACCGGAGGTCGCGGAGCCGAGTTTGAGAAGTGTACCTACCTGAACCTAGGCAAGCTTGAGGCGCACGACCAGGTGGAAGCCGCCAAGTGGCTGGCGCACCAGTCGTGGGTGGATAAGAACCGCATAGCCATCTGGGGTTGGTCGTTCGGTGGCTTCAATACGCTGATGGCTATGTCGGAGGGCAGCGATGTGTTCCGTTGTGGCATTGCCATCGCCCCGCCGACATCGTGGCGTTACTATGATACGGTGTATACTGAGCGATTTATGCGTACGCCCAAGGAGAATCCGCAAGGATATGACGACTGCCCGATAGCCCGTGCCGAGAAGCTGCATGGCGCGCTGCTGCTGTGTCACGGTATGGCCGACGACAACGTACACTTCCGGAATACAGCCGAATATACGGAGGCTCTGGTGCAGGCCGACAAGGACTTTGAGCAGTTGGTGTACACCAATCGCAATCACGGCATCTTTGGCGGCAACACACGGCTGCACCTGTATCGGCAGTGCCTACGCTTCTTCGGGCGCAACCTGTAGAGATAAGAGCCTGACGGCGGTCTACGCATCAAAATCCCAATAAATGGGGATTGCGGGTGTAAAGGGAATGTAGTACCTTTGCACCCGATTTCTAAACACGTCATTATTAAACCAACATTTTTTAAGGTTACTAAATTGATAAAAGATAAGCAAATGAAGAGAAAGATGTTTTCAGCAGCTCTGACCGCTTTCGCCTTACTGCCGGCGGCGGCAGCTACAGAACCAGTACTGACCGACTCCTCGCGTGTCTACGACCTTGACGAAGTCTTAGTGGTGTCGCAGTCAAAAGATCATTTGAACCTGCGCCAGCAGCCCATGAGCTCGACGGTGTTTGGAGCCAGTGAGATGACTACACTGAGACTATACGACCTGCGCGACGTGTCAGACTATGTACCCTCGTTCACGATGCCTGCCTATGGTTCTCGCTATACCTCGTCGTTGTATGTACGTGGTATCGGGTCACGTGTCAACAGTCCGTCGATGGGTGTCTATCTGAACAATATCCCGCTGATGAGCAAGTCATCCTTCAACAGCTATTATTACCAGCTGGACCGTGTTGACGTGTTGCGCGGACCGCAGGGAACGCTCTATGGCATCAATACCGAGGGCGGATTGGTGCGTGCCTATACAAAGAACCCCATGAACTATCAAGGCACCGACATCAGGCTGTCGCTGGGTACTCACTTCCAGCGCACCGTCGAGGCTGCACACTACCAGAAGTTCAGCGACAAGCTGGCACTGTCAGTAGCTGCCTTCTACAACGGCACCAACGGATTCTTCTGTAACAGCTTCAATGACGAACGTGCCGACAAGTCGAACGAGGCTGGCGGACGCCTGCGACTGGTGGCCAAACCCAACAGCCGCCTCACCATCGACTTCCTGGCCGACTACCAGTATGTGCGCCAGAACGGCTTCGCCTACGGACAGCTGGACGAGGACCGCTGCCGTGCGGCATCACCCTCTACCAACTGGCAGGGCAGCTATAAGCGCAATATGCTGAACACTGGGCTCGACATCAGCTACGATGCCGACTGGGGACTGCTGACCTATACCGGCAGCTATCAGCTGCTGAAGGATGACATGCTGATGGACATCGACTATCGTCCTGCCGACTATATGCACATGACGGAGAAGCAGCTGCAGAACACCATCACCCAGGAGCTGGTGCACAAGAGCCGTCAATACGGCATTTGGAAAGGCACTACGGGCGTGTTCTTCGCCCACCAGTGGTGGAAGACCGATGCCCCTGTATTCTTTGACCCGGAGATGAATGCCTTCCTGAGCAAGCAGATAGAAGACTATGCCTACTACGGCATGCTCAACTCGATGGCTAAGCGTATGGGACAAGAGGCAGCAGCAGCCATGATAGCTCGCGCCGGAGGATGCCACATCACGATGAACACAGAGACCATACCGGGACTCTTCCATACCCCGATGACCAACTTCGGACTGTATCACGAAACCCACCTGGCTCTTGGCGACCGTCTGACTGCTACGCTGGGATTGCGCTATGACGTCAACCGCACCAGCATCGACTATGCTACCAGCGCGGTGAGCCATCTGGACATGAGCGTGATGGGTACTGACGTTAAGGCTACTGTGCGCTCGATGCTCGACCATTGCGAGAAGGCCACCTTCCGCCAGCTGTTGCCCAAGTTCGGACTTACCTACCGTCTCGGACAGTCGGGCAGCAACGTCTATGCCCTCGTGTCGAAAGGCTACCGTGCTGGCGGATTCAATGTGCAGATGTTCAGCGACATCCTGCAGTCGGAGCTCAGCAGCAACGCCCAGTCGGCACGTGCCGATATGGATATTGCCCACGACGAAAATGCCTATGCCAACATACGCAAGACCATAGAGTACAAACCCGAGGAGTCGTGGAACATAGAGTTCGGAACGCACCTGAACCTCTTTGAAAACATGCTTCATCTGGACCTCTCAACCTACTATGTGCAGATTAGCAACCAGCAGCTGTCGGTCTTTGCCTCGCAGTATGGCTTCGGACGCGCTATGGTCAATGCCGGTAAGAGCTACAGCTGCGGTATCGAGGCAACACTTAGGGGTAGTGCCTTCGACAATCACATGAACTGGGGCGTAAGCTACGGATACACCCGTGCCAAGTTCAAGGACTATCTCGACAGCGTACGTGTAGGCAGCAACCTGGAACCCGTCGACTACAGCAAAAACTATGTGCCTTACGTGCCTCAGCATACGCTGGCAGCCAATGCCGACTATCGCTTCGACATAGGCGGTGCAGCCTTGCGCAGCCTGACGGTAGGTATGAACGTTCGTGCGCAGGGCAAGACATACTGGGATGCCGCCAACAGCTACGGACAGAAGTTCTATGCGGTCCTGGGAGCACATGTCGATGCTGATCTGTCGCCAGTGACCGTCTCGGTCTGGGCGCGCAACCTGACCAATACCAACTACAACACCTTTGCCATCGACAGTAACTTCGGAGGCCAGACGCTCTACTTCGCCCAAAGAGGTAATCCGTTCCAGATGGGTGTGGATATAAGTATGCATTTTTAATTAAAACGCTCCAATTCTGTTAAAGTCGTTAAAATTAACGGAAATAATTAACGAAACAGCTTCTTCTTAACGAGAATAGTTCTAACTTTGCACTCGTTAAGAAGAAGTTTTGCTTTTATGAAGAAGTCTACCATTTGGATTATCGCCGTCATCATGGGATTCTCGTTCCTGGCCCTGCTTTACCTGCAGTTCTCGTATGTCGAGGAGATGGTGAAGATGAAGAAGGAACAGTTTGACGAGAGTGTCAACCGTTCGCTGTACCAGGCCTCGCATAACCTGGAGGTGAACGAAACGCTGCGCTATCTGGAGAAGGATGTCAACGAGACAGAGCGTCGCGCATTCAGTTCAGACTCAGTAACGGTCGATGGCATTGGTGGAACCATCAAGCACAGTCGCCAGTTTGCCGTTGCTGCCGACGACGGTACGGTATACTCTTCGTTTCAGGTGAAGGCCTTCCAGATGAAACCCTCTACGGTGCCTAAGGCCATGATCCTGCGCAGGGACAAGAACTCGCTGGCCGATGCCGTGAAGTCGATGCAGGAGATAGTGCGCAACCGCTATGTGTACCAGAAAGCATTGCTCGACGAGGTGGTGTACAAAATACTGTACACAGCCAGCGACAAGCCTCTCAGGGAGCGCGTTAACTTCCGCTCGCTCGACCAAGACATCCGCAACGAGCTGCAGAACAACGGGGTCAACATACCATACCACCTTGTGGTGTCGACTGCCGACGGGCGCGAGGTGTACCGCTGTCCTGACTACTCCGGCGAGGGCGAACAGTACAGCTACAGCCAGTATCTGTTTCGCAACGACCCGCAGTCGAAGATGGGCATCGTCAAGATTCACTTTCCCGAGATGAGCAAATATATATTCTCCAGCGTGAGGTTCATGATACCCAGTATCATATTCACCATCGTGCTGCTGGTAACCTTCGTCTTTACCATCGTAGTCATATTCCGACAGAAGCGCTACTCAGAGATCAAGAACGACTTTATCAACAACATGACGCACGAGCTGAAGACGCCCATTGCCTCTATCTCGCTGGCCGCCCAGATGATGAACGACGAGTCGGTGACGAAGTCGGAGCAGATGACCAGGCACCTGGGGCAGGTCATCGGCGACGAGTCGAAGCGACTCAGGTTCCTTGTGGAGAAAGTGCTGCAGATGTCAATGTTCGACAAGAAGAGCGTGGTATTCAAGAAGAAAGAGCTCGACCTGAACGAGATGGTAGAGCAGATCGCCCAGACGTTTACGCTGCGCGTGGAGCACACGGGGGGCAGGATATATACACAGATAGAGGCTGTGGACTCAGGCATCTACGCCGATGAGGTACACTTCCAGAATGCCATTACCAACCTGATAGACAATGCGGTGAAGTATCGCAGACAGGATGAGCCGCTGGATATATACATCCGCACTTGGAACGACGAGCACAACCACCTCTGCCTCTCCATCAGAGATACCGGGCAGGGAATCAAGAAGGAGAACCTGAAGAAGATATTCGAGAAGTTTTACCGTGTACACACGGGCAACAAGCACGATGTGAAAGGCTTTGGTCTGGGACTGGCCTACGTCAAGAAGGTGATAGACCTGCACCAGGGCGAGATAAGGGCAGAGAGCGAGGTGGGTAAAGGCACCAAGTTTACTATCATGCTGCCGGTAATGAAGGAAGAATAGAAATAATAGAATATATAGTAAATAAAAATATTGTCGAATTGTAAATTTATTAGGTTATGGACGAGAAACTGAAAATTCTTCTTTGCGAAGACGATGAGAACCTGGGAATGCTGTTGCGTGAGTACCTTGCAGCCAAAGGCTATGCCGCCGAGCTCTGTGCCGATGGTGAAGCTGGCTATCGGGCTTTCCTCAAGACTAAGTTTGATATCTGCATCCTTGATGTGATGATGCCTGTGAAAGACGGTTTTACGCTGGCACAGGAAATACGGCAGGCCAGTCCGGACATCCCCATTATCTTCCTCACTGCCAAGACACTGAAAGAGGACATCCTGGAAGGTTTCAAGATTGGTGCCGACGACTATATCACCAAACCGTTCTCCATGGAGGAACTGGTGTTCCGCGTGGAGGCCATCCTGCGTCGTGTACGGGGCAAGAAAAACCGCGAGAGCTCCGTATATCATATCGGCAACTTCATCTTCGACACCCAGAAGCAGCTGCTCAGCATAGGTGAGAAGCAGACCAAGCTCACCACTAAGGAGAACGAGCTGCTGGGGCTGCTCTGCGCACATGCCAACGAAATACTGCAGCGCGACTTTGCACTGAAGACCATCTGGATAGACGACAACTACTTTAATGCGCGCTCGATGGATGTCTATATCACCAAGTTGCGCAAGCACCTGAAAGACGATCCCCAGATTGAAATTATCAATATTCACGGCAAGGGATACAAACTCATTACGCCTGAGGAAGACTAAACGAAATGAACGAACAAGGGTATGGCCACTGGAGGTCATACCCTTATTTTTCTGAAATTTATTTTGTATTGTGCGCGCTTTTTTGTACCTTTGTGGCCGATTTTCGAAATTAACAGTTATTGCGCAATGAATATATCTTATAAATGGTTGAAGGAGTACGTCGACTTTGACCTTACACCGCAACAGGTTTGCGATGCGCTGACATCGACCGGTCTTGAGGTCGATGCCCTCGAAGAAGTACAGAGTATCAAGGGAGGATTGAAAGGACTTTATGTGGGAAAGGTGCTGACTTGCGAGATGCACCCGGACTCTGACCACCTGCATGTCACTACCGTTGATCTGGGCAAGGGCGAACCGCAGCAGATTGTGTGCGGTGCTCCTAATGTGGCTGCGGGCCAGAAGGTGATTGTCGCCGACCTGGGCTGTGTGCTCTACGATGGTGACAAGGAATTTGTCATCAAGAAGTCAAAGCTTCGCGGTGTAGAGTCGCTGGGTATGATTTGTGCCGAGGACGAGATAGGCATTGGCACCAGTCATGACGGCATCATCGTATTGCCCGACGATGCTGTAGTGGGTACTCCCGCTGCTGAATACTACCATCTGGAAAGCGACTGGCTGATAGAGGTTGACATCACAGCTAATCGTGCCGATGCGCTGTCGCACTGGGGTGTGGCGCGCGACCTCTATGCCTGGCTGAAGCAGAATGGCTATCAGACGGAAATGCACCGCCCGGGAACTGCCGACCTCGTGGTCGACAACCACAATCTGCCCATAGAGGTTGAGATTGAGAATACCGAGGCCTGCCGACGCTATGCTTGTGTGAGCATTACCGACTGCGAGGTGAAGGAAAGTCCGGAGTGGCTGAAGGAGAAACTGAATGTGATAGGCCTGCGTCCTATTAATAATATTGTAGACATCACCAACTATGTGATGATGGCTCTTGGTCAGCCTCTGCATACGTTTGATGCCGACATGGTGAAAGGTCATAAGATTGTGGTCAAGACGATGCCCGAGGGTACTCCGTTCCAGACTCTCGATGGGGTGGAGCATAAGCTGTCCGACCGCGACTTGGCCATCTGCAATGCTGAAGACCCCATGTGTATTGCTGGTGTCTTCGGTGGCAAGGGCAGCGGGACCTACGAGACCACCAAGAATGTCGTGTTGGAGTCGGCCTATTTCCATCCCACTTGGATTCGCAAGTCAGCCCGTCGGCACGGACTCTCTACCGATGCCTCGTTCCGTTTCGAGCGCGGCGTAGACCCCAATGGCACCATCGAAGCCCTGAAGTATGCAGCTCAGTTGTGTAAGGAACTGGCTGGAGGAAAGGTGTCGATGGACATCAAGGATGTCTATCCTGTGAAGATGGAGAATCCCAAGGTAACACTCGAATATCAGTACGTCAACCAGTTGATTGGTAAGGAGATACCTGCTGATACTATCAAGAGTATTCTGACCTCACTGGAGATGAAGGTCCTGAGCGAGACCGCTGAGGCGTTGGAGATTGAGGTGCCTGCCTACCGTGTTGACGTGACCCGTCCCTGCGATGTGGTGGAAGACATTCTTCGAATCTACGGCTACAACAATGTAGAGATACCCACCCAGTTGAAATCGTCGCTTGTCATCAAGGGCGAGGAAGACCAGAAGCACAAGCTGGCCAATCTGGTGAGCGAGCAGCTGGTAGGAGCCGGTTTCAACGAGATACTGAATAATTCGCTCAGTAAGTCATCCTATTACGACGAAGCACAGAACGAGACGCTGGTACACATCATGAATCCGCTGTCGAGCGATCTGAATGTGATGCGCGCTACATTGCTGTATGGCGGTTTGGAGAGCATTGCCCACAACGCCAACCGCAAGAATGGCAACTGCCGTTTCTTCGAGTTTGGCAATGTCTATCACTTCTCACCTGAGAAGAAGAACGACGACGATCCCATGCAGGCCTATAAGGAACAGTATCACATGGCGTTGTGGATGACCGGTAAGCGCGTGGAAGGCTCTTGGGCGCATGCTGACGAGCAGACCTCGTTTGCCGAGCTCGATGCACATGTCGACAATATTCTGGCCCGTATCGGTGTCCAGCCGGGTATGCTGGTACGCAAGAAGTCGCAGAATCCCATCTTCGTCTCGGGTCTCACCATCGAGAATCGTGGTGGCAAGCAGCTCGTCGAGCTTGGCATCCTCAGCAAGAAGATGCAGAAGCAGGCTGGTATCGATACCACCGTCTTCTATGCCGAGCTGAACTGGACCGCCTTGATGAAGGTAATTCGCAAGCAGAAGGTGGAATTCACGGACATTCCCAAGTATCCTGCCGTGAGCCGCGACTTAGCATTGTTGATCGACAAGAACGTTGAGTTCGCACAGATTGAGGAGATAGCCCGCCAGACAGAGAAGAAACTGCTGAAGAAGGTTGAGCTGTTTGATGTCTATGAGGGCGACAAGCTGCCTCAAGGCAAGAAGTCGTATGCTGTCAACTTTATCCTTCAGGATGCAGAGAAGACGATGGGCGACAAACAGATTGAAGCCATCATGAATAAGCTCATCACCAGTCTGAAGCAGAAGTTAGGTGCTGAACTCCGTTAAAATAGTAAATAGTAAATTGTCAAATAGTAAATTAAAATGGGAAGAGCATTTGAGTATCGCAAAGCTACAAAGCTGAAGAGATGGGGCCACATGGCCAAGACATTCACAAAGATTGGTAAGCAGATAGCCATTGCCGTGAAGGCTGGCGGTCCTGACCCGGACATGAATCCTGCACTTCGTGCCTGCATTGCCAACGCCAAGCGTGAGAACATGCCGAAGGATAATATCGAGCGTGCCATCAAGAACGCTATGGGTAAGGACCATGCCGACTACAAGGAAGTGAATTATGAGGGATATGGTCCTCACGGTATTGCCATTTTCGTGGAGACGCTGACCGACAATACTACCCGTACTGTGGGTGACGTGCGTTCGGTGTTCAACAAGTTCAGCGGTAACCTTGGCACACAAGGTTCACTTTCGTTCTTGTTCGATCACAAGGCTGTGTTCACCTTCAAGAAGAAGGAAGGCCTGGATATGGATGAGATGATTCTTGACCTCATCGACTTTGGTGTAGAAGACGAGTATGATGAGGATGAAGAGGAGCAGAGCATCACCATCTATGGCGACCCCTCATCGTTTGCTGCCATTCAGAAACACCTGGAGGAGAGCGGCTTTGAGGTTACCGGTGCCGAGTTCACCCGCATTCCTAACGACCTGAAGGATGTCACTCCTGAGGAGCGTGAAACCATCGACAAGATGGTGGAGAAGCTGGAGGACTTTGACGATGTCCAGACCGTCTATACTAATATGAAGCCCGAGGAGATGTAATATCTCCCAGGCTTTACTGGTAGTCTTTTTGGCGGAACGTAGTCTCGAAGAGCTGCGCTCCGTTTTCTTTTGTCGACCAATAGACGTATCTGAAGTTGTAGCCCGCTTCCTTATAGTCCTTCATGTTGGCCGAGTTTCTCAGCTCTTTGAGCAACATGCCGCGCAGGTTGTGGGTCCTTAGTGCCTCGGCATCGTCCAGCACACCTTCTACCGTATAGTAATAGACGAGCGTACGGGTGGAAGCTTCGTATACGAGACTGTCCATCATCACCCCTGTGGTAACCTGTACGGGACATTTCTTTTCCGTATATTCACGTGCCTCTCTGGCACAGCGTTCGTCCATCGTTTCCTGACATCCGGTCAGCAGCACTACTGCTGCCAGCACAGCAAATATTTTTCTCATATCTTTCATCTCTGTTCTTCTTTGTTGTTAATATTTCTCCTGCTGTCCCTCTTAGTCGGCAGCAAACTCTTCACAGGGCATCCACATCCAGAATGTGCTCCCCTTGTCTTTACCTTCACTCTTCACGCCTATCTTGCCGTCATAGCGCTCGGCAATAGCCTTGCAGATAGCCAGACCCATTCCCGTGCCTTGCACAAACTCATCCAGTTTCACAAAACGCTCAAACACTTGTTCTTGCTTTTCCGGCGGGATGCCTAATCCCGTATCCTCACAATAGACGGTCAGTCCTTTGTCCTCCATACGGTATCCTACGCGGATGTGTCCTTTTTGGGTGAACTTGACTGCATTGGTCACAAAATTGGTCAGCACCTGTTGGATGCGTTCAATATCTACCAGCAGGGTAAGGCTCTGGCAGGGATTGTCCTTGATGAATTCAACAGCCGGATTCTGAATACGCTGTTCCAGCGTGAGGCAGATATCTTCGAAAGCCTGCACAAAGTCGACTTTCTCCAGTTTGATGCTCGTCGGACCGTCGGTCATCGACGAGGCTTCGATGATGTCGTTGATCAGTCGTTGCAGCATGTCACTGCTGTTGCGTATGATGCGTACGTACTCCTGCCGCTCTTCAGCATTGTCCAGGTGTTCCAGTATGCCTGTGAATCCCACGATGGCATTCAGCGGAGTCCTCAGCTCATGGGTCATCGAGGCCATGAAGCCGCTCTTCAGCTGTACGCTCTGCTCTGCTCGCTCAGCTGTCTCCTGCAGTTTTCTGCGTGTATTTTCCAGGTCGGTGATGTCTGTCACTATACCTTCAAAGCCTATAATGTTGCCCTGCTCGTCGTTCACTGGTGTCAGCTGGGGACGCAGCATGCGGTTCTTGCAGTCTACGGCAATCGGTTCGCCTGGCAGGCGGAAGTAGGTTTGCTGACATTGGTAGGGGTCGGTCGTCATCAGGTATCTATCGCTCCGTTCCAAGAGGTATTTCAGCTGTTCACGCCTGTGTCCAATCATTCTGCCTATCAGGGCCTTGTCTTTCTTCCTGCAGTGGGTTTCGTAGTCGTAGTGGTGTTCGCTGGTATGGTCTGTTGCCGAAATGAAGTAGTTTGCCACATTGCCGTCGGCATTGAACAGGGGCATGATCTGCAGTTCTATGTATTTGTCGATTCCCAGTTCCGGATACAGCATATGCTGGCAGACCATGATGTCGTCGGTAGTATCCTTGGTCACCAGTTCGTGGAACAAGGGTACGTCGAACAAGCATACAGTTTCCCAGAAGCGTCGTGTCTCCGGGTTATCGTCCTTGATGTTGGTGAGCTTCTTCATCGAGTCGTTCAGTTTGATGAGCCACCCGTTCTGATCGTAGAACGAGACGCCAACAAACGGCATGTTTGCCAGTTTGTCGTATTTCCTCACCAGTTCGCGCGCTGCCTGGTCTTCTTCCACCTCGTGGGTGACGTCGTGAATGGCATTCACCACATAGGCAGGATGTCCGTCCTCGTTCAGCTCGGAGATGGCGTGTCCGTTGAGGTTCAGCCACTGAGGAGCTTCATCGGTTCCGGCATTCCACCGCTTGTTCAGTTCAAACCTTCGCTCACGTCCTGTCAGCAGCTGTTTCATCTTATGTTCAAATTCGGCGCGCTGGTCGGGGTGTATGCGATGTGTGAACTCCTCAAGGGTCAACCCCTTTTCGGGCAGGATGTTGCTGCCGTTGCTGTTGGTGAAGCGGTTGTCCTTGATGCTGTATTCCATCACTTGGTAGTTGCCCATGTGCAGTGCCTTGAACATCATCTCGTTCAGCTCGGTCGATTTGCGCGTAGCATTTCTTACGTGTGCTCTCGCTAGTCGGTTGAAAAAGATGATGAGTGCGCCCAGCAGTACGAGCGCCAGCAGGCTGTAGAATATGTAGGGCGGGGTAGTGGTGGTCACCTTTTCGGGGTGGAACCACTTGTTGAGCATCGCTTCCAGCTCGCCGCTCTGCTTCAGTCGTGAGTAGTGGTCGTCAATCTGGTCGATGAGTTCCTTGTCGCGACCGATGATATGTACCTCGCTGACGGGAATGCTCACGTCGTTCAGGTAGATGCCTTCCAGGTTGAGCTTCTTGATTTTCCACTTCAGCGGTTCCTCGCCCCATACGAAGTATTTGTTGTCGCCTGCCTTCAGTCCCGTCAGGGCTACCTTGGGCGACTGGTATTCTATCCGGCTCATCTGGGCTGAGTCTATATCCTTGAAATACATGGCCGTATAGTCGCCTGCCTTCAGTACCACACCTTCTGTTTCCAGCGTCTTGATGCTGATGATGTCGGTCGTATCCTTGGTCATCGCTACCCTCACTCGGTTGTAGTTGATGATTTGTGTGGAGTAGAATCCATTGCCCTTGAATCGGTTGACATTGCAGAATATCAGGTCGGCTTTTTTGCGCTCAAAGGTCTTGGTGGCGTTGCTCCACTCTTTCATCACGAAGCGGTATTGTACGCCCATGTCGGTAAGGATGCGTGTCATCACGTCGATATTCGAACCAGCAGGTTCTCCCTTGTCGTCGAGGAACTCATAGGGCGGCTTGTCCCAGTCGCACACGATGACCAGTGGGTGTGAGGCATTGTATCTGCGGCTCAGCTGTCCCCAGAGTGGCAGCGTTGTCAGCAGTGTCATGAGCAGTCCTATATATCTTGTCGGTTTCATTCTTCTTAGCTCGTTTTGTTGGTTATGCGCTGGTCGTGATGGCCTTTCGCTTGAGTGCCGTTGCTGTGCAAGGTATGGTGATGTAGACGGTAGTGCCTGAACCCACCTCCGAGTTGATGTCGATGGTGCCGTCCATCTGCTTCACCAGTTCCTGACAGATAGCCAGTCCCAGTCCCTTGGAGGGGTGGGCTTTGCTGTTGTCGCGCTCTTGCAGTTGTTTCAGTGCTTCGGAAGGGATGCCCTCACCGGTGTCATCCACCGAGATGATGAGTCGTCGTCCGATATACTCGTAACGTGCCTTCACCACACCTTGGCGGGTGTGCTGTGCGGCATTGGCTGTCAGCTGTTCCAAGGCATGTCCCAGATTCTCCGGGTCTATGTCCACGGTGAGTTGCGAATAGGGACTTTCTACCACATAGCGCGTTTCGCTGTTTTGGTATCTGGTCCATCCTTTGGCGCACAGCGACTCGAACACCTCGGCAAAGTCGCACGGCTGACGGCGAATCTCCACCATGTGTGCCTCCAGCCTCGACAGGTATAGGATGTTGTCTATCAGGTGCAGCAGATAGTCCGAGTTTTCGAGTATTCCCTGCCTCATAGCCTCTTCGCCCTCTGCCGGCTGGGTGTCGCCCAGCTGTGCCACGTAGCTGGTCACGGTGTCCATGGGAATCTTGATTTCCTGGATCATGTTTTTCACGAAGCTGTTCTTCGTTTGCTCCACCTCCTGTACCTTGGCCATCAGCCGTTCTGTCTGCATGGTCATCGAGCAGCGTTCGCTAAGGTCTCTCAGCAGTCCCCAGTATTCGGTCACGCTGCCTTGTCCGTCGTGTATGGGCATCAGGTCGAAGTCCATGCATAGCTGTAGCCCTTTGGTGCGCAGGGTGGTGTGTATATGTGCCTGTATGTCTTTGTCCTGCCTGTCATCCATGTCGTTCAACATGCGCATGGCCACCTTTTTCGAACGGTCGTCCACCAGCGTCATGCAGCGTGTCTGCGTCAGGGCATGCTGTACTTGGTCGCTGGTGCGGAAGATGGTCAGCAGATGTTCTGTGGGTGAATAACTGACGAGTCTTAAGTCGGGCTGGCTCAGCACGTACGCAATGTTTTTGTCGTATTCCTGCAGCACCTGCCGTACGTCCTCTAACTGTTGCTTCTCCTGCTGCTGCTGTCTCATGCCTTTGATGCGCAAGCTCATGTCCTGACAGATGGCAAACACGCCCAGCAGTTCGTTGGAGTCGTCCTGTACGGTCATCAGCTGATATTCCATACAGGTGGTTCCTGTCAAGGCAGAGTGGAATCCGTCGGCCTCTTCTGGTTTCAGACTGCCTGTTTGGAACAGGTTGTCCATAGTGGGGTGGCGGTCGATGATTTCCTCTGCGTCGCATTTGAACAGTTCGCAGGCCTTGGGATTGATGTTCACCAGCTCTCCTGCTTTGTTGAAGAGCACGATGCCCACCATTGGCGTGTAGAATATCGACCAGTAGCGCAGTGTGCGCTCGTCCGACAGACGCTGCTGGCGGCGCTCTTCGGTGACGTCTTTCTTGGTGCCCAGGATAATGGCGGTGTTGCCGTCTTTGTCGCGCTCCAGCACGGAGAGCACAATATAATAGTCGCGTATCTCCGTGTCGCCTTCCTCACTGTCTTTGGCCTTCAGCTCCAGCACGATGTCCTTCTGCTGGTCTTTCTGCTGTCGCGTCAGCTGGTCCAGCGCGTCCCTCAGCTTCAGGAAGTCCTCTGGGGCATAGCGCTGCGAGAACTCCTCCATCGAGTATTCGTAAGTCACCTGTCCCTTCTCGTTGCGCCAGGCAAACTGGTGGGTCTTGACGTTGTAGGTCCAGATGTGCACATGGCTGGTTTCCATGATCAGTGCCAGCCGCTTGTTGTTTTTCTGGTTCAGTTGTGTCAGACGGCGGGCCTGCACACGGTAGGTAATGCCGTAGATGCTCATCAGCAGCAACACCAGGGCGATGATGCCGATAGTGTACCACATCCAAGGCTCCGCAAACTGCTCCTCGCGCTCCGGGTAGAACCACTTGTCCTGCAGGGGTGTAATCCTTCCCTCGGCATAGAGCTGTGTATAGGTCTTGTCAAGCAGCTCCAGCAAACGGGTGTCGTTCGACATGAACTTATACTGTCCGTGCTGCATGTTGACGGGTGTCAGCTCCAGATTGTCTGTATGGTATCTGCGCATCAGCCACTTCAGCGATAGCGTGTTCCAGAGTATCTGTCCCTCGCCTGTTGCACTCACCTGCTGGATAGCCTCACGCATGTCCTCCACGGGCTTGGCGTTCATGCCCCAGCCGTATTCTATCATCAGGTGGTGGGCCAGCGAACTGTCGTTCACCGTCACCTGTTCCTTGCTCAGGTCGTGGAAGCGCTGTATCCTTAGCGGCATAGACTTCGGACGCACCAGGCTCTGGGTGAACAGCGTCACGGCATTCTTCGAGTAGTGGCCGAACTCGTCGTGGAAGCCCACTGCCAGTCCCAGCATCAGGTCCGACTTGCCTTCCTTCAAGTCGCGGAAGGCTTCTGCCGAGGGCTTCATCTTGATGGCAAAGGGAATGTCTAGTTCTTTCATCAGCAGCCGTATCAGGTCTACGTTGAACCCTTCGGGCTCACCGCGCTCGTTGAGGTAGGAGTAGGGCCATAAGTCCCACACGTCCTCATATATCAGCGGGTGTTCCGCTGAATAGACTCTGGAATCATTTCCCTGCTGCTGTGCTTGCACACCCAAGACCAAGGCCAGCCATAGGACTAACGTAAGACATAAATATCTCATGCGGTTTGTCTTGTCTTAATTCTTTTGCAAAGGTACGAATAAGTACTCGAAATGCAAAATTAATTTCAATTTATTTTTTTATTTCCGCAATTTGCATTAACTTTGCAGACTGTTTTTATGAATCAATATTAAGGTATGAAGATAAGGATAATCACCATTATTTGTAGCTTGTTGCTCGCCCTGTGTGCTGCAGCGCAGAAGAAGGAACTCAACCAGGCTGAGGCCTATCTCAAGAGCGGCAAGGATTTCGACAAGGCCGAGAAGCTGATGGTCGGTCTTCTACAGAATCCCGAGCATCGTGCCAATAAGAAGATATATCTCATGTGGTATCGTTCGGTAGTGGCCCAGTACGAGGCTGCCAACGAGAAGCTGTATCTGAAGCAGAAGTACGACACGGCCCAGTTCTTTGGTCTGATACGGCGTATGTACCAGGTGGCCGAGTCGCTCGACTCCGTCGATGCCCGTCCCGACAAGAAGGGTAGGGTGCGCCCCGACTATCGCAAGCGTCATGCTGAACAGCTCAATGTCCTGCGCCATAACCTCTACAGCGGCGGTATCTATCAGTATCGCAAGGCCGACTACGACAAGTCCTACGGATTCTTCAGCACCTATCTCGACACTGGCAGCCAACCCCTCTTCAGCGGCTATGACTACGGTGTCCGCGACAGCATCATGCCACAGGTTGCCTACTGGGCTACGCTGAGCGGATATATGCTGCAGCGTCCAGACTCTGTCTTGCGCTATGCCGATGTGGCCTTGCGCGATTCGTCAAAGCGCGAATATGTGCTTCAATATATGTGCGAGGCCTATCGCTGGCCCAAGGACTCGGCCTACCTGGCTGACCACAGGTTCGACCAGGACTCGGCCATGGTGGCCACCCTGCGCCTCGGCATGAGCGAGTTTCCGCAGCATCCATACTTCTTCCCCCGTCTGGCCGACTGGTACACGGCCCACATGATGCCCGACTCCGTACTGGCCATTGCCGACCGCGGACTGAAGGTCAATCCCGACAATCAGCTCTTCCTGCTGGCCAAGTCGGTGGCCCAGCTCAACCTCAATCAGGACAACTCGTGCATCGCCACCAGCCAGCGTCTTATCGAGCTGAACGACACCCTGCCCGAACCTTATTATAATATAGCAATGGTCTATCTGAACAAAGCCCTGATGCTGGAGGAGCAGAACGAACCTCGCCGCAACCGCGACCGTCTGCAACAGCTCTACCAGCTGGCACGACCCTATATGGAGAACTATCAGCGGCTGGCTCCTGACGACCAGCGCCGGTGGGCACCTGCACTTTACCGCATCTATTTCAACCTGAATATGGGGCGACAGTTCGACAAGATTGACAAGATGATGAGGAAGATGAAATAATCTAAATAATTAAAAAATATAAAAATGTGATGCTGAGATACTGATTTTTGCAAGAAAGTCAGTATCTTTGCGTAATAAATATGATTGTATCTAAAACTAATTACTAATTTAAATTTATGGAAAATAACGCTCAGCTTATTGCTCAGTGCGAAGCACGTGCAAAAGAATGGCTCTCTCCAGCCTTTGACGAGGAGACACGCAAGGAAGTTCAGGCTATGTTGGACAATCCTGACAAAACCGCTCTCATCGATGCTTTCTATCAGGACCTCGAGTTCGGTACCGGTGGTCTGCGCGGCATCATGGGTGCCGGAACCAACCGCATGAACAAGTACATCGTAGGTATGGCCACTCAGGGATTTGCCAACTACATCCTCAAGGCATTCCCCGGCAAGCAGTGCTCTGTAGTGGTGGGACACGACTGCCGCAACAACGGACGCATGTTTGCCGAGTCGGTAGCCGACATCTTCTCGGCCAACGGCATCAAGGTTTATCTCTTCGAGAGCCTGCGACCCACTCCTGAAATCTCGTTCGCCATCCGTCAGCTGGGGGCTCAGGCCGGTGTCAACGTCACCGCCTCACACAATCCCCGCGAGTACAACGGCTACAAGGCCTACTGGGACGACGGTGCTCAGGTGCTGGCTCCACACGACAAGGGTATCATCGACGAGGTGAACAAGGTGAAGATTGAGGATGTCAAGTTCGAGGGCAACAAGGAGCTTATCGAGATTATCGGTGGCGAGATGGACTGGGACTACCTGCAGGCTGTCAAGGAAGCTATGGTCGACCAGGATGTCATCCTGCGCCACAAAGACCTTAACATCGTCTATTCGCCCATGCACGGAACGGGTCGCGTCATCATTCCAGAGGCTCTGCGCTCTTGGGGATTCCAGAACATCCATGTAGTGCCTGAGCAGATGGTTATCGACGGCAACTTCCCCACCGTCGTCAGCCCCAACCCCGAGAATGCTGAGGCTATGACCCTGGGCATGAAGCTTGGTACACGCCTCAATGCCGACCTCGTGATTGCCTCCGACCCCGATGCCGACCGTCTGGCCATCGTCTGCCGCAACCCGAAGGGCGAGTGGGAGATCCTGAACGGCAACCAGACCTGTATGATGTTCTCATGGTATATCATCGCCAACAAGAAGAAGCTTGGCCAGCTCAAGGGCAACGAGTTCCTGGTGAAGACCATCGTCACCACCGAGGTCATTGCCGAGATTGCCAAGAAGAATGGCGTAGAGCTGCGCGACTGCTATACCGGCTTCAAGTGGATTGCCAACGAGATCCGCATCTCTGAGGGCAAGAAGAAGTATATTGGCGGTGGCGAGGAGAGCTTCGGCTTCCTGCCCTTCGACAAGGTTCGCGACAAGGACTCCCCCGCATCTATCTGCCTCATCTGCGAGATTGCAGCCTGGGCCAAGGATAACGGCAAGACACTCTACGACCTGCTGATGGACATCTATGCCGAGTATGGCTTCTCGAAGGAGGTCACCATCAACGTGGTGAAGCCCGGCAAGAGCGGTGCCGACGAGATTAAGCAGATGATGGCCGACTTCCGTAACAATCCTCCCAAGGAACTGGGTGGTGCTCCTATCTGCCTGTGGAAGGACTATCAGACGCTGGAGGCCAAGTATGCCGACGGCAGGGTGGAGAAGATCAACATGCCCACCACGGCCAACGTGCTGCAGTGGTTCTGCGAGGATGGTACCAAGATCAGCGTACGTCCTTCTGGTACTGAGCCTAAGATCAAGTTCTACTGCGAAATCAAGGATCCTTCCTTCAAGTGTGCCGGATGCTATGAGCGTTGCACCAATGCAGCCTTGGAGCGCATCGAAGCTATCAAGAAGAGTCTCAACCTTTAAGAGCTTCAAGGTAAGGCATCAAAAAAACTCTCAGACGTTGCGTCTGAGAGTTTTCTTTTTTTGAGAGGTGCCTGGCGGATTCGAACCGCCGTAGACGGTTTTGCAGACCGTTGACTAAGCCACTCATCCAAGGCACCAAATCAAATTTGCGGATGCAAAGGTAATCATTTTATTTGGACTGACCAAATTTTTTGCAGTTTTTTTTCAGCTCGCACCGTTTACAGGGGTCAGAATCGCCTCGCAGCACCCTAAATATGCGCCAACCAGCCCATCCGACAGCCGCCAGCACAACAGCAACTACCATCAATAACTCACCTTCCACTCCTCTTTGTTCTTTACTCTTAATTCTTAGCTCTTATTGCCTCTCAGCTTCTCAGTTTCCTCAGCAGCAACTTGTTGATGGCCTGTATCCTGCGGCTTCCCTTCTCAATATCCTTGCCTATGTCCTCGCGTACATTATTTATATTATTAAAGAAGTCGCTGAAAGCATTCAGCAGTTGGTTGGGCTGTGCCGGGTCTTCGGCAGCCTCAGGGTTGGTCACGATGCGAATGCCCAGATGCTCTATGTGTACGTCGATGTTGCGGTTTGTCGTAATAGGGTCGCCGTCATAGTGTATCGCGCCGGGCTCCTTGCGGCGGATGGTCACGTGGTTGGTGCGGAACGTCTTGATTTTCGAGTTGTTGCCCAGCGTCTTCATAAACAGGTCGGCAGCAATCTGCGGAGCCTCCAGCGCATCGAAGGGTTCCATGATAATGACATCCATCAGTCCGTCCTTCATTGTTGCACCGGGGGCGATATAGGCATTGTTGCCGTATTGCGACGCGTTGGCACAGGCTATGAGGAAAGCCTTGTACGACTGCGTACCGTTATCATCCATGATCTCGTAGGTCTCGGGCTTGTATTTCAGTCCCTCCTTCAGCACGTTCTCTACGTAGGTGATGGGACCGCGCTTGCCGGCCTCGGCAAACTTCAGCGATATAAACGCGTCGAACCCCATGCCGCAGGTGCAGAAGAAAGGCTGCTGGTTGATGACCCCATAGTCGAAAGCCTCTATCTGCGCCTGGTTGATGATGCGCAGGGCTTTCTGCACGTCCATCGGGATGCACAGGTGTCGGGCCAGCCCGTTGCCCGAGCCGCACGGCACGATGCCCAGGGCCGTCTGAGTATGCACCAGGGCGCGGGCCACCTCGTTCACTGTGCCGTCGCCGCCTACCGCCACCACGATGTCGTCGCCGCGCTTGGCACACTGGGTGGCTATCTGCGTGGCGTGGCCGGCATACTCAGTGAACACCACCTCGTGTTCGAAGCGCTCACCGTCTATCAGCGAGGCTATCTGGGCGGGCATGCTCTCCTTGTTCTGTGTACCCGATTTTGGGTTCACGATGAATGTGATATGTTCAATACTTCTCATTGTCGCTGCAAAAATACAAAATATTTTGCTTTTTCTTGCACTATTTCATAAAAAATGTGTAACTTTGCAGCCTATAAACTCAATGTAGTTAAGACTACACCTATTAAATATGGGACAATTACAAGAAAAGTACAAGCACTATCGTGAGCCGCAGAAGTATATGGAGGCTGACGTTTATCCCTATTTCCGTGCCATCGAAGGCAAGCAGGGAACAGAGGTTGAAATGGGAGGCCACAAGGTACTGATGTTCGGCTCTAATGCCTATACAGGACTCACTGGCGACCAGCGTATCATCGATGCCGCCAAGCGGGCTCTCGACAAATATGGCTCAGGTTGTGCAGGAAGCCGTTTCCTCAACGGCACACTCGACCTGCACGTTCAGTTGGAAAAAGAAATTTCAGAATTCATTGGCAAGGACGATTGTCTGTGCTTCTCTACTGGTTTCAGCGTCAACCAGGGCGTGTTGGCTATGGTAGTAGGCAAGGACGACTATATTATCTGCGACGATCGCGACCACGCTTCTATTGTGGACGGTCGTCGTCTTTCGTTTGCCAAGCAGTTGCACTACAAGCACAACGACATGGAGGACCTGGAGCGTGTGCTCCAGAAGCTGCCCCACGAGGCTATCAAGCTCATCGTCGTCGACGGCGTGTTCTCCATGGAAGGCGATCTGGCCAAGCTGCCCGAGATTGTAGAGCTGAAGCACAAGTACAACTGCTCCATCATGGTCGACGAGGCCCACGGCATCGGAGTCTTCGGACGTCAGGGAAGGGGAGTGTGCGACCACTTCGGACTCACCGATGAGGTCGACCTCATCATGGGTACCTTCTCGAAGTCGCTGGCCTCTATCGGTGGTTTCATTGCTTCCGACTGGGATACCATCAACTTCCTGCGCCACACCTGCCGCACCTACATCTTCTCGGCTTCCAACACCCCGGCAGCCACTGCTGCCGCTATGGAGGCTCTGCACATCATCCAGCAGGAGCCTGAGCGCATCGAAGCACTATGGGATGTCACCCGATATGCTCTCAAGCGGTTCCGTGAAGAAGGCTTCGAGATTGGCGACACCGAGAGCCCCATCATCCCGCTGTATGTGCGCGATGTTGACAAGACTTTCCTCGTCACCGCCCTCGCCTTCAAGGCCGGTGTGTTTATCAACCCTGTCATTCCACCCGCATGTGCTCCGCAGGACACCCTCGTGCGATATGCCCTGATGGCTACCCATACCAAGGAGCAAGTCGACCGCTCGGTGGTGGCATTGAAGAAAATCTTCGTCGAACAAGGCATTATCAAGTAAAAAACTTCCGAAAATATTTGGGCGGCTGCGAAATTTTTAGTAATTTTGCAGCCGCTTAGGTTAAACAACCCTTTGCAACGAGGTGTAGCGCAGTTGGTAGCGTTCCTGGTTTGGGACCAGGCTGTCGCAGGTTCGAGTCCTGTCACCTCGACGCGTTCATGGGTTATCCATGTAACTATTTTGGAATTTGGTAAAAGCTGTAGCAGTGATGCTCCAGCTTCTTTTGTGGCTTTTTTATCCTCCAGCCAGCAACTAGCCAAGGCCTTCGGCAGGGTGTTCAGCAGTATGTTCGGTGTCATCATCGTTGCCCCTCGCCAATAGGGGACTGGTGTTTCCTGGC